>NZ_JAUNSF010000047.1 GCF_030539355.1 Sutterella sp.
ATATATATTGTTCATACGGCTGAGACAGCTGAATTGGATTGTCTTTCAGATCATCAATGACTTTGTCGAGTGTTTCTGGTCTGCTCCGTTGGAAAGTTTTTAACGCGACGGGAGAAATGACCTCACAGCATCCAATATTGTCGGACATTATAACGGGAGTTCCGTTGAGAACGCTCTCAATTCCAACTAATCCGAACGGTTCATACTGGCTCGCCAGTATTGTGTAGTCAGAGAGCTGGTAGAGATCGTCCATCTCTGAGCAGAATCCTAGTGAAAATATATTTTTGTATTCGTGTTTGACAGGCTTGCCTGCCACGAGCAGAAGATTGTCAGAGGATGAATTCTGAAAGTGCTCCCTTAGGAGGTCAAATCCCTTTCGTTTATGGCTCATGGAGGCGAATAAAAACACTCTCTTGTCATTGGGAATTTTGTATTTTTCTCTCAGAGCGATCTTGTCCACGCTTATTGATTTTTTTGAAAATTTCTGAGGAGGGTATATTACATGGATGCGTTCTTTTTCGATGCTGTAAAGGTTCACAAGTTCTTGTGCGACAAGCTTTGAGTGCGAAATTATTAGTTTTGAATTTGAAAATATTTCTTTTTCCAGCTTGATGAACAAGCGGTTCCAAAGAAGGAGAGGCTTGTTCATCGCCAGCAGATACCCCTTTCGGTCTCCGCCGCACACGATGACATCAGGTTGTCCGCCGAAGCAGCATCCGATGCTGAGATCTAAATTGGATTTGAGGCTTTCTTTTTTGAGCCAGCTGTGAAAAAGAAGAGTCTGTATTTTGTTTGGAATATTCTTTTTGCCGTACTCATGAATTTCACACTTTTCTGCAAATGGTATTGAGTAGTCTGCTGTCTGGCAGAAGACGACAGGCTGATGCCCGAGCTCAAGTGCGGCTTCAATCATACCCAAGGCATAGGTTTCCATGCCGCCGGATTTTTTGAAGGCGTTGCAGAAATAACCGATTCGCATAAGGGTGAGGGAAGGTGAGAATTAATGGAAATTTCGTGACAGGAAGGAAAACTTCCATGAAATTTTACGCTGAACAAGCGGAAAATTCATGTACGGACATTCATCCATTTGGTCAGATGAAGGGAGATGACACTGTGCACGGGCACGTCTTTGCTTGTAAGGTTGTTGCCTCTTATCATCCCAGTCTTCCTTCCGTTTGGGAAGTTCTCGGAAGCCCTCCTGAGAAGTGCGTGAGAACAGCCCGGGATGCTTCAGCAACGCTCAACTCTTCCAATGTTCGCAGGTCTCCTCTTCGGTGTGTTGGCATGTTCCCTCTGGGGACTTGTCTACGTGATCCCTATCTGGCTCGCTGGCTACGATCCTTTGCTGATCGCGCTGGCGCGCTACACCGTATTCGGCGTGTTCTCTGCGATTTTGCTCATCTTCAACGTGAAGAGTCTCGTGCAGATGACGCGCCGGGACTGGGGCAGTGCGCTTGCGCTCGGCATCATCGGAAATCTAGGCTATTACTGGCTGCTCGCCTCGGCTGTGCAGCTCGCCGGTGCCCCGATCGCGGGAGCCTTCACATCGGTCATTCCGATCTGCGTGGCGATCGTGGCCAACCTCACCGCCCGCCGCTCCGGAACGGGCGTCGCGTGGCGCAGGCTTACGTTCCCGCTCACGCTCGTCGCCGCAGGCATGGTATGCCTCAACTGGACGGAGTTCACCTACTTTCTCGCGAACTCGGATCAGCAGCCCGCGGGATTCTGGCTCGGCGTCTTCTACGCCTTCGTGAGCCTCTTCATCTGGACCTGGTACCCGATCAGCAATGCTCAGTGGCTGATCCGGCACCGCGGGAAAATGTCCGCAACCTTCTGGACTGCTGCGCAGGGCGTGGCAACGCTCCCTGCGGCGTTGATCGGACTCGCGGTCTATGCCTTACAGACGCCTGATCCTGCCGTTCTCCTGGGCGACACGCCGGAGAATTTTCTGATGGGCATAGTTGCGCTCGGCATTTTCTGCTCATGGCTCGGGATCTGTTTCTGGAACGCGATGAGTCAGCGCCTCACACCGGCCCTCGGCGGACAGATGATCATTTTCGAGACGATCTTCGCCGTGATTTATGCGCACATCATGCGCCTTGCCTGGCCGACGCCGCTCATGGCAATCGGCATGACGCTGCTCCTTGTCGGGGTGAGCCTCTCCGTCCGGGTGTTCCAGAAAAAGACTGTCAGGAAATAGCGACGCTTTGGCAGAGAGCGGCCCACACCTTGTCCGGGCTGATCACCTGCATGCAGCGACCGAGTTCGGGCGGGTTGAAGTGTGCGCAACGATGTCGAGTGCAGCCGCAGCAGGGCTCGGGATTGTCCTGACGGACGATAGTGACATTTAGCACTGTCTGAACACTCAGGGACGAGTCATACAATGCCGGGCGACCGTCTTTGGGTGAGGGTCCCCATTCACGTACATTTGTGGGGCCGAAAAGGAAGACCGAAGGTGTGCCCGTCGCCGCCGCTACGTGTGCTGTAGCAGTGTCAACGCCCACGAATGCGTCGGCGCGGCGGATGATTCTGCCGGTCTGACCGAAGCTCGCGCGGCCGGCGACAGAAAGCACCCGGTCGGCAGGCAGCCCTTCGGTGATCGCCCGGATGTAGTCGGTTTCAAACTCCGAACGTCCTCCGGTCAGGCAGACTCCCCGCCCTGAGTCAATGATTCTTCGGAAGAGATCCCGCCAGCCGATCTGCGACCAGTTCTTGTCCTGATAGCGCGAGCAGGGATGGCAGACCACACACGGACCGAGCGCCGAGAAGTCAGCTTCAAGTTCAGGCGAGAGTTCCGCGTCCGGTGCGACTGGCTTCAGGGGCTCGATGTCGCCGAGCAGGGGCTTTGCGACATCCGTGAAAGTGTCGAGCAGATGTCCAGAGGACCAGGGAATCTGGTGCTTCACGAGCGTTCGAATCCACTTGTGCTCGAGATCATCCGGAACCGCAGGCATCGTCTGGTTCCTCGCGCTGGCCCAGCTGTAGAGCGTGGCCCGGGTGCTGTTCATCGTTGAGAGCGCCCAGTCATAGGTATTCCAGGAACGAATGTGATCCTGTGCCTGAATCCACTTCTTCGGGTGATGCTCCACGCCGATCCTGTTGTCGATGCAGGGAACGCCCTCAAGGATTGACAGATTGTCGCGGAAGCTCAGCAGATCGACCTGAGCGTCGGGGAACTTCGCTTTCACCGCGGGCGCGAGTGCGGCGGCGAGGAGACAGTCACCGAGATAGCGCAGCGAGACGATCAGGACTTTCATGATGAGGTGGCAGAACAGGGTGAAACGGAATCTGCGGATGGAGAGGCTCTCCCGGCGCCTATAGAATGAGCAGCCAGGGAAAGCATACGTGGAGACACTTCCCACTTGGAGAGGTGTGAGATAAGTCCGTGGAACAGATACTCATCAACAGCACTCGCGAGGAAGCCCGCGCCGCAATTTTAGAGGACGGGATACTCAAGGACATTTTCATTGAGCGCACATGCGCCCGGGGACTGGTCGGGAACGTCTATTACGGACAGGTCGTCCGTGTGCTTCCCGGCATGCAGAGCGCCTTTCTCGACGTGGGGCTTGAGCGCACGGCGTTCCTTCACATCGCGGAGATTGAGGGCGCACGCCAGGAGACGGGCGGTTACCGACCGATCGAGTCGATGCTCCACGAAGGCCAGCGTCTGATGGTGCAGGTGTCGAAGGATCCGATCGGCACGAAGGGCGCAAGACTCACGACGACGATCTCGCTCGCCGGCCGCAAGCTCGTCTACCTCCCGAACGACAGCCACATCGGTGTGTCGCAGCGCATCGATGACGAGGAACTGCGCGAGCAGCTCCGTGCGCTGCTCACGCAGATCCGCCCGCCCGAGGAGAAGGGCGGCTTCATCATTCGCACGAGCGCCGAGGAAGGGGCCACGGAGGAGGAGTTCCGCGCGGACATGACCTATCTCGCCCATCTGTGGCAGGAGATTCAGCAGTCCGCGCGCGAGGCGAAAGGTCCGACGCTACTCTACGAGGATTTGTCGCTGCCGCAGCGCATCCTTCGCGACCTCGTGCATGAGGAAACTGCCTCCATTGAGGTGGACAGTCCGGAGGCATTTGAGGCGCTCGAGCGGTTCGCGAGGCAGTTTGTGCCGGTTGCCGAGGGAAGGCTTCATCTCTACAAAGGCGAGACCCCGCTCTTCGAGCTCTACAGCATCGACACCGAGATCGGCAAGGCCCTCGGACGCCGGGTGGATCTGAAGAGCGGCGGCTACCTCGTGTTCGACCAGACCGAGGCCATGACGACGATTGATGTCAACACCGGCGCCTATGTCGGCAAGCGCGACTTCAGCGACACGGTCTTCAAGACGAACCTCGAGGCCGCGCAGGTGATCGCCCGTCAGCTGAGGCTGAGGAATCTCGGGGGCATCATCATCGTTGACTTCATCGACATGGCGAAGGACGAGCACCGCGAGGCGGTGCTCGGAGAGCTGCGACGTGCAGTGGCGCATGACCGTACCAAAATGACGGTGAGCGGTTTCAACGAACTCGGCCTTGTTGCGATGACGAGGAAGCGCACGCGCGAGTCGCTCGCGCATGTGCTCTGCGAGGTCTGCCCGGTCTGCGGAGGACGTGGAGAGGTGAAGACGGCGCGGACGGTCTGCTACGACATCCTGCGCGAGATCGTGCGGCTTGCGAAGCAGTACCAGGACATGAAGGAATTCCGTATTCTCGCGAGCCAGACCGTGATTGATCTGCTGCTTGAGGAAGAGTCCCAGGCGCTGGAACTCCTGCAGCAGAGCGTCGAGAAGCCCATCCTGCTTGAGGTCGAGAATGCCTACACGCAGGAAGAATGGGACGTCATTCTCGCCTGATATACAAGAGATAAAATCAAAGGAACCCTGGACAAGATGCACAACCCGAACGAGTTCCCCGCCACTTTTTACTGGTATGACTACGAGTCCTTCGGGCTCGACCCGAAGCGCAGCGGACCGTCGCAGTTCGCGGGGCGCCGCACGGATCTGTCATTCAACCCGGTCGCCGGGGAGGAAGGTGAGGGTGAGGTTTTCTACTGCAAGCCGTCCCACGATCGTCTGCCCTCTCCGGAAAGCTGCCTGCTCACGGGGATCACGCCGCAGCAGTGCGAGGCGGAGGGGCTGAAGGAAAAGGATTTTGCGGAGAAGGTCTGGGAGCGGTTGAACACCCCCGGTACAGTGAGTCTTGGCTACAACACGCTCGGGTTTGATGACGAGGTGAACCGATTCCTCTTCTGGAGAAACTTTCTCGATCCCTACACGCACTCCTATGCAAAAGGCTGTTCGCGCTGGGACATCTTTCCGCTTGTCTGCGCCTGCTGGGCGTTGCGCGGCGACACGATCAAGTGGCCGCAGTGGGAAGAGATCGACCCTGCCGAATATCCGAAGGCTGCGGGGCGTTCGGGGGTCTGCTTCAAACTTGAGTTCCTCACGAAGTGGAACGGCATCGAGCACAGTCATGCGCACGATGCGCTCTCCGACGTCGAGGCCACGATCGGGATGGCGAAGCTCATTGCCGAGCACGAGCCGAGGCTCTGGAAGTGGGCATTCGAGAACCGTGATACGAGGACGGTGCTCAAGGCCGTGGAAGGCAGAAAGCCGGTGGTCTGGGTGTCGCCCCGCTTCGGCGTGAAGCGCGGATGCACGGGCATCGTGGCCTGTTTCCATCAGGAGAAGAATGACTGCTGGATGTGGGATCTCACCGAGGATCCGACCGTGCTTGGGGAACTCACTGCGGAGGAATTCCGCAGGCGGATGTTCCCCACTGCGGAAGAAAGAAAGGCGGGTGTGGAGCGGCTTCCGCTGAGGCTTCTGAAGGCGAACGCAGCACCCTTCGTCTGCGCGGATCGGAGGGTGCTCTCCCCGTCGCGCGCCGAACGTCACGGCATTGATCTCAGTGTCATTGATGAGAATCTGGCGAAGTTGAAGGACGTGAGTCCTCGGGCGGAAAGCGCCTTTGCCGAACTGCTCGCCGGCCGCTTTGAAGGCATTCCGCAGGTTTCTTCGGATCCGGATGCGTCGCTCTATTCGTCCGGATTCTCGAGCAAAGATGACAAGAAGAGATTCCAGGAGATCCGTGCTGCGAAGCCTTTGGAACTCAAGGCCATGGCCGAGGCGGGAATCCCCTTCGATGATCCGCAGTTCAGTGAACTGCTGCTGCGCTACCGAGCGAGAAACTTCCCCGAGACGCTCTCGGAAGACGATCAGGAGCGTTGGACGGAACTCTGCCACAGGAGACTGGTTGAGGGGGCCGACGGGTCGCTCACGCTCGAGGAGTATTTCGAGCTCATCGATCAGGCGGGCGCGAGCGGTCAGTACGACGATGATGCGCATCAGGACATCCTCGGCGCTCTCTATGAGTGGGGCGAGATGCTTGGGGAATCCGTCAGTTCCTGAGCCGCCCGCGAGTGCGCTAAAGTTTTCGTATACGGACCGAGAAAGTCCGACCAGAGGAGAAGAAAATGAAAAAGATCGGCATAACGAGCGGCATCAACCCGCTCCCTGCCCTGAGGACCAAGTCCTGGCTGATCGCCGCTGCTTCTGACCACGGCAGCACGGTCGACATCGTTGAGTCCGCGCTTGAGATCCCCGCGCCTGCGGCGGAGTGCTCTCTCGGCGACGGGGCGGTTCCGGAGCTTGCTGCGCTCCGTGACCGCAAGATGACGGCGTATCTCGCCGCGCGCGAACTCGAGCGCGCCGGCTGCGACGCCGCGGTGATCCCTGACATCAAGACGGTTCCCTTCCTCCCTGAGGTGCAGAAGGAACTGCGCATCCCGATCATTCCGCTCCTTGCGAAGGTCGAGGAGAAGGTGAAGGCGGGCGAGGTGAGGAAAATCGCGCTCCTCGGCCGTGCGCTCCCCCAGGAGGCCTACGGGAAGATCTTCGGCGACGCTGTTCAATTCATCGAGCCCGACGAGGAAATGATCGCGGCCTTCGCCCGCGTGCAGAACCCCTGCGAGGGACTGCGCAAGAACGGCCTCACGCCCGAGTTCGAGGCGCTCCTCGTGGAGATCGGCGGGAAGCTCGTCGCCCGCGGCGCCGAGCTTCTGATCCCGAACTGCACGCAGATCGCGCGCTTTGCCGCTGACCTGCAGGCGAAGGGCATTCCCGTCGAGGACATCCTCCGCGATGCCGCGGAGACAGCGGTGCTCGCGACGCCTCCGAAGACTCCGAAGCCCTTCAAGATCGGCATGATCGGCGGCCTCGGGCCGGCGGCGACTGTGGACCTCTATGACAAGATCGTCCGCGCGACGCCCGCGAAGAACGATCAGCAGCACTTCAAGGTCGTCGTCGAACAGAACCCGCAGATCGCCGACCGCACGGTGAGTCTGTTGCAGAACGGCGAGGATCCGACGCTCGCGCTCTTCAACTGTGCTAAGCGCCTTGAGGAGGATGACTGCGACGCGATCATCGTTCCCTGCAACACCGCGCACGCGTTCCTGCCGTACCTCGAGCGCTTCATCCGCATTCCCTTCATCAACATGCAGGTCGCGGCCTTGGACGAGATCAAGGCGAAGCTCGGCGACAAGGCCCGCATCGGTCTGATGGCCACCACCGGCACGGTGAAGACGGGCATCTACGCCCGCAAGGCCGAGGCCATGGGCATGCCGATCTTCGCTCCGGGCGACGAGAATCAGGAACGCGTGATGGACGCGATCTACGGGCCGCTCGGTGCCAAGGCCGGCTACACGGACGGCGTCTGCCGCGATGATCTCATCGCGGCCGCTGAGGAACTCGTGACGAAGTTCGACTGCAACTGCCTCATCCTCGGCTGCACGGAACTGCCGCTCATTCTCGACGAGTCCGATGATTTCGAGATCGCCGGCAGACATGTCGTGATCGTCGACCCGACCGCGGCGCTCGCGCGCAAGGTCGTGAAGGCGGCTCAGGCGTCCTTCGAGAAGACCGGCGTCCGCTGACACCCGGTCGACTTTAATTCCTGAAGACCTGCATCGCCCTGGCTCATCCTTGCGGCCCGGGCGATGCGTTTCTCAGGATCACGGAATTTTCCCGCTCTAACCCTTCTCCACGGAATTCGTCATGGAAAACTGCACCGCTTCCGCTCCGCTCACCGTTGCCTTCCTCGGTCTCGGCGTCATGGGCTATCCGATGGCCGGACATCTCGCCCGCGCCGGGTTCAATGTCCGTGTCTACAACCGCTCCGCGGAGAAGGCCGCGCGCTGGTGCGCAGAGCACAAGGGCGTGTCCGCCCCCACGCCCCGCGAGGCGGCCGCAGGCGCGGACTATGTGCTCTGCTGCGTGGGCAACAACAATGATCTGAGGAGCGTCGTGCTTGGGGAAAACGGTGCGCTCGCCGGCATGAAGCCGGGCGCGGTGTTCATCGATCACACGACCGCCTCGGCGACGGTGGAGCGCGAACTCTCAGACGAAGCCGCGAAGCATGACGTCGCCTGGATCGACGCCCCTGTCTCGGGCGGCCAGTCGGGCGCGGAGAAAGGGTGCCTCACGGTGTTCGCGGGCGGCCACGAGGCCGTGCTTGCCGCGGCAGCTCCCGTTCTCAATGCCTACTCGAGCAAGGTGACGCATTTCGGCGCCGCCGGCTCGGGGCAGCTCGCGAAGATGGTGAACCAGATCTGCATCGCGGGATGTGTGCAGGGCCTCGCCGAGGGCCTGGCCTTCGGCATGAACGCAGGTCTCGACATGGGGAAACTCGTGGACGCTCTCTCGGGCGGCGCCGCTTCCTCGTGGCAGATGGTGAACCGCAGCGCCACGATGGTCGAGGGGAAGTTCGACTTCGGCTTCGCCGTCGACTGGATGAGAAAGGATCTCGGCATGGCGATCGAGGAGGGGGCCCGGAACGGCTCGAGCCTCGAGCTCACGAAGCTCGTCGACGGCTTCTACGCGGAGGTGCAGAAGCTCGGCGGCTCCCGCTATGACACCTCGAGCCTCATCCTGCGTCTTCCGAGGAAAGGTACTGAGGACTCGGAAAACTGAAGTCCCCTGCCGCGCTAAAATCTCCAATTCCCTTGTTTGAATCCCCACAGGATTTTTCGAAGTCCCCTGGCGGAAGACCTTTCCGCCCCTGACTTCTCCTAACCCCTGGAACCTGAACGCGATGAGCGAAAACACGGAAGCCCAGACCGGGCGTGCGACCAATTTCATCCGCAACATCATTGAAGAAGACCTTGAGCAGGGCGTGAACCTTCCGCGCTACTGGCGCGGTCGTCCGGGGCCCTATTCCGAGCAGCTCGCAGAGGGCTCGCCGGATCTGGCGCGCATCCGCACGCGCTTCCCGCCGGAGCCGAACGGCTACCTCCACATCGGCCACGCGAAGAGCATCTGCCTCAACTTCGGTCTCGCGCGTGACTACGGCGGCCGCTGCCACATGCGCTTCGACGACACGAATCCGGTGAAGGAGGATCAGGAGTACGTCGACGGCATCCTCGACAGCGTCCGCTGGCTCGGGTTCACCTGGGAGCACGCCGAGGAGAGGAACCTCTATTTCGCGAGCATGTACTTCGAGTACATGTACGCCTTCGCCGAGCACCTGATCAAGACGGGCTACGCCTACGTCGACGAGCAGACGGCCGACGAGATGCGTGACAGCCGCGGCACGCTCACGGAGCCGGGCAAGAACTCGCCCTACCGTGACCGTCCGGTCGAGGAGAGCATGAGGCTCTTCCGTGAGATGCGCGCCGGCAAGCACGCCGAGGGCTCGATGGTTCTGCGCGCCCGCATCGACATGGCGAGCCCCAACATGAACCTGCGCGACCCGGCGATCTATCGCATCCGCTTCGCCGAGCACCATGCGACGGGCAACAAGTGGTGCATCTATCCGATGTACACCTTCGCGCACCCCGTCGAGGACGCTCTCGAGAACATCACGCACTCGATCTGCACGCTCGAGTTCGAGGATCAGCGCGCGTTCTACAACTGGGCGCTCGAGCGCATCATCCCCGTGCTGCGCACGCCTCAGTACGAGGAGGCGAAGGGCGTCGTTGCCGAGCTCGCCGCCGGCACGCATCCGAAGACCGCTGAGTTCATCGCTGCGATGCCCGCCGCTGCAGGCAAGCTCGGCCAGTCCGCGCCCGAGGCCGCGGTCGCCGCGATCCTTGCGAAGTGGACCGAGGGCGAGCCCGCCGCTGACGAGGTGAAGGCGGTCTTCGCCGAGATCGCTGCGCACATGGAGAACTTCACGCCGTTCCTTCAGGACGCGCTCTCCGTCGTCCGCAAGAACTTCTTCCTGCTGCCGCATCAGTACGAGTTCAACCGTCTGAGCCTCACGTACGTCGTCGTGAGCAAGCGCAAGCTCATTCAGCTCGTCAACGAGAAGCGCGTCGACGGCTGGGACGATCCCCGCATGCCGACGATCGTCGGTCTGCGCCGCCGCGGCTACACCCCCGAGAGCCTGCAGCTCTTCGCGGAGCGCTGCGGCGTCTCGAAGGTCTCGGGCGGCTGGATCGACTACGCCATCCTCGAGCAGAGCCTGCGCGAGGATCTTGAGGCGCGCGCCCAGCGCCGCTCGGCCGTGCTTCACCCCCTGAAGCTCATCATCGACAACTATCCCGAGGGGCAGAGCGAGACGCTCATGGCAGAGAACCACCCGCAGAAGCCCGAGATGGGAATGCGCGAGATCTCCTTCTCCCGCGAGCTCTGGATCGAGGAGAGCGACTTCGCCGAGGTTCCGCCCAAGGGCTTCCGCCGTCTGACAGTGCCCGCCGACGGCTCGCCCGCGAAGCCCGTTCGTCTGCGCTACGGCTACGTGATCGTTCCCACCTCGTTCGAGAAGGACGAGACGGGCCGCGTCACGGCCGTGCATGCGAACTATCTCCCCGAGACGAAGTCCGGCACCGAGGGCTCGGTCCTGGTGAAGACGAAGGCGACGATTCACTGGCTTGACGCCGCCACCGCGAAGCCCGCTGAGATCCGTGTCTATGACCGCCTCTTCAACGTGCCGAACCCGGAAGCGGGCGAGGGCAGCTTCCTCGACCGTCTGACGCCGAACTCGAAGGTGATTCTCTCGTCCTACGTCGAGCCCTGCGTCGCCGCCTGCGCGCCCGATGAAAAGTATCAATTTGAAAGAAACGGCTACTTCGTCGCGGACCGCAAGGATCACTCGGCGGAGCACCCGGTCTTCAACCTTTCCGTCGGTCTCAGGGATTCCTGGGGCAAGTAAGGTGTTTCCCCTACTCCCTCCGGAGGGCGCCTCCGGGGGAGGGATTACCTCTAAAGTCAGAAATTCACTGTGATAAGATGAGTCCGCAGCTGAAGTCTGCGGACTCTTCTTTTTTGAGCCCGCATTCAGCAATACTCAACAAAGCACACCGCAGCGTTTCCGTCTCTCTCCGAGGGACGCGGCGCGTAATGCAGGTGTCAATGCACACACTCGTTTGAAGGTACTGCAATCATGAAGAAGATTATCGTCGTCGCCGCCGCCGCTCTCCTCGCCGCCGGTGTCCAGGCCGCCGAGTACAAGGACGGCTCCTACACGGGCGAAGGCAAGGGCCGCGAGTCCGTCATCTCCGTCCAGGTCGACGTCAAGGGCGGCAAGATCGCCGACGTCAAGGTCACGAAGCACGGTGAGACCGAGATGATCATCGCCGCTCCGATCGAGCAGATGATCCCGGAAATCGTCAAGAAGAACGGCGTCGAGGGTGTTGACTCCGTCGGCGGTGCCACGCTCTCCTCCGAGGGCATCAAGGCTGCCGTCAAGGACGCTCTCTCCAAGGCCATGTAATTCGGCCTCTTGGACTCAGGCTTTCAGTTCCTGAAGGCTGCTGACTCCAACGAAGGGGGACCGCTTGAAGTCAATCTCAAGCCTCCCCCTTTTTATTTGCCTATTTGCCCCGGTTTCATCAGACAAGTCATGCTCCGAGCGATTCTTCTCCCTCTCGCCATTTCCCTGGCCTTCTCGGCGACGGCGCTTCCGGCGGTTTCGGCCGAATCTGCGGCACCTGCCGCCGGTCAGGTCGCCGCCCCCGCTGAATACGTGCTCGACACGGCGACCTTTCACATGGGCACGCTCGTGAAGGCCAAGGTTTTCGGCAGGACGCCCGAGGAGACCAAGGGGTTCGCCGAGCTCATGGAGAGTGAGGTGATCCGCTACGACGACATGATGAGCGTGCACAAGGAGACGCCTCTCAATGAGGTGAACCGCCGCGCCGGCGAGCGCGTCCTGGTGACGCCCGAGATCGCGGAGATGTCGCTTGAGGCGCTCCGCATCGCCGACATGACGGGAAGTGCGTTCGAGCCGATGATCGGGCCGCTCGTGAACCTGTGGAAGATCGGCTTCGGCGGCGACTCCGTGCCGGATGATGCCGCGATCGAGAAGGCGATCCGCCTTGTGGACCATCGCCACGTGGAAGTCACCCAGGAAGGCGGCGACTGGTTCATGCGCATTGCCGCGGGGCAGAACGTGGACATGGGCGCCATCGCCAAGGGCTACATCGGCACGAAGCTCGCCGAAACGCTCAAGGCCGCCGGCATGACGCACGGCCTGCTCGATCTCGGCGGCAACGTGGTCGCGGTCGGCGAGAAGGCCGCGGGGACACCCTGGCGCATCGGACTGCAGTGCCCGGACAAGACGCGCGGCGACTTCTTCGCGATCATTTCCGCCGTTGACGAGAGCGTCATCACCTCGGGGGCCTACGAGCGCAACTTCGAGAAGAACGGCAAGCGCTACGGACACATTCTGAGCCCTGTGACGGGCCGCCCCGTCGCGACGGACGTCGCCTCCGTGACGATCGTTGACCGGAATGGCGCCCGCGCGGACGCGCTCTGCACGGCGCTCTTCGCGATGAGATGGGAGAAGGCCGAGGCCTTCCTCGTCGCGCATCCGGACGTTCATGCGGTGATTCTCAAGGACGATCTCAAGGAAACGCTCGTCTCGGACGCGCTCCGCGATAAGATTCAGCCGTATGACCCCGAGCTCAGCATCCGCTGGGTGAGCGAGTCCCGGCACCGTACGGAATCGGAGTCCGCCGGCAGGTAATCCTGCGGACAACTACCCCGAGCCCAGGAATTCATCCGGAACGGCGCCCTTTTTCTCCTCGCGGGAAAAGGCGCCGTTTCTCATATCACGATCTAGAGCCCTCCCGGACCACCTGATGTCAGATCCCCGCTTCGTCCATCTGCGTTTTCACTCCGAGTATTCGATCACGGACGGCATCGTCCGCATCGACCCGATGATTCATGCCATTGCGGACGGGGGCGGCGTGGCCGTGGGCATCTGTGACCTGATGAACATCTTTGGCGGCCTGCGTTTCTATACGCATGCGCTTGCCGCGGGCATCAAGCCGATCCTCGGCTGTGACCTGAAGATCCTCAACCGGAAGGATCTGAAGAAGCCCTACCGGCTCGGCGTGCTCTGCATGAACCACGAGGGCTATCACTCGCTCTGCGTGCTCTTGACGAAGGCTTTTCTCTCCGACAATGACGCTGAGCGCGGCTTCGTGGATCCCGCATGGTTCGCCGACGGCGGCACCGAGGGGCTCATAGCGCTCTCAGGAGCCGCGCAGGGCGAGATCGGGCAGCTGCTGCTCGCGAATCGCCTCGGCCTCGCGGAGGAGGCGCTCGCGCAGGCGCTGGCGGACTTCCCCGGGCGCTTCTACATTGAGCTCCAGCGCGCCGGCCGCCGGAACGATGAGCTCGCGACCGCGCGCCTCGCGAATCTCGCCGCTGAGCACGGCGTGCCGGTTGTGGCCACCCATCCGATCCAGTTCCTCAATAAGGAGGACTTTGACGCGCATGATGTCCGCTGCTCCATCGCGGACGGCTACACGCTGAGCGATCCCCGCCGGCCGAGCAAGGATTTCTACACCCGGGAGCAGTACCTGAAGAGCGAGGAGGAGATGTGCGAACTTTTCGCCGACATCCCGGCCGCGCTCGTGAACTCCGTGGAGATCGCCAAGCGATGCAACATTGACGGCGTTCTCTCGAAGCCCCAGCTGCCTCTCTTCCCCACGCCCGACGGCATGTCGCTTGACGATTACATCGACAAGCTCTCGAAGGAGGGCCTGCAGCGCCGTCTCGAGTTCCTCTACCCGGATCCGAAGGTGCTTGAGGAGAAGCGCCCCGCCTACGACAAGCGTCTGGAGTACGAGCTCGGAATCATCAAGGGAATGAAGTTCCCGGGCTACTTCCTCATCGTTCAGGACTTCATCAACTGGTCAAAGCGAAACGGCGTGCCGGTGGGCCCGGGCCGCGGCTCGGGCGCGGGTTCGCTCGTCGCCTATTCGCTCGGCATCACGGACCTGGATCCGCTCCATTTCGACCTCCTTTTTGAGCGATTCCTCAATCCGGAACGCGTGTCCATGCCTGACTTTGACGTGGACTTCTGTCAGTACAACCGCGACCGCACGATTGACTACGTGAAGCGCACCTACGGCGTTGATGCCGTGAGCCAGATCGCCACGTTCGGCACGCTCGGCGCCAAGGCCGTGGTGCGTGACGTCGGCCGCGCGCTCGACGTCCCCTACATGAAGACCGATGCGCTCGCGAAGCTCATTCCGATGCAGCCGGGCCGGAACATCTCGCTCGATGAGGCGATCGCCGAAGTGCCTGAGCTCAAGGACGCGATCGAGCACGACGACGATTACCAGAACATCATCCGCATCGCAAAGCCGCTCGAAGGTCTCACCCGAAACCTCGGCATGCACGCGGGCGGCGTGCTGATCGCCCCGGGCAAGCTCACGGACTTCTGCCCGCTCTACAACTCGGACGGGCGCCCCGAGAACACGATCAGCCAGTACGACAAGAAGGACGTGGAGAACGTCGGCCTCGTGAAGTTCGACTTCCTCGGCCTCACGACGCTCTCGATCCTCGCGAAGGCCGTGGAGTTCATCGACAAGCTCTACCCGGAGCAGAAATTTGAGCTCGAACGCATCCCCGTGGACGATGTCGAGACCTACGAGCTCTTCCAGCAGGGCAACACCGCGGCCGTGTTCCAGTTTGAATCGGAGGGCATGCGAGGGCTCCTGAAGCAGGCGAAGCCCGACCGTCTCGAAGACCTGGTGGCCTTGAACGCGCTCTACCGTCCGGGCCCGATGGATCTGATTCCGTCCTACATCGACCGAAAGTTCGGCCGTGAGAAGGTCGAATACCTTGACGACCGCATGGAGCCGGTCCTGAAGGAGACCTACGGCATCATGGTCTATCAGGAGCAGGTGATGCGAGTCGCGCAGGTCGTGGGCGGCTACTCGCTCGGCGGCGCTGATCTGCTTCGCCGTGCCATGGGCAAGAAGAACGTTGAGGAGATGAAGCGCCAGCGCGCGGTGTTCGTGAAGGGCGCCGCAGAGCGCGGTGTGAAGGAGTCCGTCGCGACCGAGATCTTCGACTTGATGGAGAAGTTTGCGGGCTACGGCTTCAATAAGTCGCACGCCGCGGCCTATTCCTATGTCGCCTATCAGACGGCCTACCTCAAGGTTCATTACACGGCGAGTTTCTACGCGGCCAACCTCTGCATGGTGATGGATGACGGCGACAAGATGAACGCCCTCATCACGGATGCGATGAACAACGGCGTTGAATTCCTGATCGCGGACGTCAACCGCAGTGACTGGTTCTTCTCCGTCCCGTCGGAATCCATGATCCGCTTCGGGCTGGGTTCTATCAAAGGAATCAATCGCTCTGTCGTTGAGTCACTTCTGCGCGCCCGTCGTCAGAACGGTCCATTCACCGATATTTTTGACTTTGCCAGGCGCGTTCCGGAAATCAACCAGAAGCTCTTCGAGAGCCTTATCAAGGCGGGTGCCTTCGATTCGATCGATCCGCATCGCGGTCTGCTTCTCGCAAATGTGCCTGATGCACTGCAGTACTCCCGCAATCAACAGGAGCATCTGGGGCAGGATGCGCTCTTCGGCGAAGAGGTGGAGAAGCCTGTGATGATCCAGCCCCCTGTGGACTGGTCGCCGATGAAGGCTCTGGACGAGGAACGGTCTGTCTACGGCTTCTGGGTGAGCGGTCATCCCTATGAGGTGATCAAGCGCCTGGTTCCCTCGCTCCGCAAGAAGCGTCTTCTGGATCTTGTGCCGAGCAAGAGCACGGAGGTTATCAGCGGCCTCGTCACCGAGGTTCGTCAGGTGACGGGCAAGAAGGGCGTCTTCGGCATCCTCAAGATTGATGACGGCACTTCCCAGGTCGATGCGCTCTGCTACAGCGGTGTCTGGGAGGGGATGAAACAGAAGGCAAAGAGCGGAGCATTCCTTGCGCTCACAGGCAAGATCAAGTTTGACGACTACACAAAGCAGCTGTCGATCATCGTTGATGAATGCGCGGATTTCAGTGAGTACATCCGGTCGAGACAGTTAGCTCTTTCCATCCATGTTGATGAAAAGGCGGATATCGGGAATCTGAAGGCGCTTCTCAACCGGACATCCGGCGAGGGCGTCGCCGCCCGTGTTTGTTACAGCAACCGCAGGAAGCGATATTGCGGCTCCGTCAACATTGGAAATTGCTCAAGCCGATTTGAGGATCTTCTGGCGCTTGAGAGCAGCTACTGCGTGGAACTGGGTTAACGGGCTAAAAATAAAAGGAAGCCTGACAAAATTAAAAAATTGTCAGGCTTCCTGAAAGTTTCAGTATTTATTTTTACTTGTGCGGTCTGGTGATGCCGTCAAGGTTGTCAACCCCCTGTTCCTCTTCAATGACCTGATTGCGCTCGGCACGGCTGCCGACCCAGTAGTCAGCGTTCTTGATGCCGAGGCTTTCGGGATGGAAGACCGGATTGATGCCGGTGTTCATCTGCTTCTCGTAGTCCTTCAGGGCCTTGAAGGCCGGGCCCTGAAGGAGCAGGATCGCGATCAGGTTCAGGTACGCCATCATGCCGACGCCCACATCCGCCATGGACCAGATGAGGGAGGAGGCGCGTAGCGTGCCGAAAGCGACCGTGATGAGGAAGATGATCTTCACGAGCAGCATCAGCACGGGCTTCTTCAGCGTGCGGTTAATGTAGGCCGTGCAGGTCTCGGCCATGTAGTAGTAACCGAGAATCGTCGTGAAGGCAAAGAAGAAGATCGCGATGGCGATGAATGGGCCGCCCCAGCCGGGCATCAGCTGATCGATGGCCATCTGTGTGTAGACGGGACCCGCCTCGACACCCTTGAGACCTTCATGCAGGAACGTGCCGTCAGGCGTGACGACGTTGTAGCAGTCCGTCATCAGGACCATGAAGCCCGTGGCGGAGCAGACGAAGAGCGTGTCGATGTAGACCGAGAAGGCCTGGACGAGACCCTGTTTCACGGGGTGCGAGACCGCGGCAGCGGAAGAGGCATGCGGAGCGGTTCCCTGGCCGGCTTCGTTCGAGTAGATGCCGCGCTTGACGCCCCAGGAGATCGCGGCGCCGATCATGCCGCCGAAGATCGAGTCCGCACCGAAGGCGCTTGAGAAGATCGTGGTGAAGACCTCGGGAATCTGCTGGTAGTTGACGCCGACGATGATGACCGCGACCACGATGTAGGCCTGAGCCATGAAAGGCACAACGATGCTCGTGAACTGAGCGATGCGTTTCAGGCCGCCGAAGATGATGAAGCAGAGGATGGAGGTGATGATCGCGGCGGAGATCGTCGGCTCAAGGTCAAAGGCCTGCACCCAGGCCGCGGCGATCGTGTTGCTCTGCACACCCGGGCAGAAGAAGACCGACGCGAGGATCGTCACGATGGCGAAGGCCCACGCGTAGACCTTGCAGTTGAGGCCCTTCTCGATGTAGTAGGACGGGCCGCCGCGGTACTGGTCGCCAGTCTTCTCCTTGTAGATCTGGCCGAGCGTCGATTCGACGAAGGCCGAGGAGGCGCCGAGGAAGGCGACCATCCACATCCAGAAGAGCGCGCCCGGGCCGCCGAAGCAGATGGCGGTGGCGACGCCGGCGATGTTGCCCGTGCCGACGCGGCCGGCGAGGGTGAGGGCGAGCGCCTGGAAGCTCGAGAGACCGATTTCATCCTCTTTCTTCTGGAAGATGAGATGCCACATCTCAGGAATCAGGCGGAGCTGCACAAAGCGCGATCTGATGGAGAAGAAGAGACCGGCGCAGAGACACAGGCCGACGAGGAGCGGCGACCAGATGATGCCGTTCAGGGCGTTGATGAAATTTTCCATGGGTGTTGAGAAGTTTGTTTTTATTTGAGGGCTGAGCGTGTCAATGGTGCTGACAACCCATTTTTCATTCTACGGGCGAAACAAAAATAGCCGTCCGACTCACGCCGGACGGCTATTCTGAGTCAAGGGCACTGCAGGGTATTACTGAGCAGCGGCCTTGGCGGCGGCGCGTTCCGCAAAGATCTTCTCCCAGCGCTCCGTCTGGAGGAGGACCTGACGCGGGGCGGTGCCGCCGATGTGATCACGGGCGTTCACGGAACCCTCGAGCGCGAGCACTTCATAGACATCGTTCTCGATCTTGTCGCAGAAGCCCTGAAGAACCTCAAGCGGAAGTTCCTCGAGGCCGCAGCCGCGGTCGGCGGCGGCGCGGACGGTCTGGCCGACGATGTCGTGCGCGGTGCGGAAGGGAACGCCATGGCGGACGAGGTAGTCAGCGAGGTCGGTCGCAGTGGGGAAGCCCATCTGGGCGGCCTGGTGCATCGTCTCGGCCTGCGGCTCGACGCCGGCCATCATGTCGCAGAAGGCGCGGAGCGTGTCCTTGACGGTGTCGATCGCGTCGAAGACGGGTTCCTTGTCTTCCTGGAAGTCCTTGTTATAGGCGAGCGGCGTGCCCTTCATCAGCGTGAGCATCGTGATGAGGTCGCCGTACACACGGCCGGACTTGCCGCGGGCGGTCTCGGGGACGTCCGGGTTCTTCTTCTGCGGCATGATCGAGGAGCCCGTCGTGAAGCGGTCGGGCAGCTTGATGAAGCCGAAGCGCTGGCTCATCCAGATCACAAGCTCCTCGGAGAGGCGCGAGATGTGCATCATGATGAGCGAGGCGGCCGAGCAGAACTCGATCGCAAAGTCGCGGTCGGAGACGCCGTCGAGCGAATTCTGGGAGACGGCCTCGAAGCCGAGGAGCTTCGCCGTGAGTTCGCGGTCGATCGGATAGGTCGTGCCGGCGAGCGCTGCGGAGCCGAGCGGCATCGTGTTGAGGCGGTGACGGAGGTCGATCAGGCGCGAACGGTCACGCTCGAGCATCTCGACATAGGCGAGCATGTGGTGGCCGAACGTCACGGGCTGGGCGACCTGCATGTGGGTGAAGCCCGGCATGATGACGTTGTAGTTGCGCTGGGCCTGGGCGACGAGCACTTCCTGAAGGTGCTCGACGCGGCCGATGATCTCGTCAACCTCGCCGCGGAGGTAGAGGCGGATGTCGGTGGCGACCTGGTCGTTGCGCGAGCGGCCCGTGTGGAGGCGCTTGCCGGCGTCGCCGATCAGGGCGGTGAGGCGGGCCTCGATGTTGAGATGCACGTCCTCAAGCTCAAGCTGCCACTCGAACTTGCCGGACTTGATCTCCTCGCGGATCTGGTCCATGCCGCGGCGGATGTCCTCAAGGTCCTTGGAGGAGATGACGCCGACGTGCTCGAGCATCGTCGCATGGGCGACGGAGCCGTCAATGTCAACGAGCGCCATGCGCTTGTCGAAGTCAACGCTCGCAGTGTAGCGGAGGACGAAGGCGTCAACCGGTTCGGAGAAGCGGCCCGACCAGGCCTTCTTCTTGGCGTGCAGGGGGTCGTTGGAATTGTCTTGAGCGTCGCTCATGGGAAGCGCCTCTGATGGTAGGTTGGGTGTTAGGAAAAGCCGTAATTCTAATGAAATCCGGACTTGTATGATGCGAACGGGACGGGATTTGCTCAGCCGTCACCCTCTCCCATATAATCCGAAATCTTCGGGGCGTAGCGCAGTCCGGTAGCGCGCCTGCTTTGGGAGCAGGATGTCGCGAGTTCGAATCTCGCCGCCCCGACCATGCCGTACTACAGTCCGCCCGTAGCTCAGTCGGATAGAGCATCTGCCTTCTAAGCAGAGGGTCGTGAGTTCGAATCTCGCCGGGCGGACCATTTTATGATCCTGTATCGCTGTCTGCGATGCGGGATTTTTTATGGCCTTTCGCTGTTTCGAGTGGGTAGGTTGGAAAGGCGGTAGCTACTTCGGTAGTATGCACCGAATCCCGAAAAAACAACGCTGCGCACAAGAACAGCGCAGCCTCGGGTCAAGCGCAGAGGGCCTTTAATGGAGGGGACCCGGCGGCGTAGCCGCTGGGGAGGAAGCCGTTCATGGTCCGGCGCGCTTGACGCGCAACCCAGCGCTATCCTTGCTGGGAGTCACCCGCCCCCGGCGGGGGACTGCCCAGCGGCGAGCGCCCTTTATCGAAGATCATGAAGCCTCAAGACGTCTTTTCCGCAGCCCTTCATCTCCCGGCCCCCTGGTTCATCACCAACGTTGAGTTCAAAGAGCTCCCCGATAACCCTGCCGTCAGTGAACTGCACATCTTCATCGATTTCAAGAAGGGCTCCAAGTTCCCCTGTCCTGTTGACGGTTGTGGGCATACGTCTCCCGTGCACGACACGCAGGAACGTGTCTGGCGGCACGTCAACTTCTTCCAGTACCCCTGCTACATTCACGCCCGCGTTCCCCGCGTCAACTGTTCCGATCACAAGGTGCGCCTTGTGAACGTGCCGTGGGCTCGTCCTGGTTCCGGATTCACGCTGCTCTTTGAAGGGCTTGCCTTGATGCTCGCGCAGGACATGCCAGTGGCGACGGCTGCGGAGCACGTCGGAGAACACGACACGCGCCTTTGGCGACTCATCAAGCACTGGATCAGCGAAGCACGCAAGAAGCTCGATTTCTCCGACGTTGAAGCCGTCGGCATTGACGAAACAAGCAAGCGCGGGCACAACTACCTCTCCGTCTTCGTTGACCTCATGAAGAGGCGGGTGATGTTCGTCACCGAGGGCAAGGACGCCGGCACGGTCACTAAGTTTGTCAAGGAATTCGAGGAAAAGAACGGCTCAGCCGAGGCTGTGAAGGTGGTGTCCACGGACATGTCGCTCGCCTTCAAGAAGGGCGTCAGCTCGTGCTTCCCGAACGCCTGCCACGTCCTTGACCACTTCCACGTCGTCA
Organism: Sutterella sp.; assembly: GCF_030539355.1. Lineage (GTDB taxonomy): Bacteria > Pseudomonadota > Gammaproteobacteria > Burkholderiales > Burkholderiaceae_F > Sutterella. Next base: position 21,002 of record NZ_JAUNSF010000047.1, read on the forward strand.
AGCTCGTCAACGATGCGGTGGACGCTGTCCGTCGCCGTGAAAGCAAGGAGGAGCCCGTCCTGAAGAGGACCCGCTACCTCTGGTTGAAGAACTTCGACAACCTCACCGAGAAGCAGCAGGGCCGACTGACGCCCCTTAGCAAGCGTCACCTGAAAACGGCGCGTGCCTACCGCATGCGGTTGCAGTTGCAAGACATTTACACCCATACCGATGCAGATCTCGCGCAGGACGAGATGAAGAAGCTCATTCGTTGGATGAAGCTCAGCCGCATCGAGGAGATGCGTCGTGTTGGAAAGACGCTCCAGGAGAACCTATCCGGCATCCTCGCGTACTGGCAGCACAAGTTCAGCAACGCGTTGCTCGAGGGGATGAACTCCATCATTCAGAACATCAAGCGTCGTGCCCGAGGCTTCCGCAACCAGGAGTACTTCGCGACGATGATCTACTTCGTCTGCGGCGGACTTGACATCGCTTCGCTGTGTCCGTACCCGCGAATGAAGGGCTCTATCGAAGTCTGCTGAAGCTACAACCCGAAGGTGGTAGCCTCAGCTCAACCCACTCTTAACAGCGAAGAACCTTTTTCCTGTCTTTGACAGCTCCGAAAGGCTGAACTCCGCGAGAACTCGCGA
>NZ_JAUNSF010000048.1 GCF_030539355.1 Sutterella sp.
CTGAAAAGCTCGGCCCGCCGTCTGCAGTCCGCCCGTCCGCGCAGTCCGCATCACTGCGACGTCAAGTGACGGATCGGGGATCTACAATCCTTCCGTGGTCGGGAAAGACACCCTCCTCCCGACCGGAAAACCTGCTGCCTGACAAGGAGTCTCAATGCTCAACACTGACCGCATCAGCGCCGCCTTCGCCCTCGCCGCCCGTGTGCACGCCGCCCAGAAGCGCACCGGGACCGAGATCCCGTATATCTCGCACCCGATAGCAGTGGCCTCCCAGGTGCTCGTCTGGGGCGGGAGCGAGGACCAGTTCATCGCGGCGCTCCTGCACGATGTCCTCGAGGACGGGGGCGCGGAGTACCGCGCGGTGATCGGCGACGGGTTCGGGCCCGCGGTGCTCGCGATGGTCGAGGCGTGCTCGGACGCCGCCCCGAAGCCGGGCGAGAAGAAGGCGCCCTGGCTCGAGCGCAAGACCGCGTACCTCAAGCACCTCGAGACCGCCGGAGCCGACGCGCTCCTCGTCTCCGCCGCCGACAAGTGGCACAACCTCAACGCCATCCGCGCCGACCAGCGTGAGATAGGCAACGACATCTTCCTGCGGTTCGTGAAGAACGAGACGGATCCCGCGAAGAAGCGCTCGCTCACGCTCTGGTACTACGAGGAGCTCATCGCGATCTACCGCCGCCGCGGCGTCGCCGCGGCCGACGAGCTCGAGGCGATCCTCAAGGAGATCGCGGCCGCCTGAAAGCCGCGGCCCGGCGAGCGTGAGCGCGCCGCTCCCGCCCGTTAAAATGATCAGTCCACACGGGCCGCCCTGAAGAAGATTCCCCTGCCGCGGCCCCTCCATGCTCGGCCCTGCCCGAAAGCGCCGGACTTCAATTCCTTTCCTACTTCAGGAAACAAAGATGACGACTGATCTCAATGCCGCGGAGCTGATGCGCTCGATCGGCGAGGCTGCGCGACGCGCCTCGCGCAGCATGGCCCGTGCGCGCACGGCCGAGAAGAACGCGGCGCTCCGGCGCCTCGCCGAGCTCCTCATCGAGGAGCGCGCGGCTGTCGAAGCCGCGAACGCGAAGGACCTTGAGAACGCCCGCGCCGAGGGGCTCTCCCCCGCTTTCATCGACCGCCTCACGATCAGCGGCCCGGTGCTCGAGCGCATGGCCGAGGGCGTGCTGCAGATCGCCGAGCTCGCCGATCCGATCGGAGGCGTGAGCGACATGCGCGCCATGCCCTCCGGCATCCAGGTCGGCCGCATGCGCGTGCCGCTCGGCGTGATCGCGATGATCTTCGAGTCGCGCCCCAACGTCACGATCGACGCGGCGGCCCTCGGCCTCAAGTCCGGCAACGCCGTCATCCTGCGCGGCGGCCACGAGGCGCTCGAGAGCAATCTCGCGCTCGCGAAGCTCGTCGCCCGGGCTCTCGCCGAGTCCGGCCTCCCCGAGGCGGCCGTGCAGCTCATCCCGACCTCCGACCGCGCCGTCGTGGGCGAGCTGATCCGCGCCCGCGACTACGTCGACGTGCTCATCCCGCGCGGCGGCAAGGGCCTAATCAGCCGCCTCATGAAGGAGGCGACGGTGCCGATGATCAAGCACCTGAACGGCATCTGCCACACCTACGTCGACGAGGTCGTCGATCTCGAGATGGCGCTCTCGGTCACCGACAACGCGAAGACCCAGCGTCCCTCGCCCTGCAACGCCACCGAGACGCTCCTCGTGCACGAGAAGCAGGCCGAGGCGTTCCTGCCGCGCATCGGCCGCGTCTGGACCGAGAAGAAGGTCGAGATGCGCTGCGACGCGAAGGCGCTCGAGATTCTCACGAAGGCCGGCATCCCCGCCGTTCCGGCGACCGACGAGGACTGGGACACCGAGTACAACGACCTCGTGATCAGCATCGCGGTCGTACCGTCGCTCGACGCCGCCATCGACTTCATTGACGCGCACAGCTCGCGCCACACCGACGCGATCCTCACCGACAGCGTCTCCGCTGCGGACCGGTTCCTGCGCGAAGTGGACTCGAGCTCGGTCATGGTGAACGCCTCGACGCGCTTCGCCGACGGCTTCGAGTACGGCCTCGGCGCCGAGATCGGCATCTCGACGGACCGCCTGCACGCCCGCGGCCCCGTGGGCCTCGAGGGCCTCACGAGCCTCAAGTACATCGTGCTCGGCCACGGCGAAGGCCGTCACTGAACTTCATGGAGGGGAGCGGCTGCGCGCCGCCTCCTCCATAATGCCGCCCCTCCTACCCCTGTTTCTCCCCGGAAAACTTCAAAGTCATGCCTGCTTTCTACGCGCCCTGCCCGTTCGGTCTTGAGAAGCTTCTCGCCGACGAAATCCTCGCCCTCAACGCCGACCCGGATCTTGTCCGCACCGCCAAAGGCGGCGTCTCGTTCGGCGGCGGCCTTGAGCTCGGCATGGCCGTCTGTCTCCACTCGAGGCTCGCCACCCGCGTGATGCTGCGCGTCGCCAACGAGGAGTACTGGGACAGCCGCGACGTCTACTCGATCGCGCGCCGCACGCCCTGGGAGAAGTGGTTCGGGCCCGACGCCACCTTCCGCATCCATTCCTCGGCGCACCGCTGCCCGCTCGAGAGCCTCAACTTCGCGACGCTGCGCGTGAAGGACGGCATCTGTGACCGCTTCACCGAGCTCGCCGGGCGGCGACCGTCGGTGGACCGCCGTGACGCGGACGTGCGCATCGAGGCGTACTTCACCTTCGACCATCTGAGCCTCTACATCGATCTCGCGGGCGAGTCGCTCTTCAAGCGCGGCTGGCGCCTCGAGCACGGCGAGGCGCCGCTCAAGGAGAACCTCGCCGCGGCGCTCCTCATGCTCTCGGGCTGGACGCCGGAGAAGACCCTCGTCGACCCGTTCTGCGGCTCGGGCACCATCGCGATCGAGGCGGCCTCTATCGCCGCGAACGTCGCCCCGGGTCTCAACCGTCACTTCGACTTCGAGCACCTCCAGGGCTTCGACATGGACCTCTGGCGCGAGATGAAGGAGGACGCCCGCGCCGCGGTCAACAAACACGCGAAGCTGCGTATCGAGGCCCACGACATCTCCTCGATCGTCGTCGAGAAGGCGATCGAGAACGCCCGGCGCGCGGGCTTCGGCGACATGCTCGACGACGGCCGCATCACGTTCACCCAGGGCGACGCCCGTGACCTCACCGCCCCCGATGGGTCCGAGCCCGGCGTCATCATCGCCAACCCGCCCTACGGCGAGCAGTCGAACCCGAAGAGCGCCTCCATCGCCGCGATGATGCGCGACTTCGCCTCCGCCATGAAGGCGAACTTCGCCGGCTGGACCGCCTGGCTCCTCACCTCCGACCGCTTGCTCCCCGGCCAGATGCGCCTGCGCGAGTCGAGGAAGGTCGTGCTCTTCAACGGCCCGCTCGAATGCCGCTTCTTCCGCTTCGACATGGTGGCGGGCAGCAACCGCAGGAAGCCCGCCTCCGAGGCTGCTGAATAAATCAGCATCACACACTGACAATGACGCCCGTGAGCTCACCGGTTCACGGGCGTTCCTGTTTTCACCTGCCGCAGACATGCGAAGACCGCCCGGACTCTTCATCGCGGACGGTCTTCAGATGCGATTCAGCAGGGAGCCGGTGATCAGCCTTCCTTCGCGATCAGCTCGCGGCCGAGGCGGTCAACCTTGTAGATGCCCTCGCGGAAGCGCTCCTTGGTCATCTGATAGGGAACGCAGCCCCACTCCTTGATCGAGGTGGCGCGGTCAACGAGCGCGTCAACCTGCTCGGGCGTCGTGATGTCCATCTCGGCGAGCGTGACGGGGAGCTTCACGGAGCGGTTGAACTTCATCAGGCGCTCGAGGGCCTCGTCGTCGCCGTCGACGGCGTGGAGCACGAGCGTGCCGAAGCTCACCACCTCGCCGTGGAGGTGCTTGTGAATGGCTGGGAGCACCATCGAGGCGTTGTAGAAGCAGTGGGCGAGGGACGAGTTGTAGTAGTAGCTGTCCTTCGTCGTCGTCAGGTTCGAGGTGATGCCCGTCGAGATGATGATGTCGAGCACGGTCTCGGAGAAGGCGCTCGTGAGCTTCTTCGCGCGGAAGTCCTCAAGGGCCTGGGCGCCGAGCTCAAGGAGCGGCTCCTCGCAGACGAGGCCGACCTGCACGCCGAGGAGCGGCGTGTGCGTGAGTTCCTTGCCGCGCGAGGCGAGCTGGCTCTCGGCCTGCTTGGAGAGCGCGTCGCCGATGCCGGCCCAGAAGAGGTCCTCGGGGCTGTCAAGCACGACGGAGGTGTTGATGAAGCAGTGCTCGGGGCAGCGCTTCGTGAAGTGGTAGCCGTGCAGCGACCCGTCCTCGTTGTAGAGCACGCCGATCGCGGAGACCGGGGCGCAGTTCGAGCCCACGGTCGGGCAGCTGAAGAAGGGCTTGCCGAGGATGTCGGCAGCGGTCTTCACGGTGTCGATGGCGCGGCCGCCGCCGACGCCGAAAAGCATGTCGGCGTTCTTGGCCTTCTCGTTCGAGGTGATGCGCTCGATGTTGGCGAGCGTGGCGTCCTTGCCGTAGACGGACCACTCAACGATCTCGATGCCGGCCTTCTCGAAGCCGGCGCGCAACGCGTCACCCGCCTTGGCGAGCGCGGTCTCACCGCCTATGACGGCTACCGTCTTGCCGTAGAAACGGCAGACATCGCCGATATCGTTGTAGCAGTCAGGGCCGATGCTGTAGTTCGGCAGCGTCACGGTGTAGTTCTGCGCCATTTTGTTTTGTCGCTCCGTCTAGGGAATGTGCCCGGGATTCAGGCACTGGGTGTTCAGGTGGTTCCGGCCCGGAGAACTTGACGCGTGTTTGAGAGAGAGATCCGCGTCCGTCCGGGATACGCCGGGAATTGCAATTTTAGGGAAAAGGAAGAGGAATTTCCGCCGAGTTCAGAGGCATACGCGCTCAACTCTTGAGAAAACCCGTAATGCCGGTAGGTGAACGCCCTAGTCCGAAAGATTAGGAGAAACTCGGGGGGCAGGGTTTCCACGCATGAAAAAACCCCTGCGGGTCCGAAGACTTCACAGGGGTTTTTAAACCGGTCGGTTTCACCGGCGCATCGGGCGGAGAGCCGATTACGCGTCCTTGCGGACGAGACGCTCCTTGATGCGGGCGGCCTTGCCGGAACGTTCGCGCAGGTAGTAGAGCTTGGCGCGGCGGACATCACCGTGACGCTTCACTTCGATGCTGGCGATCGTCGGGGAGTAGGTCTGGAACGTACGCTCCACGCCTTCGCCGGACGAGATCTTGCGAACGATGAACGAGGAATTGAGGCCGCGGTTGCGACGGGCGATAACGACACCCTCGAAGGCCTGCACGCGCTTGCGGCTGCCTTCAACCACGTTGACGGACACGACAACCGTGTCGCCGGCGCGGAAATCGGGGATGGTCTTGCCGGCGGTGACGCGGGCGATTTCTTCCTGTTCGAGAACCTGGATCAGATTCATTTTTTTTTCGAGCTCCGAAACCATCGTCATGCGGCCTGATTGTTAGGGGACCTGAAGCCCGCCGCAGATAGGATGGTGGTTTGTTCAATGGAAGGATCCGCCTCCTTGACGAGGCTTCACTTTCCGGATGGATTCTTCCAGCCGAGCCCGCGCAGGAACTTCATGTCCTCGCGCGAGAGCAGACCAGAGGAATCCGCGATATTAACGAGTTCCGGGCGCGTGCGCAACGTGAGTTCCAGACTTTTTTCACGTGTCCAGCGCGCGATGTTCTTGTGGTGCCCCGAGAGCAGCACATCCGGCACAGCCATGCCGCGCCAGACCTCGGGCCGCGTGTAGTGCGGCGCGTCGAGAAGGCCCGTGGCGAAGCTCTCGTCCGAGGCCGAGAGATCCTTGATCGCGCCGGGCAGCTGCCGCACCACGGCGTCGATGAGGGCGCAGGCCGGGAGTTCCCCGCCCGAGAGCACGAAGTCGCCGAGGCTGATGACCTCGTCGACCTCGGTCGAGAGAAAGCGCTCGTCGATGCCCTCGTAGCGGCCGCAGATGAGCACGAGCGAATCGGCCTCCGCGGCGAGCTCGCGCACGCGCTTGTCGGTGAGACGCGCGCCGTTCGGGGCGAAGCTCACGACGCGGCCGCGGTTCCCCGAGGCGCGCACGGCGTCGAGCGTCTGCGCGAGGGGCTCGGCCATCATCACCATGCCCGGGCCGCCGCCGAAGGGGCGGTCGTCGATCGTGCGGTGGAGGTCCGTCGCGGTGTCGCGCGGATTCCAGCAGTTGAGCGACCAGAGACCGCGCTTCCTCGCACGGGCGGTGATGCCGCAGTCGGCCACCGTCGCGAAGATCTCCGGGAAAAGCGTGATCACGTCAAAGCGCATCATTTCCTACTCTCTCCTTGCCGCCGGGGGTCAGCGCCACTCGGGATCCCAGTCGAAGACCGCGCGCTTGTGCTCGGTGTCGAGCTCGAGCACGTACACGTCCTTCACGTTCGGGATGAAGAAATGCTCGGTCTTCCCTTCGGCGTTCTTCCAGGCGATGTCAAAGAGGTCCTGCGCGCCGTTCGAGCCGATCGCGACGATCTCGCCCAGGTCCGCGCCCTCGCGGTTGACGGCACGGCAGCCGATCACGTCGACCGCCCAGACGGCGTCATCGCCGGCCTCGGGGAAGTCGGCGCGGGCGACGAACACCTTCACGCGGATCTTCTCGGCGACTTCCTTCGACTCGCATCCGTCCCACTTGGCGATGAAGCCCGTGCCGTGGCGGCGCAGGCCCTTGACGTGAACCGGCGTGCGGGTGCCGGCGAGATCGATGAGCACCCAGTCGCGCACGTGCTCGAGCACCTCGCCCGAGTCGATCGGCTCGACGCGGACCCAGCCCTTGAAGCCGTAGGCGCCGGTCGTGCGGCCGAGTTCAATGAGTTCGTCGTTGGCGGTTTCGGTCATCACAAAATTCCGGAAGTTTGGGAGATGCTGCAAAAAGAAAAACCCCGCATCTTCGTCACCCTTGGCGTAGATACCGGACGCTTCAGCGCTGCCGTCGGATCCGATGTGCTTTGACACGAGAGGCACGAGCGACGGGCTTCTGAGCATCCGCACCGTGGGTTCGATGCGGGGCTTTCGAGCGCGGGAGATCAGGTCCCCCGCGTCTCAGGCTGCAGGAAAATTATTCCGCAGCGGCCTCAGCGGCGGGAGCCGGCTGAGCCTTGAATTCCTTGACGAGACGGGCGACCGTGTCGGAGAGCTGGGCGCCGTTGCCCTGCCAGAAGGCGAGGCGATCGAGGTTGATCGACAGCTTGACGGCCTGGCCGGCAGCCATCGGGTTGTAGTAGCCGAGGCGCTCGATGAAGCGGCCGTCACGACGGTTGCGGGAGTCGGTGACGTTGATGGAGTAGAACGGACGCTTCTTGGAGCCGCCGCGGGCGAGACGAACGATGACCATGAGTTACCTCTTAAATCATTGGTGCAGTTGAAAAAATCTGAACCCCCGTCCCGGGGAGAAACAGATTCGAAATCTGGGTTTCGCGGACAGGAATCGCTTTCCTGCCATGCGAAGAAGCGCGATTTTACTTTAGCTCCCCGCCCGTTCGCAACCCGTAAGCGCCCGGAAAAACGATCTCCGGGACCTGTTTTTTCTCAGAGCGCCTTCGCGCCGCGTCTGAGGCCTTCGAGCACGGCGAAGACGACGAGCGTGAAGGCCGAGAGCATGAGGCAGAGGATCGTCGCGGCATCGAAGTCCGCGCGGGAGACGGCGTTGTAGATCTCAAGCGAGAGCGTGTTGGTCCGCCCCTGGATGTTGCCGCCGATCATCATCGTGATGCCGACCTCGCCCGAGGCGCGGGAGACGCCGAGGAGCAGCCCCGAGAGCACCTCGCGGCGCACGAGCGGGAGCGTGACGCTCACAAAGACTCTGGCCGGCGAGGCGCCGTGCACGCGCGCGGCGAACTCAAGGGCCTTGAGGCGCTCGCTCGCGAGAGCCCCCTCGATCGGGCGGATGACGAGCGGGAGCCCCGCGATGAAGGCGGCGAGCGCCACCGCGGCGGATGTGAAGACCACCGAGAGCCCGGCGGTCTCGAGCATCGCGCCCACCGGCCCGCTCCTCCCGATGAGCAGAAGGAGCAGGTAGCCGAGCGCGATCGGCGGGAAGACGAGCGGAAGGGTGACGACGAAGCTCAGCACCCGCGTGAGCGCGCCGCTCCTCCTCGCGAAGAGCCACGCGAGCGGCGGGGCGGCCAAGAGAAACCCGACCGCCGCGGCCGCGCAGGTCTTGAGCGTGAGCATCACCGCCCCGAAGAGATCGGGGCCGAGAATGCCGAGGAAGGTCCCCGCTTCCGTCTCCATTGCGCCTCCGGATCAGATCAGCGGGAGACGCCGAAGCGCTCGAGGATCTTGTCGGCCTTCGGGCTCGCGAGCCAGCCGAGGAACGCCTTCACGTCCGCGGCCTCTCCGGCCTCGCCCTTCACGGGCTGGGCGGTCATGCGGATGGGCTCGTAGCCGTCCTTCACCGCGACGAAGCCGCCCACCTTGTCCTTGCCCTGACGGGCGGCGAGGAGGTTGACGAAGCCCGCGTCCATCTCGCCGCGGCCGACGTAGCTCATCACCTGCGGAACCATGGAGACCACGTTGAGGCGGTCGCCGAGCTTGGCGCCGAGGCCCGTGTTGTCGAGGTACTCCTTGGCGGCGCGGCCGTAGATCGCGGCCTTCGGGTCGGGCATCGCGACGCGCTTCACCTCAGGCTTCACGAGGTCAGCGGGACCCGTGAGCTCGATGCCCTTCCTCCAGACGAATACGAGGGGCGTGTCGCCCAAGCGCACACCGGCCTCGGAGTTGAGCTTCTTCGTGAACTTCTTCAGGCTCGTCGCGTCCGAGATCACCACCGTCACGGGCGAGCCGCTCTCGACCTGGGCGAGCATCTGGCCGATGTTGCCGCCGAAGACCTTCTCGACCTTGACGCCGGTGTCCTTCTCATAGGCCGCGGCGATCGCCTCGACCATCTTGACGTAGCCGCCGCCCGTCGTGACGGTGACCGCAGCCTCGGCGGCGGTCGCGAACATCATGGCGCAGAGCGCGGCGGCAGCGGCAGTCTTCATGAACTTGACCATTGGATTCAATCTCCTTCAGTTGGTTGAACGGGCACGGCCGAGGTCTATCTCCTCGAACCGTCCGTCGGAGAGAAGGAGCGCGCGGCTCGCGAGCCGCCGCATCTCCTCCTCGGAATGCGTGATGAAAAGAACCGGGATGTCGAGACGCTCCGTCGCGCGCTCGATGAAGTCCATGAGTGCGGAGCGGCGCTTCGGGTCGAGGCTTGAGAGCGGCTCGTCAAGGATGAGAAGGCGCTCGGCGCCGAGGAGCGCCCTTCCGAGCGCGACGCGCTGCGCCTCGCCCCCCGAGAGTCCGGAGGGACTGCGCTCGAGGAGCTTCGCGAGCCCGAGGATGGCGACCGCCTCCTCGAACTCCACACGGGGCTTGCGCCCCCCGGCGGTGACGGGGAACATGATGTTCTCGCGCACCGTGAGGTGAGGCAGCAGCCTGTGCTCCTGGAAGACGAAGCCGATGCCGCGCGCCTCGGGCGGCAGATTGATGCCTCGCCCGAAGGAGAAGACCGTCAGGCCCTCGAGTTCGATCTCGCCCGAGTCGGGTGTGAGCGCGCCGGAGATGAGGTTGGCGAGCGTGGACTTCCCCGAGCCCGATTCGCCGCGCAGCACGGTGATGCCGCTGCCGAGCGTGAGATCGGCCTCAAGCTCAAGCTCACCCAGTTTCTTCGTGATACGCGCGCGCAGCAAGGTTCCGGTCTCCTCTCCGACAATCGTTATTCACGCAGAGAATAGCGCACGATTCCTGATATCGGAATATCCCCATCGGGAGACCCCGGCCTCACACACCCTGGATGACCGGAACCTCCGCGGGGTCGATCAGGTGCTGTCTCGAACTCAGGATGACCGACCTCGCCCACTGGTACTCCGGATCCCGGTCGCGGCTCCGATGCCAGAGAAGATGAACTGTGTGGATGACGCCCTTCTCGGGACGCCCGAGGATTTCCACGGGCAGGCGCCGTGACATCGCTGCGGCGAGCTGGCACGGCACCATCGTGATTAGATCCGTGTCCTCCACGAGAAGGAGCGACGAGACAAAAAATGAGGACCGGAAGGAGGCATAGGACGGCGTGTCGTCCGTGTCGAGGATCACGTTGCGGTCGTGGCTGCTGCTGTGCGTGTTGACCTGCATCTTGATCTGCCGATACTCGAGCACGTCCTCGATCGTGAGCTGCCTGCGGCGCTGCCGCTCAAGGAGCGGATGGTGGCTGTCCACGACGTAGACATAGGCGTCGGTGCAGAAGTACTGGCCGCAGAAGCCCTCGGGCATTCCCGTGACAGGCAGGAGCGCGAAGTCAAGCATGCCGCCCGCGAGATCGTTCCAGAAGTTCTCGTCGAAGGTGCGCATGTCGAGACCTGCGTGACCTTTCGCAATGGAGAGCATTTTCTTCACCGCCGGATGAAGCATGGGCTTCACGTTGGCGTCGTAGGTCGCGATGCGGAAGATGCGGTGCCTCAGTTCAGGCGCGAAGACCGAGGGGGACGTGAGCGACTGAATCCTCTGCAGGGGTCCGCGCAGCTGCTCCTCGATCTCAAGCGCCCTCGTGGTCGGCGTCATGCCGCGGCCGCGCCGCATGAAGAGCGTCTCGCCGAATGAGAACCTCAGGCGGGAGAGCGTCTTGCTCGCCGCCCCCTTCGTCATCGAATGCTGATGCGCAGTCTCCGTGAGGCTTCCAGTGCGGCAGAGGGTCAGAAAGAACTGAAGGTCCGAAAGGCTGAGGTTGTCACGCATTGATGTTGTATCTCCGTTGCTCTGATTCAATGATGCCGCAGGAACCAACCTTTGCTGTCTGACTCACAGGCGTGATTGAAAAAAGCCCGGTCAGCCTTGCGGGCCGCCGGGTGGAGAGAGGGCCGGAACCTGGGTTCCGGCCGGGCTGAGTTTTCGGGCAGGCCGTCCGGGGAAAACGGCCTGCGGACTGAAGATCAGTTCCTCTCGGCGTCGAACTCGCCGAGGATGGTCTTGACGGCGATGCGGCCGCCGTTGATCGCAAACGCGGAGGCGGAGCCCTCGCCGGCCTTCAGGTCGTACGAGTCACCGTAGAAGCCGCCCGCGTCGTGGCCGATCGCGAAGAGACCCGGGATCACGCGGTCGTTCTTGTCAACGACCTCCATGAATTCGGTCACTTTCACGCCGTTACCGCTCGAGAGGGCGTGCAGCTTGCCGCGGACGATGTAGAACGGAGCCTTTTCAACCTTGCGCAGGAACTTGGGATCCTTGCCGAACTGGTCGTCATGGCCCTTCTTCGTGTACTCGGTCATCTTCTTGGCGGCGTGGGCGAGCTTCTTCGGATCCATGCCGGCCTTCTTGGCGACTTCCTCGATCGTGTTGCCCGTGAAGGCGTTGCCGACCTTCTCGTTCTCGGCGATCAGCTGATCAAACTTGTCAGCGGGATGACCGGCGCGGATGTAGAGACCGCACTGGACGAGATAGCCGGTGGTCTTGAGTTCCTTGGCGGTGTCGGCGTCAAAGACGACGAACACCTCGCCCTCGCGCTGGATGGCGTTCGAGGAGAACGGCCACTCACGGGTCTTCTCTTCGTTGAAGAAGCGGTCACCGACGTGGTTCACGTTGAGGAAGCCCTGGCGGAAGAGCGCGCGGAGCTGGCCGTTCGGGCCCTCGCAGAGCGCCTCGCCCTTCACCGGCATGAAGGCGCCGTTGTAGACGATCAGACCCATGCCGTCAGGCACCGCACCGGCGGAGAAGGCCATGTTGATGCCGTCGCCCGTGTGACCGAGCGCGCCGTTCGGCTCGGCCGGGATGGCACCGTACTTCTTGACCATCTCGTCGTTCTCAAGGTAGCCGCCGGTGGCGAGAATCACGTTGGGCGCGTTGATGGTGATCTTGTCACCGTCCTTGTTGTAGGCGACGACGCCCGCGACGCGGCCGTCCTTCATCAGGAGCTCCTTGCCCGGGGTCTGGGTGAGCAGCGTGCCGCCCTTCTCCTTGAAGATCTCGGTCATGCGCTTGATGAGCGAGGAGCCGTGCTTGCCCGGATAGATATGCCACGTGAGGTCCTTCGCCTCACGCTTCTCGGGCCACATCGAGGTGACTTCCTCGAACTTCACGCCGTGGTCCTGAATCCAGTCGATCGTGTACTTCGACTCGGAGACGAAGCGGCGCACGAGCGGCGCGTTCGACTTCCAGTGGTGGTAGTTCATGATCGTGTTGAAGCTCTCCTCCTCGGTGAGCTTCACGCCGGCCGCTTTCTGCACGGAACTGCCCACGGCGTAGGAGCCTTCCATGAACATGCCATTTCCGCCGGGGAAGGCGTTCTTTTCAAGAAGAACGGTCTTCTTGCCGCCTTCAACGGCGCCAACGGCGGCGACCGTGCCGCCCGCGCCGGCGCCGACGACGATGACGTCGGCGTTGATGACCTGGTCCGCGGCCCAGCAGTTCATGAAGCCGATCGACGTGAGCGCGGCGACGCAGGCAAGAGTCTTGAATTTCATAAGTGTCTCTCCTTATTTGGCATTAGCGAGAACTGTATGTCTCGTTACTCCTAAGTATCTAGGGAGAAACACTCAATGAAAATCGGGATTTCCGCCTCTGACCAGCGTCTTTCCGTAAACAGTAAGTTTCCTCACTGGAAACTCATTCGAATCCTCAAGGGATTCCAGAAAAAGCGTGGCCCGTAAAAAAGGCCACCGCGTGAACGGTGGCCTTGTTCTGAGAGGCGATCAGTTGGATCGGATCTTACTTGGCAAGCTTCTGCTGCAGGGCGCGGCAGGTCTCGGCGCCGTCGGCGATGAGACCGTAGTCGGCGACCTCGAAGATCGGGGCCTCGGGATCCTTGTCGACGGCGACGATCACCTTGGCGTCCTTGATGCCGGCCGTGTGCTGGATGGCGCCCGAGATGCCGAACGCGATGTAGAGCTGCGGGGCGATCATCTTGCCGGTCTGGCCGACCTGCCAGTCGTTCGGGCAGAGGCCCATGTCAACGGCCGTGCGGGTGGCGCCGACCGCGGCGCCGATCGAGTCGGCAAGGTCCTCGAGGGCCTTGAAGCCGGCCTCGTCAATGAGGCCGCGGCCGCCGGCGACGACGACGCGGGCGCTCACGAGCTCGGGACGGTCGCTCTGGATCTCCGTGAACTTCACGAAGCGCGAGCCCTCGCCGGCCTCGGGGCAGGTGATGCGCTCAACGGGGGCGACGGCGGAGCCCTGGGGGGCGGCCTCGAAGGCGGTCGTGCGGACGGTGCCGACGACGACGTCCTCGTCGGTCTCGACGGTCGCGACGAGCGCACCGGCGTAGATGCCGCGCTGGAAGGTCTTGGGGCCCTTGACGGCGATCACGTCCGAGAACGGGGCGCGGTCAAGGAGCGCGGCGACGCGGGGCATCGCGGCCTTGCCGAGCGTGGTGGCAGCGAAGAAGATGTGCGAGTAGCCCTTGGCCTCGGAGACGACGAGGTCGGCGAGGACCTCGGGGAGCTCCTGGGCGAGGCGGGGATTCTCGGCGAGGAGAACCGTGCGGACGCCGGCGAGCTTCGCGACTTCGTCGGCGACGGCCTCGCAGCCGTTGCCGGCGACGAGCACGTCGACGGAGTCGGACATCTGGGCGACGGCCGTCAGCGCCTGGGCGGTGGCGGGACGAAGCCTGCGGTTGTCGTGGTCAGCGATAAGAAGCGCAGTCATGATGTTCTCCTCAGATTAGATGGCATGCGCTTCGTTGCGAAGCTTGTCGATGAGTTCGTCGACGCTCGAGACCATCACGCCGGCCTTGCGGGCAGGCGGCGGCTCAACCTTGAGCGTGCGGATGCGCGGGGCGGTGTCGACGCCGAGGGTGGCGAGCTCGATCGCCTCGACGGGCTTCTTGCGGGCCTTGGCCATCGAGGGAAGCGTGACGTAGCGCGGCTCGGCGAGGCGGAGGTCCGCGGTGAGCACGGCGGGGAGCGAAAGCGACACGGTCTGCGTGCCGCCGTCGGTTTCGCGCGTCACCGAGACGCGGCCGTCGGCCGTGAACTCGATGTCGCTCGCGAAGGCGCCGAGCGGAAGGCCGAGGAGCGCCGAGAGCATGGCGCCGGTCTGGCCGGCGTCATCGTCAATCGCCTGCTTGCCGAGGAGCACGATGCCAGGCTGCTCGCGCTCGACGATCTTGGCGAGCACCTTCGCGGCGGCGAGCGGCTCGATCGGGTCATCGGTCGTGACATGGATCGCGCGGTCGGCGCCGATCGCCATGGCGGTGCGCAGCACGTCAACGGACTTCGCGCCGCCGATCGTCACGGCGACCACCTCGGTCGCGCGGCCGGATTCCTTGAGTTCGACGGCCTCCTCAACGGCGATTTCGTCGAAGGGATTGATCGCCATGCGGGCGAGCTTGGTATCCGGACCGGAGTGATCCGGGAGCGGACGGACCTTGACCTTCGCGTCAACGACCCGCTTCACTGCAACTAAGATCTTCATAAATCTAAAGAAATCCTTTTTTGTGTTCACCGTCCTGGAGCGCGAGCCGGGGAAATGCCGGCCCGGGCGGCCCGCGGTCTCGAGCAAGTCCAGAGCTCCGCGCGGACGTCACCCGGGGCGCGATGCGCGCCGCCGACGACGGGAAGGTTCAGGGCGCCTCAAGCCGGGTTAACCCGGAGCACCCTCAAAGAGGCACAGATTATAGCCGCAGGTCATGGGCCAAAAACAGGGCTTTTTCCCATGATTTACCGCAGGTTATGTGCCAAATAGCGTGAGAAGCCGTCAGGCGACGATTCCGAGCACCGCGGCGGCGATGCCGCAGTAACGCAGGCCCTTCCCTGCGGCGATGAAGAGGAGGCTCGTGAGCGGATCGATGCGCAGCCACCCGGCCGCGAGCGGGATCGCGTCCCCGACGACGGGAAGCCAGGAGAGAAGGAGCGCCCAGGCTCCCCAGCGCTGCAGCCACTGCACTGCCTGCGAGGGCGTCTTCTTCTGCGGGATGAAGCGCCCGATCACCCAGCTCGTCATGGCGCCGAGGGTGTTGCCCGTGGTGGCGACGGCCACGAGCCAGAGCCAGCGCTCCGGCGTCGCGGCGATCGCTCCCGCGAGAATCGCCTCGGAGCCGCCCGGGAAGAGCGTCGCCGAGATGAAGGCGGTGATGAAGAGCGCGGGATCAATGCCGTCCGAGGCAAAGAGCGCGATGATCCAGGCCGAGAGCGATTCCACGGGAGAACTTTGGAAAGAACTTCAGGTGAGCCCGGATCAGCGGAAGGCTGCCTTCATCTCGAGCGCACGGCGGAAGGCGGCCTCGACGGCCTCGTCCATCATCGCGTCGATGTCGCGGGCGTTCATGACCTCAAGGGCCTTTGCGGTCGTGCCTCCCTTGCTCGTCACGCGCTCGCGCAGCGTCGAGAAGGGCTCGCCCGACTGGCGCGCGAGTTCCGCGGCGCCGTAGACCGTGCCGAGCGCGAGCGCACGGGCGCTCTCGGGAGGAAGACCGCGCTTCAGGCCCGCCTTCTCGAGCGCCTCCATGAAGCGGAACACATAGGCGGGGCCGCTGCCCGGGATGGCGGTGACGAGATCGACCTCCTCCTCGGACTTCACCTCGACCACTTCGCCCGCGGCCTCGAGCACGCAGCGCGCGGCGGCGAGCGCCTCGGGCGGAGTGCCCTCGGGCGCGTAGAGGCCGGAGATGCCGCAGCCCACGAGCGCCGGGGTGTTGGGCATGGAGCGGAGCACCACCGCACCGGCGAGCCAGTCCTTCAGCGTCTCGATGCCGATGCCGGCGGCGATCGAGAGCACCGCGCCATCCGGGTTGAGGAGCGGCGTCAGGGGCGCCACGGCCTCCTTCATCATCTGCGGCTTCACCGCGAGCACGACGAGGTCACAGGCCGTCACCCAGTCGCCGAGCTCCGTGTGCGTCACGGCGCCCATCGCCGCGAGACGCTCGAGCTTCGGGGCGTTGGGATCGACCACGTGCGCCGTGATGTCCGCGGGCGCACCCTTCAGGAGTCCGCCGATGAGCGCGCCGGCCATGTTGCCGCCGCCGAGGAAACCGACTGTGAGCATCTCAAAAGTCTCCAGTAGATAGAAGTTCGGAAAAAAAGTTCAACGGTTGTAGTTGCGCGCGCCGAAGATGGCGCTGCCGACGCGGACCATCGTCGTGCCGGCGAGCACGGCCTCCTCGAGGTCGGCGCTCATGCCCATCGAGAGCGTGTCCGCCTGCGGGTGGGCCTTCCGGAATTCAGCAAAAAGCGTGCGCATCGCGAGGAGCGGCTTCATGCGCGCCTCGTGATCGTCGGCCGGGGCGGGAATCGCCATCAGGCCGCGCAGCCTCACGTTGGGCAGCGCCTCGATCGCTTCGGCGAGCGCCGGGAGCTCCGCCGGGGTCACGCCCGACTTGGTGTCCTCGCCGTCGATGTTCACCTCGATGAGGAGATTGATCGGGGCCATGCCCGCCGGGCGCTGAGCGGAGAGACGCTCGGCGATCTTCAGGCGGTCGATCGACTGCACCCAGTCGAAGCGCTCCGCCACGGGACGGGTCTTGTTCGACTGCAGCGGCCCGATGAAGTGCCATTCGAGCCCGAGCTCCGGGTGATGCTCGCGGAACCAGTCGACCTTGTCGCAGCCCTCCTGCGCGTAGTTCTCGCCGAAGGCACGGGCTCCGGCGCGGGCGCACTCAAGCACCGCCTCCGCGTTGAAGGTCTTGCCGACGGCGAGGAGCTTCACGCTCCCCTTCTCCCGGCCGGCCTTCGCCTCGGCGGCTTCAAGCGCGGCGCAAACATGCGCATAGCGTCCGGGAAGACCGGGTTCAAGTTCAGTCATTCTTATGTCGTCCTTCTTCTTGATCAGTTGCCTCACCGCCGAAGCCTTCTCAATTGAGCGCTCCGCGGAAGTGAGTCAGCAGGCGAAAAGTCTACCGCGCGCCCCGGGGCGGCGTACGCACCGGAATGGCTCCTGAGATCCCACGCGCGGATACACAAGGCTGAAGCGGCAATTTTTGATCCCGGTCAACCATCCCCAAAAAACGGTGCTGATCCTCAGCGTTTTTGATCCTCTCAAGATGCGAATCAGAATGACGCATATCAAAGGATCAAAAGATCACTTTTTTTGCATTATCCGGAAAAAACGAGGCGGCACAGGGATTTGCAGAGTATCAAAGTATCAGACCGGGTCATTCCGTTTCTTTTGAAGCACACAGACAGGTCTTTGAAAATCGCCTGATTTTTCATTGATATCAATTCATTGCAACAGAACGGGCTCAGCCTGAAAAGTTGAGAGTATCAAAACGCGATTCGCCCGGAGATTGATCCAAATACACTCGGTCTCAGAGGCAAAGGACCGGTGCCCGCCCGCTCAAGAAGAGCAGGCCGCCGCCGGCCCCGAGGCCGATTCCCTCCCGAAGTTTTTTCTTACGCCTGTTCTCAGGAGGTTCACCATGTCGATCAGTCTTCGTCTCAGCGCTCTTGCAGAAAAAAGCCGCTCCTGGTTCGCCGCTTCCCGCTCCGAGGCCGAAAAGCCCATCGCCACCGGCATCGAGTGCGTTGACTCGCTCCTCGAGGGCGGTTTCCCCCGCCGCGGCGTCACCGAGATCCTCGTCTCGGGCGCGCACCACGGTGAGGTTCAGATGCTGATCGGCGCGCTCTCGCATGTTCCGACCGGTGTATGGGTTCTCCCGTCGAAGGGCTCCGCGCCCTTCGCGCCGGCGCTCCAGGCCGCGGGTGCCGACCCCGACCGCCAGATTTTCGTGATCCCCGCCACGCCGGCCGAGGCCTTCGAGGCCGCCGAGATGGCCGCGGCGAGCGGCGAGACCGCCGCCGTCGTCGCCTGGCTCCCGGCTCTCAATCCGGAAGCTGACCGCATCGCCATCCGCCGCATCGCGCTCGCCGCGCAGACGACCGGCACCGCGGTCTTCCTGATCCGCCCGGCCTGCCTCGCCTGCCTCCCACTCGCGGGCTCGATGCGCGTTCTCGTCACGCCCGCCCGGGACGCCTCCGTCCGCGTGCGCTCTGTCGTGCGCCGCACCTGGTCGACGGCCACCTGCGAGAAGGTTCTCCCGGTCGCGGACTTCTTCCGCACGGACCGCCCGGTCCGCCGCGAGACCGTCCGTGAATACTCCGTGCAGCCGTCGCTCTTCACCGAGCCCGTTCCGGCGCTCTGAAGCCTCCCCCGAATTCCACTCAAAGCCCTCCGCCGATAAGAAGGACAAACACAATGACCGCCTCTCCCGTCCGCTCCGCCGCGCTTTTCTTCCCGCAGATGCTCTTTGCTGCCGCGCCCGAGAAGAAGTTCACCGACGCGCAAACCGCCGCCGTTCTCGTCAACGGCCGCATCGAGGCCCGCACGCGCGCCGCGGCCGCGATGGGCGTCCGTCTCGGCATCGGGGGCTCCGAGGCGCTCGGGCTCGTTCCGAAGCTGCAGTTCGTCCGCACGGGCGGGACGGCCTTCATGGAACTCTCGAAGATCCTCACGCTCCTCGCGCTCGCCGAGTTCCCGCGCGCCGCGCTCGTGAAGTCCGCCCGCTCCGGGGCCGCCGCCCTGATCCTCGAGGTTCCCGCCGGGACGAACGGCGCGACGGAGCGGCTCTTGAAGAAAGTGACCGAGCTCGGCTTCACGGCCTTCGCGGGCGAGGCCCCGACCCCGGTCACGGCGCTCGGCGCCGCCGTCTTCAACGCCACCGCGAAGGGCGGCAACTGGGACGCCGCCGCGCTCATGGCCGACCTTGAGGCGCGCACGTCGCTGCCCTTCGTCGAGCGCAGCCGCCACTTCGCGCTCCGCCTCGCGATCCCCTCGTCCGAGGTCTCGGTCGTCGCCCACCGCGCCTGCGCGGCGCTCCTCGCCTGGATGCGCGGCATCGGCGCCGAGTCGGCGCAGATCACGCTCTCGGCCTGCGACTCGACCGGCCGCCGCGCCGAGCTCCCCGAGAAGACCGACCCGCACTTCGACCTGCTCGGCGCCGACACCGAGCACTCCCGCACCGAGAACGCCCGCCTCTCGCGCTGGCTCGTCACGACGGGCATCACCTCGATCGGCGGCTCGATCGAGCTCACGGCCGAACCGGCCGACCCCGTCCGCACGGCCTCCCCCGAGGAAGCGAGCCCCCTCGTTCAGTCGCTCACCGGCCTCGTCGGCCGCCAGAGAGTCTTCCGTCTCGAGTGCACGGGCGACCCGCTCCCCGAGAACGCCCAGCGCCGCATCCCGGCCGAGGGCGCCGCCCACAGTGCGCACCGCCGTCCGCCCCTCGCCGCTCCCGCCGGCGCGCCGAGAATGCCGACCGAGGTCCTCAGCGAGCCGCGCGAACTCGCAGTGAACGGCTCCGCCCCCACCTACGGCGGTCCGCTCGAGATCCTCGAGAACGCCGCCGTTCCGACGGGCTGGAACTCGAGGCTCCGCCGCTACTACCTCGCGCGCAGCGCCGCGGGCGAAGTGCTCTGCATCTTCCGCGAGCTCGGCTCCGGCCGCTGGTTCCTCCAGGGCCGCTACGCCTGAAACCCCGGCCACCGCCCCTGCACCTTTTTTCCCACACGACCGGCCTCTTTCTCAGGGGCCGGAACTTTCTCATCGAGGAGCCGCCGATGTGCCCGTCCAGAATTCCACGCGTCACCGTGCTCAATTCGCGCGGCAAGCCCCTGATGCCGTGCTCGCCCTCCCGGGCGAGAAAGCTCATCCGCTCGAACAAGGCCTCCGTGCTCCGGCGCGACCCGTTCACGATTCAGATGATCGAGCCGGCAGGAGCAAGACCGTCTATTGCCTCCGGGGAGAAGTCCGGCGACGCACCGCAGTCGGAATGACCGGTTCGGGCCGCTGAACCGCATCTCCTCGCTCAGGCGGCGCTTTGCTAGACTTTTCCGCACCCGCGTTTACCCACCGGACGGCCTTCCCGCCGTCCGGTTTTCCTGTCTGCGGCGAGGCCCCGTCTTGTCAACCCCTTCCCAGCCCGTACTGCTTCACAGCTGCTGCGCACCGTGCTCGAGCGCCATCCTCGAATGGATGCTCTCGAACGGCTTTGCGCCCACGATCTTCTACTTCAACCCGAACATCTTCCCGGCGGAGGAGTATCTGCTCAGGAAGAACGAGTGCCAGCGCTACGCCGCGAAGCTCGGCGTGCCGTTCGTGGACGGCGACTACGATCACGCGCTCTGGCGCGAGGCCGTGAAGGGCCTCGAGCACGAACCCGAGCGGGGGCTGAGGTGCCGCGCCTGCT
Organism: Sutterella sp.; assembly: GCF_030539355.1. Classification (GTDB taxonomy): domain Bacteria; phylum Pseudomonadota; class Gammaproteobacteria; order Burkholderiales; family Burkholderiaceae_F; genus Sutterella. Next base: position 20,128 of record NZ_JAUNSF010000048.1, read on the forward strand.
TCGGCGTGCGCATGCGCGCTTCCGCGATCAAGGCGCGCGAGCTCGGCATCCCCCGCTTCACGACGACGCTCGCCGGCAGCCGCTGGAAGCGGCTCGACCAGATCCGCGAGGCGGCGCTCGAGGCGGTGAAACTCACTCCGGGCGTCGAGTACTGGGATATGAACTGGCGCAAGGGCGGTCTGCAGGAGCGCCGCGGCGTGCTGCTCAGACAGGAAGGCTTCTACAACCAGCTCTGGTGCGGGTGCGAATTCTCGATGGGGCACCTCACGGAGCGTCCCGACACCGACCTCCCCGAACATGCCCGCCCGATCGTGCGCGCGCTCCGGGAAGAGAGAATCAACAAACAGCAGGAGTCTGAGGAGAAGCCTCAATGAATGCCCTTCTTTCCGTTCTAGCCTACGTGATCATCATCGTGATGGGCGTGCTGCTCAAGCAGTTCAAGCTTGTTCCGAGCGACCTCTCCCGTCCGGTGGGCTTCCTCATCCTCAACATCACGCTGCCCTGCGCGATCGTCACCTTTCTCACGGGCGTGACGCTCCCGCTCTCGCTGCTGCTCACGATCCTCATTCCCTTCCTCACGACGTGGCTGATGATCGGCGTCGCCTGGCTCCTCAACTTCCGCCGCCCCGACGCGGAGAAGGCCGTGCCCTTCGCGATGCTCAACATGAGCTCCTACAACGTCGGCACCTTCGCGATGCCCTTCACCGCGGGACTCGTGAGCCCCATGGGCTTCCTTGCCGTCTGCCTCTTTGACGTGGGCAACTCGGTGATGTGTACCGGCGGCACCTACGCCTTCATCTGCCGCGGCAAGGGGAGCGCGAAAGACACCCTCGTCAACGTCGCGCGCACGCTCTCGCACTCGATCCCGCTCTGGACCTACATGATCGTCATCGCGCTCTCCTTCACCACGATCACGATTCCGAAGCCCGTGCTCCACATCTTCGAGGTGATCGGCAACGCGAACTCTTTCCTCTCGATGCTCTTCATCGGGCTCTCGATCAACCTCTCGATCAACTGGTCGAGGTTCGGCAACCTCCTCTGGCTCATGGTCGTCCGCTACGTGGTCAACGCCGTCATCGCGGCCGCGCTCTACTTCTGGCTGCCCTTCCCGCTCGAGATCCGCCAGTCCGTCGTCCTCGCGCTGATGGCTCCGCTCCCCGTGATGGGCATCATCTTCTCGATGAAGGCGAAGCTCAACTGGGAGGATGCCGCGAACATCAACTCGGTCTCCGTCATCGTCTCGATCGTGATCATGTGCACCCTGCTCTCGGTCTTCACTTCCTGAGAAATCCCTCAGCCCGGATCAGACGCGGCCGCGCTCTCCCTGAACAGGTGGCGCGGCCGTTTTCGCCTGTCATCAAATCTTCACCGGGCTGTAACCTTCAGGTAACGGCGCTGACACGGAGCACCTGCAGAATCAGACCTGCCGACGGTTTTCCCAGGACGAAGCCGTCCGGCGTTCCCTAG
>NZ_JAUNSF010000172.1 GCF_030539355.1 Sutterella sp.
TGCCCGCGGCGCTCGCGGTCGCGGCGCTCTTCCTCCTCTTCCCGATCGCGCTCGCGGGCCGGATGACGAGGAAGACCCCGGGTGCGGTGCACACGGCCGTGACGCCGGAGCACTGAGGGGTCACTCCTGCATTTCCTCGCGCAGCGCTCCGGGCGTCATGCCGAAGCGCTGCCGGAAGGCCCGGATGAAGGCCGAGGTCGTTTTGTACCCCGTGCGGTAGGCGGCTTCCTCCACGGTGAGGCCGTGGGCGAAGCCGGAGAGCGTCGAGAGCATCCGCACGTGCAGACGCCACTCGCGGAAGCTCATGCCGGTCTCGTTCACGACGAGGCGGGAGAGTGACCGCTCGCTCATGCCGATCTCCGCGGCCCACTCGGCGTTGGTCCTCGTCTCCGCGGCGTCCGCCGAGCAGTCGAGCGCGATGCGCTGCAGCACCGGATGGTTCGGAAAGGCCGCGAAACTCACGGGCAGTTCGCGCGCGAGCTCGAGTTCGTCAAGGAGCACCGCGCCGATGCGCCGCGCGCGTTCCTCGCTCATCTTCGCCGTGGCGAGGTGACGGATCATCTCGACCGTCATGCGGTTGAGCATCAGCCGCGCAGGTGCGGCCGGAAGGCGCTTCGCCGCCTCCGGCGAGAAGTGACAGTAGAGCGACCGTCCGCCCGGGCCGAGCACGCCGTTGTGCCGGGTGCCGGCAGGGAGCCAGATGCCGCAGCTCACGGGAACCATCGAGAGACCTTCCTCGGTCTGCAGTCCCACGGCGCCCTCGAGCGCCACGCAGAGCTGGCCGGTTGCGTGCGAGTGAAGCCTGCGCGCCGGCGCGGCGGCGTTCACCTCGTCAACGATTGCGGCGGCGACGAAGTGACTGGTGTTCTCGGGTTCGAACCCCTCGGGCCAGAGCGTTGAGAGCGGGGCCTTGGACATGGCGGTGCGTCTGCGGGAAAAGCGGGTATGGAAAGGCCGCGGCCTCTCAGGCGCTCGGGTTCGCCTGAGGGAGGTCACGGCCTCATGAGGGTCGGAGCCATCCGTGATGGCCCGGCCGTTCAAGGGTTACGGCACCTTGAACTCAAGGTTGTGGCAGGAGCCGCACATGTTGACCGACTGCTGGTGGCCGCGGTGGCACTCGAGGCAGTCAAGGCCCACGAGGTGGTTGTAGTGCGGATCCGGGTCGAGCTTCTTCGCCTTCGTGCGCTCGGCGACCTTGTCGAGGCTGCCGTGGCACGCGAGGCATGCCTTCTGGTCAACCTTCGCGCCGGGGGCGGGAGGGTTGTTGCCGTGGCAGCTCGCGCAGGCGATGCCGCGCTCGCCGTGACGGTCGGCGAGCATGCCGCCGGCCGTCGCCGCGGGAGAGAGCGCAGCGAGCGAGAAAGCCAGGAGCGCGCCGGAGATGATCATCGTGAAGTTCTTGGTCATGATTCGCCTCCTTCTCTCTCAAGCCTTCTTGTCCTGACGGGCCTTCGCACGCTTCGCGGCGTGGCGCGCAGCCACGCGGCCGAAGACGAGGCCGCCTCCGAGCTGGTTGCCGCCGATGTCGTCGGCATACCAGACGCCGCCTGCGGCAGCGCCTGCGGCGTAGAGGCCGGGGATCGGACGGTTCTCGTAGTTGACGACGCGTGCATCCGGATCGATCTTCGGTCCGCCGAAGGTGCTCGCCATGCCGCCCGCGGCCGGGATCATGTAGTAGGGGCCCGTCTCGAGCGCGTGCGGGGTCTCGTACTCGTACGGAGGATCAAGCTCGGCGGCCTTGCCGGCCTTCACGGCCTTGTTGAACTCCTCGACGGTCTCGCGGAGGTTCTTCTCGGGCACGCCCGCGGCCTTCGCCACGGCCTCGATCGTCTCGCCCTCGAAGACCTTGAAGCCGAGGCGTCCGAAGCGCTTGATCGTGTTCGAGAGGATGTTGGCGTTGTTGTCCGCGTCCTTGCCGATCAGCATGTAGGACATGTTGTCCGGGGTGCGCTCGGCGATGGCCTTGGCCTTCGGGACCTGCAGCCACGTCTCGGGAACGAAGCGGCGGCCTTCGGAGTTGACCTGGATGCCGTAGCCCGCGTGCATCAGCGGCGACGGGTTCGCATGGCCGGTCGGGGTGATCGGGCCCGCGTAGAACTGGTCCATGTTGACGAGCTTCGCCATGACCTGGTTGGCCATGATGATGTTCTCGCCCGTGATCCACGGGGAACCGCGCACGATGAGGCGGCTCGCCCAGGGGCCGATGTACTGCGTCACCATCGCCGGGTTGGCGCCGTAGCCGCCCGTCGTGAGGATGACGCCGCCCTTGGCGAGGTAGTCCCTGCGGCCCTCGGGGGTGATGCAGGAGACGCCCTCGACGTTGTAGCAGTCGTCGGCGATGAGCTCGACGGCCTTGGCGTTGTAGTGAATCGGGACGTTCTTCTTCTCAAGCGCGGCCATCAGGCAGCGGATGAGCTTCGAGCCGCCCGTGATGCCTTCGCCCGGGCTGATGAGGCAGCGCGAGAGCTCGGGCGACGGGAGGTTCTCCCAGAGGAAGAACGGCGTGCCGTGATCGGCGAGCCAGTCGATGCCGTCGCCCGCCTCTTCCGCGTAGACGCGGATGAGATCCGGGTCGGAGCGGTAGTGCGAGAGGCGCATCATGTCGTCGAAGAACGCCTGCTTGCTGTCCTCGGGATGATTCTTCTGGAAGCGGCTGCCGACGGCGGCGATCCAGCCCGACGAATAGACGGTGGCGCCGTCAGGGCGGCCCATCTTCTCGAGGAGCACGACGCGCGCGCCCTGCTCAGCGGCCTCAAGCGCCGCGCACATGCCGGCGAAGCCGGCGCCGACTACCACGACGTCCCACTCCTCGGAGGGACGCTTCGCGGGCGGGGCCTTCGCATGGGCCGGAGCGGCGACAGCCGCGGCGCCCGCGCCGAGGAGGCCGGTCTTCAAGAGGTCTCGACGGTTCATTGACATCTTCTTTTCTCCTTTGCCGGCAATGATTCTTTGAAAACTTGGGGTCGCCGGCATGAGGCGCATCGTCGGTCGTCTGCGGTCGCCGCCGGGTCATGACGGTGACACGGGCCGTACGCCTCTTTAATCCATTCTATCTAGGGAACTTTCCTTAGTGATATCGCATTTCGGCCGATCAATGTTCAGAAACGGCCACGGCGGGTTGGTGGTTTTCCGGATAGCTTTTCAACTATCTGTTTTATTGGATTTTCCGCTGTCATTTATGCATAACGACGGAAGGTCTGTTTGTGAGCAGAATCAGCCTCAACGGTGCCGGATTGATTTTGCTGACGGGGCAACGGCCAGGAACCGGAGCAAAAAAGAGCCCGGACGCTCTCAATGGATGGCGTTCCGGGCTTGACCGAGTAAAAGTCGAAAAGGAAAAAGGAGAAGACAGCAGGGAGACGAATCAGGTCAGGGCACCTTGTAGTCAAAGTTATGGCACTGGCCGCAGTAGTTCTCGCTCTCGGAGTGGCCGACGTGGCAGTTGACGC
>NZ_JAUNSF010000049.1 GCF_030539355.1 Sutterella sp.
GTAACCCAAGCCGAAAACGGTCTATGTAACTGAATGTAAAGTCGAGACCTGCCCTCAGCCGCGTTTTTTCCGCGCCCCGGTCGAGCGGGTTATGATGTTTCACCACAATGTTGCTAAATGACGGAAACCATGACGGACATCGAAGCCCTGAAGGCCGGTTTGCTCGAACTTTCCGACGAGGACTTAGGGAAACTACTGAGAGAGCTCGCCGCGAGCGGTGCGGCCCTCCCCGCCCTCCCGAGGGAGGAGCCGAGGGATGCGCTCGACCAGAGGCGCTTCGCGGGCGGCCTCTTCTGCCCCTGGTGCTCGTCCACGGCTGTCAGCCGCTTCGGGCGGCAGAAGAACGGTGCGCAGCGCTACCGGTGCCGCGAGTGCGGGCGGACGTTCGGGGCGGCCACCCGCACGGTGCTCGGCCGCGGCCGCAGGAAGAATCTCGGGAAGCTCGAGGCCTACGTGCACTGCATGTGCGAAAGGAAGTCCCTGCGGGAGTCGGCGCGGATCTGCTCGATCAGCCTCTCGACTGCCTTCGCCTGGCGCCACCGCATCCTCGACGCGCTCGCGGCGACGCTAGAGAACGCCGTCCTCACGGGCGTCGTGGAGGTCGATCAGGTCCTCTTCGACCTCTCCTTCAAGGGAAGCCCCGTCCCGGAGGCGCTCGCCGGCAGGGACGCGAGGAAGGCGGCCGACACCCGGGTCTGCGTGCCGGTCGCGGTGAGCCGCAGCGGAGCCTTCGCGGGGCGCGTGAGCAACCTCGGTGCCCCGCAGGCCCGTGACGTCGCTCGGGTCATGGAGGGCCGCGTCGCCGAAGGCGCCACCCTCACCTCGCCCGACCCCGGGCTTCTCGCCGGGGCCGCGGAGGGAAAGCACCGGATCGTGCGGGCACGCGCGGAAGGCGCATCCCGCGGCGGCTGCAGCACGGAGCGCGTGCGGGCGTTCGAAAAGTCTCTGAAGGACTTCGTCAACGGGCGGCTCCACGGCGTCGCGACCAAGTACCTCAACAACTACGTCGCCTGGAACGGGTTCCTCGAGTCCTGCGGCGAGAGGAAGGACTTGTTCGAGAAGATGCTCCTCGGGATCGCCGAGACCGCGGTCACGGCGACGGACGCGCACAGCGTGGGGGCCCGCGAGGCCGTCCCCCTCCTCTCTCCGGAGCAGAAGTCGCTCCTCAGAGATCTACTTGAGGGTATGTCTCAAGTAGGAAAAAAGGCTCCTTCCAACGGCTCATCAGGGATCCGTCAGGAGTAGTACCAGTACCGGACAAATGAGAGCACAAATTCCGCCGGATACGCGTCTTATCTATTGTCCGTCGCAGTCTGATAGCTTCTTTCTTCCCCTAAGAATCGCTTAAGCCGCGGCTGTTTTTCCGTCTCAAAACAACTTTGAGGCAGAACATATCTCTCATGAGTGTGAAAAAGGCGCCCTGCCGTTGAAGGCAGAGCGCCTCTCTCATGCGGTCACGAGATCAGAAGTCCCTGCGATCAGGCCTTCTTCTCGATCCCGAAGGCGAAGTCGCCGTCGATCGCGTCGACGCGGACCGTGTCCTCGGGCGCCGCGCGGCCTTCGAGCAGGAGCCTCGCGATGCCGTTCTCGATGCGGTCCTGGATGGCGCGCTTCAAGGGCCTTGCACCGAACTGCGGGTCGAAGCCGACCTTGGCGATCTCATTGAGGGCCGCCGGGGTCACGTCGAGTCCGATCTGCTGCTCGGCCATGCGAGCGCGCAGCTTCTCGAGCTGGATGCCGGCGATCGCCTTCACGTGCGCCTGGTCGAGCGAGTTGAAGACCACGATCTCGTCGATGCGGTTCACGAACTCCGGACGGAAGTGCTCGCGCACCTCCTGCATCACGGCGTCCTTCACCTTGTCGTGCGGCTCGCCCGTCATCTCCATGATCTCGTGCGCACCGAGGTTGCTCGTCATGATGATCACGGTGTTCTTGAAGTCCACCGTGCGACCCTGGCCGTCGGTCATGCGACCGTCATCGAGCACCTGCAAGAGCACGTTGAAGACGTCCGGATGAGCCTTCTCGACCTCGTCGAAGAGGATCACCGAGTAGGGCTTGCGGCGGACGGCCTCCGTGAGGTAGCCGCCCTCCTCGTAGCCCACGTATCCCGGAGGCGCTCCGATCAGACGCGCGACGCTGTGCTTCTCCATGAACTCGCTCATGTCGATGCGGATCATCGACTCCTCGGTGTCAAAGAGGAACTGCGCGAGCGCCTTCGTGAGCTCGGTCTTGCCGACGCCCGTGGGTCCGAGGAAGAGGAAGCTGCCGTACGGACGGTTCGGGTCCGCGAGACCGGCGCGGCTCCTCAGGATCGTCTCGGTCACGCGCTTCACGGCCTCGTCCTGGCCGACGACGCGCTTCTCGAGCGCCTCGCCCATGTGCAGGAGCTTCTGCCGCTCGCCTTCCATCATCTTCGAGACCGGGATGCCGGTGGCGCGGCTCACGACCTCGGCGATCTCCTCGGCGCCCACGCTGGTGCGCAGGAGCTTCGGGCCGCCCTTCGCCTCGCCCGCCTCGGCGGCCTTCTCAGCCGACTCGGCGCGCTTCAACTTTTCCTCGAGCTTCGGGAGCACGGCGTACTGGAGCTCAGCGAGCTTCTCGTACTGGGCCGAACGGCGGTACTCGTCCATCTGACGGTGCACGCGGTCGATCTCGTCACGCACGGACTTCTCGCCCAGAGCCTCGCTCTTCTCCTTCTTCCAGACTTCCTCGAGGTCGGAGTACTCGCGGGAGAGCTTGCCGATCTCCTCCTCAATCACCGCAAGGCGCTTCTTGGAGGCGTCGTCCGTCTCCTTCTTCATCGCCTCGCGCTCGATCTTCAGCTGGATCAGACGGCGGTCAAGCTTGTCGAGCGCCTCGGGCTTCGAGTCGATCTCCATCTTGACGCGCGCCGCGGCCTCGTCGATCAGGTCGATGGCCTTGTCCGGGAGGTAACGGTCGGTGATGTAGCGGTGCGAGAGCTCGGCGGCGGCGACGATCGCGGGGTCCGTGATCTCGACGCCGTGGTGCGCCTCGTACTTCTCCTGCAGTCCGCGCAGGATGGCGATCGTGTCCTCGACGGAGGGCTCGTCAATGATGACCTTCTGGAAGCGGCGCTCGAGAGCGGCGTCCTTCTCGACGTACTTGCGGTACTCGTCGAGCGTGGTCGCGCCGATCACGTGCAGCTCGCCGCGGGCCAGCGCAGGTTTGAGCATATTGCCCGCGTCCATGCTGCCCTCGGTCTTGCCTGCGCCCACGACCGTGTGGAGCTCGTCGATGAAGAGGATGATGCGGCCGGCCTGGTCGGTCACCTCCTTCAGGAGCTTCTTCAGACGCTCCTCGAACTCGCCGCGGTACTTCGCGCCCGCGATGAGGCCCGCCATGTCGAGCGACAGGATGGTCTTGCCCTTGAGCGTATCGGGCACCTCGCCGTTGACGATTCGCTGCGCGAGGCCTTCGACGACGGCCGTCTTGCCGACGCCCGGCTCGCCGATCAGCACCGGATTGTTCTTCGTGCGGCGCTGCAGGATCTGCATCGTGCGGCGGATCTCATCGTCGCGGCCGATCACCGGGTCGAGTTTGCCTTCGCGCGCCTTCGCCGTGAGGTCGATCGTGTACTTCTTCAGAGCCTCGCGCTGGTTCTCGGCGTCCGCGCTGTCGGCCTTGTCCGAGCCGCGCACGGCCTTGATCGCCTCCTCCATCGGACGGCGCTCGAGACCGGCTTCCTTGGCGAGCCTGCCCGCCTCGGTGCGGTCGGCGGTGAGCGCGAGCAGCAGCATCTCGGTCGAGATGAACTGGTCGCCCGCCTTCATCGCCTCCTTCTCGGTCATGTTGAGGAGGTTCACCAGGTCACGCGAGACCTGGATGTCGCCGCCCTGACCCGAGACCTTCGGCAGGCGCTCGACCGCCTCGTTCACGTCACGCGTGAGACGCGCGACGTTGACGCCGGCGCGTTCGAGAAGGCTCCTCGAGGAGCCCTCGGTGTCCGCTAGGACGGCAGAGAGCAGGTGCAGCGGCTCCATGACCTGATTGTCATGGGCAAGCGCGATCGACTGGGCCTGGCCCAGCGCATCCTGGAACTTTGTCGTGAATTTGTCCTGACGCATATTTGTCTTTTCTCCTTGTTCAAAGATCCTCTTCATACGGGATCTTCGAAACCCATGTTTCCTATATGGGGTCGGGTGGGGAAAAGAACAAGAGCGCGATCCTCGCGGAACGCGCTCTTTGAAACGTTTCGTAACAAAATCAGGGCTTTACAAGCCGGAAATCAGCTCCAACGGGCCTTCGCGTGCTCGTCGCTCTCGCGGGCGTCCACCCAGCGGCTGCCCGCCTCGGTCTCCTCCTTCTTCCAGAAGGGAGCCTCGGTCTTCAGCCAGTCCATGATGTACTCGCACCCCTCGAAGGCCTCGCCGCGGTGCGCGGCGCTCACGAGGCAGAGCACGATCTGGTCGCCCACCTCGAGCGGCCCCACGCGGTGAATGACGATCACGTCAATCAGGTGGAAGCGCTCGCGGGCCTTGTCGACGATCTTCGCCAGAGCCTTCTCGGTCATGCCGGGATAGTGCTCGAGCGTCATGCGGGAGACGGCCGTGCCCTCGTTGCGGTTGCGTACGACGCCCACGAACGAGACGATGCCGCCCGCGGCGGGACTCTCGGCCCGGACGCGCGCGATTTCCTCGTCAAGCGAGAAGTCCTCCGTGCCCACGCGGATATGGGTGATGCTCACCGCTCTTCTCCTTCTCGGTCAGCCGCCCGTCACCGGCGGGAAGAAGGCGACCTCGTCGCCGTCCTTCACGGCCGCGTCGTCCTCGGCCATGTCCTGGTTCACGGCGCCGCGGACGCGCTTGAGGTTCCTGAAGGCGAAGGCCCAGGGATCGCCCTTCTCAACAAGCGCGTCACGGACGCCCGCGAGCGTGGTCGACTCGTCGGGGAGCTCGACCGTCTCCTCGCCGCGGCCGACGGCGTCGCGCAGGCTCGCGAAATAAAGCACCTTGATTTTCATCGGTAATGTTCCTTTTCCGTGCGGGGGTCAATCACGCGAAGAACTGCGCGAACGGATAGTAGTGAACGATGTCGCCGCGGGCGATGGTCGTGCCGGCCGGGATGTCGACGAGACCGTCGGCCCAGGCGCAGCTCGAGAGCACCTGCGAGTTCTGGGTGTGGTAGAGATCGAGCCCGCCCTCGTCGTTGCGGCGCACGCGGACGAACTCCTCGCGCACGTCGGCCTTCTTCCAGTCGAAGTCGGCGCGGATCTTCAGGGGCGACAGGTCAACCTTCGAGAGGCCCATGCGGCGCATGAGGAAGGGGCGCGCCATCATCAGGAACACGACGAAGCCCGAGACCGGGTTGCCGGGAAGGCCCACGAAGGGCACGTCCTTGACGGCGCCGAAGGCGAGGGGCTTGCCGGGCTTCAATTTCACGCGCCAGAGATCGATGCGGCCGAGCTGCTCGACGGCCGGCTTGATGTGGTCCTCCTCGCCCACGGACATGCCGCCCGTGGTGAGGATCACGTCGGAGGTCTCGGCGGCATGCTCGAGCGCGCGCTTCGTCGCCTCGAGCGTGTCGGGGATGCTGCCGAGGTCAGTGGCCTCGCAGCCGAGGAGCTGCAGGAGGCTGCGGAGCATGTAGCGGTTCGAGTTGTAGATTCCGCCCGGACGAAGCGGTTCGCCCGGCTGCACGAGCTCGTCGCCGGAGAAGAAGACCGCGACGCGGAGTTTCCTGTAGACATTCACGTAGGCGCGGCCGATCGAGGCCGTCATGCCGATCGCGCCCGGCGTCATGCGGTCGCCGCGGTGCAGGATGACGCTCCCTGCCGCGACGTCGGAGCCGCGGCGGCGCACCCAGGCGCCCGCCTTCGGGGCGTTGCGGAAGACCGCGAAGTCGCCGTCGCGCTCCACCTCCTCCTGCGGCACCACGGTGTCGACGCCCTCGGGCATCGGCGCGCCGGTGAAGATGCGCGCGCAGGTGCCGGCGGGAACCGCGTCGCCCGTGCTGCCGGCGACGATGCGCTCGGAGACCTGGAGACGGACGGGGTTCGTCTCGGAAGCCGCGGCAAGATCCGCGGCCGTGACCGCGTAGCCGTCCATCTGCGAGTTGTCCCAGCCCGGCACGTCAATCGTGCTCGTCACGTCCTCGGCGAGCACGCGGCCCGTGGAATACATGAGCGGAATGGTCTCGGTCTCGGAGATGGGCTGCGCGTCCTTGAGCAGCAGGGCAAGCGCCTCGGCGTATGTGATCATGAAATTTCGTCCTTGTCTGTCCGGGTCCTGACTTCAGGAGCCCGGAATGGCGCCGCGGCCTCCCCCGAGGGGAAGGCGTCAGGCGCGGCGGGCGCTGAGCGCCTCGATGAAGTCCGCGACGGCTTCCGGATCGTTGACATCGAGCCTCGGAACCCCCTCGAACCCCTCGAAACGGTAGTCCGTCGCAAAGGCTGCGGGCGGATGGTCCGGAGTGGAGATGGGCGGGGCGTCGGAAACCGCGCTTCGGCGGATCTCAATTCTAGGGAAGTCGCCCTCGTGCTTGAAGCCCTCAATGAGAACTATGTCTGCATCTCCCGCGAGCGCGATGAGCATTTCCACGGGCGGGGGGCCCTCGGGCGTCTCGGACATGACCGTCCAGCGCTCGGCCGTGCGCAGGATCACGCGTTCGGCGCCCGCCTCGCGGTAGCGCCAGGTGTCCTTGCCGGGCTTGTCAAGGTCAACGCCGTGGTGCGCGTCCTTGAGCGCCACGACGCGAAGCCCGCGGCGCGTGAGCGCCGCGAGCACCTGTGAGCCCAGTGTTGTCTTTCCCGCCCCGGAGCGGCCGAGAAGCCCGATGCAGAAGGGCTTCCGCCGCCCGTCGGGACGGGCGGTTTCGGAGGTCATTCGGCGGATTCGAAGGGCTTCGAAGCGAAGTCGACCACCTTCCGGCGGACGACCTCGAGGTCAACCGGAACCTCGACCTTGCGCTGCGGACGCTCGAAGACATCGGCATAGTCATCGGGGAGCGGCACCGTGGCGCCGGTCGCCTGCTGCGTCATCTTCGGGAACTTCACCGCCTGCACGGTCTCGAAGCACACCGTCTTCACGCCGACCGGATGGAGGTAGACGCCCGTGTAGAGGCAGTCGGCCGTGTGCGGGTCGATCGTGGTGGCGAACTCGATGTTGAGGAACTCGATGATCTCAAGGCGGTTCGCGTGGTTCGAGGTGCCCGAGGCGAGACCCGAGCGGCGGACCTTCGTGAACTCGTCCTTCGTGAGCTCGAACCTGCCGTTCTTCTCAAGGTCGTCCATCAGCTCGGCGACGCGCTTGCCGTCACGGCCGAGGATCTCGAAGAGGAAGCGCTCGAAGTTCGCCGCGCGCGAGATGTCCATCGAGGGCGAGGACGTGGCGACGGTCTCGCTCGCCGGGCGCGGGCTGTAGACGCCCGTGCGCAGGAACTCGTCCATCGCGTCGTTCTCGTTCGTGGCGACGAGAAGGCGCAGGATCGGCAGGCCCATCTTCTTCGCGACGTAGCCGGCGAAGGCGTTGCCGAAGTTGCCGCCCGGAACGCAGAAGACGATCTGCTCGGTGTTCGAGCTAGACGCCTGGACGTAGGCGTAGAAGTAGCACGCGACCTGGACGGCGATTCGCGCCCAGAGGTAGGAGTTGACGGCGCCGAGCGAGTTGGCCTCCTTGAACTCCTTGTTCGAGAGGAGCGCGTAGACGAGCTCCTGGCAGTCGTCGAACGTGCCGTCGACCTCGAGGTTGAGGACGTTCTCGTCCTGGTTCGAGTAGAGCTGCGCGGACTGGAACTTCGACATGCGGCCCTTGGGCGAGAGCAGCACGATGCGCGTGTCCTTGCGGCCGCCGAAGGCGAACTGCGCGGAGGCGCCCATGTCGCCCGTCGTGGCGCCCACGAGGGTGAAGTTCCTCGGCTCCGTGCCGAGGTGCTTCGCGTGGAGGCGCTTCAGGAACTCAAGGCTGAAGTCGTCGAACGTGAGCGTCGCGCCGTTGGCGAGCTCGTAGAGGCCCACGTGATCGCGCAGCCACTTGATCGGGGCGACGTCGTGCGCCTTGAAGGGATCGCGGCCGTGGGTGAAGTTGGCGGGCTGCCACGCGTCGCGGCAGATCTCCCAGAGCTTCTGCGCAGGGATCTGCGTCCAGAAGCTCTTCAGGATCTCCACGGCGATGCTCGGAAAGTCGCGGCCGCGCAGCATCGCGATGTCGTCGGCGGTGAACTGCGGGTAGGACTCGGGAACGTAGAGGCCGCCGTCGCTGGCGAAGCCTTCAAAGGCGATGTCGGCGAAAGTCTTTCCTTCGGCGGCACCGCGCGTCGATACGTAAAGCATTGCTGATATCTCCTTACCTGGTAGGTGTCTGTCCGGCACCGGACCCGGGACCCGGGCACCGCGCGCCCGGCTCGTCGGAGAGGGCGAGCGGCGTCATTCTCGGTGTGGTCCCGGTCATGCCTGAAATATGAAAAGCGGCCCACGGCTTCCGGTTCGGGAGGCGGAGGGCAGAGAACCGCAGGATACGCCGCTTATCCTACCTGAACAAGAAGCCCTTGAAGTCCCGATGAGGGTACTTCAAAAGTGGCGGAAAACCCTTTCAGGAACACCGCCTAGAGAGAACTACCACCTCCTTTGGGCTAGTTCCGAACCGGAAAAATAGTTCGAAATCTGTAGTCCACACTACTGACCCGAAAAAATTCGGCTCCGATAATCGAGTGCAAGAAGGTTTCCGGGCCGCCCGGGCGCCTTCGGGAGAGAACCGCTGCTCCCCGGATGAGCAGCCCACCAAAAGAGAGAGACAGCAAATGAAGACCAGCTTCAAGCTCGCCGCGGCCGCCGCCGCGGTCATGTTTGCGATGAACCCCGCCCTCGCCGCCGACCAGACCTATGAGTCCGACATCGTCGTGATCGGCGCCGGCGCCTCCGGCTCGGCCGCCGCCTGGGCCGCCGCCGAGAAGGGCCTCAAGGTCGTCACGCTCGAGAAGTCCGCCATGGTCGGCGGCACCGGCAAGTTCTCCGAGGGCATCTTCGCCGTCGAGAGCCAGATGCAGAAGGATTGGAATTACGGGTTGACGAAGGATCAGGCCTTCACCACGATCATGAACTACGGCCACTGGCGCGGCAACGCCAAGATGGTCCGCGCCTTCGTGAACCGCTCGAGCGACACGATCGACTGGATGATCAAGAACGGCGTCAAGTTCGAGAAGCTCTTCTCGAACTACCCGAACGGCCTCTACACCTGGCATATCTACGAAGGACGTGGCGCCGGCTGGATCAACAACTTCATCGAAAAGTACAAGAACGCCGGCCAGACCCTTCTGCTGAACACCTGGGGCCAGAAGCTCATCACCGAGAACGGCAAGGTGGTCGGCGTCGAGGCCACGAACAAGAACGGCGACAAGATCACCATCCGCTCGAAGGCCACCATCATCGCGACCGGCGGCTTCTTCGACAACAAGGAGATGCGCGAGAAGTATCTCCGCTTCGCGAATTCTGACGGCCTCGCCCAGACCGGCAAGACCGGCGACGGCATCCAGATGGCCTGGGCCGTCGGCGGCGGCAAGGAAGGCACGGAAGTTCAGGCCTCCTACCGTCCGGGTCCCCGCGGCGTCTCCACGACCAACCACGTGAGCGCCACTGCCAAGCAGCCGCACCTCTGGCTCACGCCGAAGGGCGAGCGCTTCTGCAACGAGCAGATAATGCTGGAATGGCCGTTCGCCGGCAACGCTCTGGAGCGCATCGGCGGCACGATGTATGTCGTCTATGATCAGAACACCCTCGACCACATGGAGAAGGACAGCGGCATCGACCTCGGCGTCGGCGTGATGGTTCCGGTCTCCACGAAGCTCGTCAACTTCGAGAAGGAATGGGACGCCGCCGTCAAGGCCGGCTGGGCCTTCAAGGCCGACACGCTCGATGGTCTCGCCAAGATCACCGGCATGGATCCCGCCAAGCTCAAGAAGCAGGTCGAGACCTACAACGCCTCCTGCGCGATCCGTCACGACGAGGAGTTCGCCAAGGATCCGAAGTACATGCGCGAGGTCAAGACCGGCCCCTTCTATGCCATCAAGTCTGTGGCGAGCTCGCTTGGCACCCTGGGCGGCATCAAGGCCAACGAGCGCTTTGAGGTTGTGACGCAGGAAGAGGATCCGATCCCGGGTCTCTATGCGGCCGGCAACGACGTCGGTGGCGTCTATGGCGACTCGTATGACCTCCTGATGGCCGGCTCGACGGTCGGCTTCGCGGTCAACTCCGCGCGCATCGCCGTTGACTCCGCCGAGGAGTACATCAAGGCTGCGAAGTAATCCTTCACTGCTGAGATAAATCTCGGACGGGCGTCCCTTCATGGGGCGCCCGTTTCGTTTGTGCGGGAAGTCTTTTTAAAAAGACCGTCAGGGAAGCGTCACCACGGGCGAGCGGTTCTCAAGCCAGTCATCCACGGCGTCGAAGAGCCGCTGATGGAAATAGAGCGTCCGGCCGTCTTTGCGGATGGCATCCACCTCCATCCAGTGAATGAGGAGCCGTGTGACGCTCACGCGGTTGAGGTTCACCACCTCTCCGATCGTCTTCGCGGGAAGCTTGAGGGGCAGCCGGTTCCAGCCGTCGGCATCGGCCCGCACGCCGAAGCTCCGACAGAGCGCCTTCGCATAGATCACCAGGCGCTCGGCGGGCGGACGCAGCGAATTCGCGGCCACGCCCTCAAGGAGCGACTCCTCCTTGGCGATGATGCTGCGGATCTCGATCGCGGCTAGATCGGAATCCACCTCGATCGCGTGCGCGAGCACCTCGGGCGGGATCGTGAGCACGCGGGAGTTCTTCAGCGCCCGCGTGAACACGTTGCAGCGCGTGCGGATGCTCGCCGTCATGTCACCCATGACGCGCCCGGGCAGGATCACCGAGATCACCATCGGACGGTGATCGAGCGCCTCGGCGGCGTAGTAGGCGCAGAGCCCCTCCTCGAGGAAGAAGAGCTTCTGCTCCTCGCCGCCGCGCTTCAGGAACTCGCCCTTCTTCACAAGGCGGGGAACCCCGTGCTCGCGGAAGAGCTTCACGAAGGGCTCGGGCTCGGCGGGAAGGAAGTAAGGGAGCGGCGTGAAGATTCGTCTCATGGCGAAGGGATGAAGAGCAACGGGAAAACACGTGTCCCGAGGGGAAATTGTCTCTGTCCTGAAAGGATATCGGATATCCGGGATAAACCTCCCATTGCAGCCTCAGGGCTCAATGCCTGATCATCAGGGAATGCAAGTCTCCCCCGAGGTTCAGATGCTCCGTTCCCGTCTCCTCCCGCTGCTGCTCGGCGCCGCCCTCGCGCTCCCTCTGTCGCTTTCCGCCGCGGAACCCGCTCCAGTGAGCTGGGTCCACGCCGACCGCGTGCCCGCCGAGATCCTCGCGCTCGGCGACGAACTCGTCGAGATCCGCCGTGACCTTCATCGCCACCCCGAGCTCGGCTTCGAGACCGCCCGGACCTGCGGCGTCATCAAGGCAGAGCTCGAGAAGCGCGGCATCCGCGCGGACCTCGAGCGCTTCCCCGGCGCGGTCATCGCCGTGGTCGAAGGCAGCCGCCCGGGCGCGACCGTGGCGCTGCGCGCGGACATGGATGCGCTCGCCATGCCGGACCTCTCCGGCATCGAGTGGAAGAGCACGGTTCCCGGCCGGTCGCACGCCTGCGGCCACGACGGGCACGTCGCCTGGCTCATCGGAACGCTCGAGGTTCTTGAGAAGCGCCGTGACTTCCCCGGCCGCGTGGTCGGCATCTTCCAGCCCGCAGAGGAGATCGGCACCGGCGCCCGCCGCATGATCGAGGCCGGCGTCCTCGACGAGTTCGCCCCGGCCGAGATCTATGCCGGTCATGCCACGCCCGAGCCGCCCAAGGGCACGATCGGGGTGCACGCCGGGCCCTCGCAGGCCTCATGCGACTTCTTCCGCATCACCCTGAAGGGGCGCGGCATGCATGCCTCCATGCCGCAGCACGCGCTCGACCCGGTGCCGACCGCGGCGCTCCTCACCTCGTCGCTCCAGACCATCGTCTCCCGCAGGGTCGATCCCGTCGAACCGGCGGTCGTCACCGTGAGCGCCGTGAAGGGCGGCGACCTTCAGGCGCCCAATGTCATCGCCGAGACGCTCGAGATGGCAGGCACCGTCCGCACGTTCTCGCCGAAGGTCCGCGACCTCGTGGAGACCGAGATCCGGCGCATGACCGAGCACGTGGCCGCGGCCCAGGGCCTCACGGCCGAGGTCCGCTTCGACCGACTCACCCCGCCCCTCATCAACGCGGCGGGCCCCGCCGCCGCAGCACGCGCCGCCGTGGAGAGAACGCTTGGGTCCGGCGCCTCCTTCGACACCCCGCTCCTGATGGCGGCCGAGGACTTCGCGGAGTTCCTCAACCGCGTCCCCGGCTCGATGGTTCAGGTGGGGCTCGGCGACGAGAAGCACCGGGCGCAGATTCACAACCCGGCCTTCGACTTCAACGATGAGGTGCTCCCCGCCGCCGTCTGGTTCTTCTCCGAGCTCGCCCGCTCCCGCCTTGAGGTTCTCTCGGCGGCCCGGAAGGTTTCAGAGTGATGCAGTCCCGCCCCGGCATCCCCTCTTCAGGGGAAAACAGTGAATAATTCAGCCCGAGGCCCTCAGACCAGGCCCGGAGTTTTTCACCATGACCGAATACGTCCACGCTGACCGCGTGCCCGCCGACATTCTTGCCATGGGCGACACCCTCGCCCGCATCCGGCACGACATTCACCAGCATCCTGAGATCGGCTCAGGCACCATCCGCACCTGCAGCGTGATCGCCCGCGAACTCGTTGACCGCGGCATTCACTTCACCGCTGACCGTGTGCACGGCGCCGTCATCGCCGTCGTCGAGGGCAGCCGCCCCGGGGTGACGATCGCGCTGCGCGCGGACATGGACGCGCTCGCGGTGGCCGACTGCTCGCGCACCGACTGGAAGAGCGCCGCTCCCGGCCTCGCCCACGCCTGCGGTCATGACGGGCACATCGCCTGGCTGATCGGCACGCTCGACGTGCTGCAGCAGCGCCGCGACTTCCCCGGCCGCGTGGTCGGCATCTTCCAGCCCGCCGAGGAGATCGGCGGCGGCGCCCGCCGCGTCGTCGACGCGGGCGTCCTCGAGGAATACGGTCCCGTGGAGATCTACGCCGCGCACGGCACGCCCTCGCTCCCCAAGGGCCTGATCGGCGTGCGCGCGGGAAGCGCCCAGGCCTCCTGCGACTTCTTCTACATCACCTTGAAGGGGCGGAGCGCCCACGCCGCGCGTCCGCAGCACGCGCTCGACCCGATCACGACGGCCGCGCTCCTCGCCTCCTCCTTCCAGACCATCCTCTCGCGCCGCCTCGACCCGTTCGATCCGGCCGTGCTCTCGATCTGCGCCATCCGCGCGGGCGACATCGACACGCCGAACGTCATTCCTGACCACCTCGCGATCTCGGGCACGATCCGCGCCTTCGACCCGGAGGTCCGCTCCTTCATCGAGCGCGAGATGCGCCGCATGACCGAGCACATCGCCGCCGCGCAGGGGCTTGAGGCGAGCGTGCGCATCGATCACATCACGCCGCCGCTCGTCAACGCCCCCGGACCCGCCGCGGCCGCCAAGGCCATGGCCCGCGAGCTCTTCGGCCCCGACGGCTGGGCCGAGTCCGCGATGACGATGGCGGGCGAGGACTTCGCCGAGTTCGTCAACCGCGTCCCCGGCACGATGATCCAGGTGGGCCTGCGCGACGAGGACCACGAGGAGGTCCTCCACAACCCGGCCTTCGACTTCAACGACGCGGTGCTCCCCGCCACGGTCTGGTACCTCTCCGAGCTCACCCGCTCGCGTCTCGAGGCGCTCACCCAGGCGGCGACACCTGCTGCCTGATCCGATAAATTCGTTCACTCAAAACCGCTCTGACGCCCCGTGGCCCAGGGCGGTTTTCTTCTGTCCGCCTCCGACAAGGCGCGGTCCTCGCGCGCCCTGCTCCAAGAGGCTTCGGACCCGCTGCGTGCGGGCCCCGCGGCGCTTTGTACACTTGCCCTCTCTTCCTCACTTATCCGTTGTGTTCCGCCATGACCGAATCCGACACCGCCAGGCACTCCGCCCGCCGCATTCTTGACGAGCTCCGCGACCTCTCCCGCATCTCCTCGATGGGCGAGAAAGGCATCGCGAGGCAGTACCTCACGCCCGAGCACCGCAGGGCCAATGACTGGATGCGCGCGAAGTTCCTCGAGGCCGGCCTCGCCGTGCGCGAGGACGCCGTCGGCAACCTCTTCGGCCGGCTCGAGGGAACGGATCCGGACGCACCCGCGATCATGATCGGCTCGCACCTCGACACGGTCGTCGACGCCGGCGCCTTTGACGGCTGCCTCGGCGTCATGACAGCGCTGGAAGTGGTGCGCACGCTCAGTCAGTCCGGCACGAAGCTCCGCCACCCCGTCGTCGTCACCGCCTTCGCGGGCGAGGAAGGCGTGCGCTTCGGTCTCACCTATCTCGGCAGTATCGCCGCCACGACCGGCTGGACCGCGGAGATGCTCGCGAGGCGGGACGCGAACGGCATCTCGCTCGCCGAGGCGCTCACCGAGTTCGGCCTCTCGCCCGAGCGCACTGACGAGGCGAAACTCGTCCCCGGCTCGGTCGCCGCGTACATTGAGCTCCACATCGAGCAGGGCCCGAGACTGAACGCGATTGACGCCCCGCTCGCCCGGGTCGAAAGCATCTGCGCGATCCGCCGCTACATCGTCGAGCTCACGGGCGAGGCCGGGCACACCGGCACCGTGCCGATCCCGGCCCGCCATGACGCGGGCTGCGCCGCCGCGGAGCTCACGCTCACACTCGAGCGCGAGGCCCTCCGGATCGGGCAGAACGTCGTCGCCACCGCGGGCGAGGTGCGGCTGCACCCGAACGTCGTCAACTGCATTCCCGGCCGCGCCTTCATGCGCGTCGATCTGCGCGCGCCCACCGACGCGCTCCTTGACGAACTCGACCGGGCGGTCTTCTCAGCCTTTCTCCCCCAGGCCGAGCGCCGCGGCATCGCCGTGACGAAGGACTGCTACTTCGAGGTGCCGTCGGTTCCCTGCGACCCGCGGGTCTCGGCGGTGATCGACGAGGCAGTGGGATCGGTCACCGGGCGGTTCGTCAGCATGCCGAGCGGCGCCGGGCACGACGCGGGCGCCATGGCGGCGATCGCCCCCGTGGGCATGATCTTCGTGCGCTGCGAGCGAGGCATCAGCCATTCGCCCCTTGAGAACGTCCCGGAGGAGGATGTGACCGCCGGGTACGAGGCGCTCCTCGAGGCGCTCGTCCTCGCCGATCAAAGGTTCTGATCGGAGATTCCGCCCCGCCCTGCCCCTCCTCTTTTCGGAGCGTGCTGCCTCAGGCATGTGCGCTCCTTTCATATGGAATGCGCCGTCCTGAGGGCGTCTCTCGACTGGCGCTCAATGACGGCACACCCGCGCTCCGGCGATGTGCAGGGCGCACCGTTGCTGAGAAGAAGAGCCGACCGCTGGCGGCGGCTCCCCGGAATCCGGTCCTTCGGTGCCGCTTCGGTGCGCGTCCGCACCACGCATTTTCAGCACCGCACCAGAGGCGCACAAATGCGACGGATCACGACGGAAACCTGAATTCGCAATCCGTCCGGCCGAGATTTTTCCTCCCCCGGAATCTACCCACTCGGAGAACCTCCCTATCCACTTGGCGATTCATCTTATTTTCTAAATTTTCCCTTAATTTTCATTACATTAACCCCCTTCACCCCATTGGCACGGTCTCTGCTCAAAGCCCTGTCAGAACGGGGCGCCCGAACCCCGGCCCCTCCCTCTTTCCCCACAGGGGAACCTCAAGTTCATTGGAGTGAACAAAATGAATCGCAAGCAGTTCCTTCTCGGCCTCGCCGTCGGCGTCCTTTCCCTCGGCACGAGCCTCAGCGCGAGCGCGGATCAGCTCGCCGACATCAAGAGCGCGGGCGAACTGCGCGTCGCGGTTCCGCAGGACTACCCGCCCTTCGGCTTCGTCGGCCCGGACATGAAGTTGAAGGGCTATGACATCAACATGGCCGCCTACATCGCCAAGGAACTCGGCGTGAAGGTGAAGCTCGTTCCGGTGACGGGCGCCAACCGCGTTCCGTTCCTGCAGTCCGGCAAGGCCGACATCGTCATCTCCACCCTCGGCAAGACCGAGGCCCGCGCCAAGGTGATCGACTTCTCGATCGCCTACGGCCCGACGTTCCTCGGCGTCTTCGGCCCGGCCTCGGTCAAGGTCGAGAAGCCCTCCGACCTCTCGGGCCACACCGTGGGCTTCACCCGCGGCGGCGTCGAGGATCAGATGATCACGCCGCTCGCCCCGAAGGACGCGGTTCTCAAGCGCTACGAGGACAACAACACGACGAGCCAGGCCTACCTCTCCGGCCAGGTCGAGATGATCGCGACGATCAACCTCGTGGCCGGTGCGCTCGTTGACCGCGCGAAGGCTGACCGCAAGCCCGAGGCGAAGTTCCTCCTGAGGAAGTCGCCCTGCTTCGTCGGTCTCAACAAGAACGAGCCCGCGCTCAAGGACGCCGTCAACAAGGCCATCACGAAGGCCTTCAACGAGGGCGAGCTCAACCGCTGGTCCGAGGAGTTCCTGAAGGCCCCGATCCCGGCTGACCTGATCACCCAGGAACCCGAGAAGGTCACGTACTGATCATCTGTGAGAAGCGAGGAGGACGTCCGTCATGGCCGCGCCAAGCTACACCATCAACTTTGAGGGTCTTGCGGAATACGCGGGCGTCTTCACGCACGGAGTGCTCCTCACCGCCGGCGTCGCGGCCGTGGTGACGGTCCTCGGCATCATGCTCGGGATCGCCGGCGCGGTCGTGCGCCACAGCGGACGCCGCAACCCGCTCTACTACCCATGGACTGCATATGTGGAGATCGTGCGCAACACGCCCTTCATCGTGCAGCTCTTCTTCATCTTCTTCGGACTTCCCAGCCTCGGCTTCCAGTTCACGAACGAGGTCTCGGCGGCGATTCTCGCCCTGGTGCTCAACCTCGGCGCCTACGCGACCGAGATCGTCCGCGCGGGCATCGCGGTGACGCCGAAGGGCCAGTGGGAAGCGGCGCGTGTGCTCGGTCTCTCGCGCCTTCACACCTACCTGCGCGTCGTGCTGCCGCCCGCACTGAAGCGCGTGTGGCCGGCCTTGGTCGGGCAGTGCGTCCTCGTGATGCTCGGCAGCGCCGTCATCTCGCAGATCTCGGTGCAGGACCTCACGTACGCGGCGAACTGGGCGCAGTCACTCACCTTCCTCTCCTTTGAGTGCTACCTCATCGCGACGCTCCTCTACCTCGCGCTCGCCGTTCTCATGCGCCGCGGCATGCTCGCGCTCGGCCGCCGCATCTTCAAGGGAGGCTGCTGATGTTTGTTGAATTCACCACCTGGGACATCGTGAGAAACCTGCTTCTCGCGATGCGCTGGACGGTGCTGCTCTCGATCCTCGCGTTCGCGGGCGGCGCCGTCGTCACCGCTCTGCTCCTCTGGGCGAGGCTCTGCTTCCGCGGGGCGGTCGAGAAAGTCACGCAGGGCTACATCGACCTCTTCCAGGGCACGCCCGTCCTCATGCAGCTCTTCCTCGTCTTCTTCGCCTTTCCGCTGATCGGCATCGAAGTGAGTCCGTGGACCGCCGCGGGGCTCTGCCTCACGCTCTACGCGAGCGCCTTCATGCTCGACATCTGGAAGGGCTCGATTGACGCGCTGCCGCGCGGCCAGTGGGAGGCCTGCCGCGTGCTCGGCCTCACCTTCACGCAGACCTTCGTGCGCGTGATCGCCCCGCAGGCCACCCGCATCGCGCTCGCCCCCACCGTGGGCTTCCTCGTCCAGCTCGTGAAGAACACCGCCCTCACCTCGATCATCGGCTTCGAGGAGATGACGAAGATCTCGACGGTGATGACCAACGCCACCTTCGAGCCCTTCAAGATCTACGGCCTCTGCGCCCTCGGCTATTTCCTCCTCTGCTTCCCGCTCTCCTGGTGCGCGCACCATCTCGAAGGAAAACTCAAATGTCGCTCCTGACCATCACCGAAGTCCGCAAGTTCTACGGCACGAATGAGGTGCTCAAAGGCATCAACCTCGACATCGAGGAGGGCCAGGTGGTCGCCATCATCGGCCAGTCGGGCTCGGGCAAGTCGACGCTGCTGCGCTGCATGAACGGCCTCGAGGAGTACCAGGAGGGCTCGATCAAGCTCAACGGCATCACCATCACCTCGAACGAGCACCAGGCGCAGGAGATCAGCCGCTCGATGGGCATGATCTTCCAGCAGTTCAACCTCTTTCCCCACATGACGGCGCTCGAGAACGTGATGCTCGCGCCCCGGCTCGTGCTGAAGAAGCCCGAGGAGGAGTGCCGCGCGATCGCCAAGGAAATGCTCGCCAAGGTGGGCCTCGCCGAGCGCGAGGACTACTATCCCTCGGGCCTCTCGGGCGGCCAGCAGCAGCGCGTCGCCATCGCCCGCGCGCTTGCGATGAAGCCGAAGGTGCTGCTCTGCGACGAGATCACCTCGGCGCTTGACCCGGAGCTCGTCGGCGAGGTGCTCAAGGTCGTCGAGAGCCTCGCCCGCGAGGGCATGACCCTCGTGCTCGTCACGCACGAGATGGCCTTCGCGCGTGACGTCGCTGACCGCGTGATCTTCATGTACCAGGGGCGCGTCCACGAGGACGGCCCGGCAAAGGAGATCTTCGCGCACCCGAAGACCCCGGAGCTCGAGAGCTTCATCTCGCGCGTGCGCGGCGCACTCTGATTCCTTTTCTCTCCGTTCAAGGAGCTTTGTCATGCAGGAAGCCTTCAGCGCGCCCGCGCGCCTTCTGATGGGGCCGGGCCCCGTCAACGCCGATCCGCGTGTGCTGCGCGCGATGAGCCAGCAGATGATCGGGCAGTACGACCCGGCGATCCTCGCCCTGATGGACGACACGCAGGCGCTCTACCGCCGGGTCTTCGAAACCGGGAACAGGCAGACCTTCCTCGTCGACGGCACCTCGCGCGCCGGCATCGAGGCGCTCCTCATCTCGATCATCCGCCCGGGCGACCCGGTGCTCGTCGCGAGCGCGGGCCGGTTCGGGATGCTGCTCACGGAGCTCGCACGCCGCGCGGGCGCTCAGGTCACCGTGATCGATCGTCCCTGGGGCGAAGTGTTCACGCTCGAGGAGATCGAGGCGGGCTTGAGGAAGTGCCATCCCCGGATCCTCCTCACCGTCCACGGCGACACCTCGACCACGATGCTCCAGCCGCTTGAGGGCGTGGGCGAGCTCTGCCGCGAGTACGGCGCGCTCTTCTACACGGACGCCACCGCGACGCTCGGCGGCAATCTTCTCCCCGTCGACGCGCTCGGGCTTGACGCCGTCTCGGCGGGCCTGCAGAAGTGCCTCGGCGGCCCGGCGGGCACCTCGCCCGTCACGGTGAGCCCGCGCTACGAGGAGCTCTGCCGCCGGCGCACCTCGATCGAGCTCGGGAGCCGCGAGAGCTCGGACGAGGACGGCCCGGACCCGGTGATCCCGTCCAACTACTTCGACATGGTGCAGCTGATGGAGTGGTGGGGCAGCCGCAGGCTCAACCACCACACCGAGGCGACCACGGCGCTCTACGCGGCGCACGAGTGCGCGCGGCTTCTGGTCGCCGAGGGCGTCGCCGCGGCCGCGGAGCGCCACCGCAGGGCGGGCGAGGCATTGCTCGCCGGCGTGCGCGCGATGGGCCTACAGCCCTTCGGCGACCTCTCGCACCGTATGAACAACGTGCTCGGTGTCGTCATTCCCGAGGGCATCGACGGCGCCGCGGTGCAGCGGGCGCTCCTCACGAACTTCGGCCTCGAGATCGGCTCCTCGTTCGGGCCGCTGCGCGGGAGGATCTGGCGCATCGGCACGATGGGCGCGAACGCCCGGCGCGACTGCGTGCTCACGACGCTCGCCGCGCTCGAGTCGGTGCTCCTGCGCATGGGCCACAGGCTCACCGCGGGCGCCGCCGTGCGCGCCGCCTGGGAGTACTGCGATGACGCCGGTCTCTGAGGAGCTTCAGGGGGCGGCGCGCATCATGGCGCGCCTCCATGAGCTCGCGAAGTGCTCCTCCATGGGCGAGGCGGGCATCGCCCGCCTCTACCTCTCGCCCGAGCAGAAGGCCGCCGACCGCCTTGCCGTCGGCTGGATGGAGGCCGCGGGACTTGTCGCGAAGGTCGACGCCGTCGGCAACGTCCACGGGCGCCTCGAGGGCACGGACCCGGCTGCGAAGCCGATCCTCCTCGGCTCGCACCTCGACACGGTCGTGGACGCGGGGGCGTACGACGGCTGCCTCGGCGTCGTCACGGCGATCGAGGTGATGGAGCATCTGCGCGCGACGGGCCGGCGCCTGAGGCACCCCGTCGAGATTCTCGGCTTCGCCGACGAGGAGGGCGTGCGCTTCGGCATCACCTACCTCGGGAGCACCGCGCTCGCGGGCGGCTGGCCCGCGGACTGGTTCGAGCGCAGGGATGCGCACGGTCTCACTGTGCGCGGAGCGCTCCTCGCCTTCGGGCTCGACCCGGAGAAGGTCGCCGCGATGAGGCGCGACCCCGGCTCGGTCGCCGGCTACCTTGAGCTTCACATCGAGCAGGGCCCGACCCTCGACGAGCTCGGACTTCCGCTCGCGCGCGTCACGGCCATCGCCGCCGTGAAGCGCTGGACCGTGAGGTTCCATGGATTCGCCGGACACGCCGGCACGGTTCCGATGGGCCGCAGGCACGACGCCGGGTGCGCGGCCGCGGAGTTCACGCTCGCTCTCGAGCGCATTGCAGAGGAGATCGGCGAAGGCGTCGTCGCGACGACCGGTCAGGTGCTGCTCCACCCGAACGTGGTGAACTGCATCCCCGGCGAGGCGACGGTCCGCATTGACCTGCGCGCGCCGACCGACGCCCTTCTCGTGCGGCTCAACGACGCCGTGATGGCGGCGCTCGAGGAGATCTGCACGAAACGGAGCGTCACCTGCGAGAAGGACTGCTTCTTCGACACCACGGCGATCGCCTGCGACGCGCTCCTCACGAAGTGCGTCGGGGAGGCCGTGGAGGCCGTGCAGGGCTCCGTCCCGGCGATCCCGAGCGGCGCCGGGCACGACGCCGCGGCTATGTCCGCGCTCTGCCCGATGGCGATGATCTTTTTGAGGTGCCGGGACGGCGTGAGTCACTCGCCGCTCGAGTCAATCACCTCGGCCGACGCGGGCGCGGGCCTCGAGGCGCTCGCCCGGACGCTTCTCCTTGCCGACGAGCGGCTCGACTGAAGGCCGCGTCGTCAGAAACCGGGTTCCCATCACCTCCCTTGGACGGACTGCTCCCCGCCGGATGCAGCCCGTTCTTTTTTCATGAAAGCAGAGTGGAGCCGCGGGCGCACGACGCCCTGCCCCCAG
>NZ_JAUNSF010000050.1 GCF_030539355.1 Sutterella sp.
GACGTTCTCGCACTGGCGGCGGACCGCTAATTTGGGGCTGATAGGGTACCTACTCTTGATAAACTCGGTGTCGACATCAACGAGGAGGAGTTGGAAGCGACGCTTTCCGCCGCTTCCTCCTGCCGTTCGATTCCCTAACTCATAGAGTTACAGATTAAGGTTTACTGAGGACTGGAAAAGTAACAAGGAGGCGACGGCTCTTCGATGCGGCGGCTCTATACCTACGCGCGGACACACTCAAAGCTCGTGTTCGCACTCACGGCGGTGTTCCTTGCCGGGGAAGCCGCCTACATCGGCTGGCAGCACAACCTGCAGGCGCAGCTGCTCGACCGTCTTGCGTCCTCGGACGGCATCCCCGGATCCGTGATCCTCACCGTCACGCCGCAGGAGAAGAACTTTCTCTCCCGCCGCGACCGCCTTCACCTCACCATTGCCTCGAGCGTCTTCTCAAGCGACCCGTCGCATGCACCGGTGACGCTCGAATTCGATGTCGTCGCGAACTTCGGTCCCTTCGGACTCACGGGCGACGTCTATCCGCTCAACACCACCGCCACGACCGCCGGGCTCCTGATGAAGCTCGTCGGCATTCACCCGCGCTTCTCTGTCCGCTACCGCATCTCGTCGATCTCCGAGGATCTCCGTCTCATCGCCACGGCGCAGCCCTTTGACATGACCTTCGAGGCCCTTGAGCGCGGCGTGGGCCCGATGGCCTGGCATGTCGCGGCGAAGACCCCGGCGACGCTGCGCATGAAAGTGCCGGTTGAAGGTCCGCTCGCGCTTGATCTGGAGGTCCCGGACATTG
The DNA here is from genome assembly GCF_030539355.1 of Sutterella sp. GTDB lineage: Bacteria > Pseudomonadota > Gammaproteobacteria > Burkholderiales > Burkholderiaceae_F > Sutterella. The sequence goes on from NZ_JAUNSF010000050.1 coordinate 803, forward strand.
AACTCGCGGTCACCGATCCCGCGCTCAACTTCATCCGCATGCACGGCAGCGACTCCAAGGTGAAGCTCACCGCCAGGGAGCGTCCTGAGAAAGCCCCGGGCGACTGGTACATGGAAGGGGCAACCCTCACCGTCCGTGACGGCAGAGTGGGGATAGGAGACCGCAGAGGCATCCTTGAAGCCGGCTTCTCGAAGGTCACCTCAAGGCTCAGCCAGACCAAGGCGGTTCAGGAGAACCTGCTTGACGGCCTCTATGAGTCCGAGGCGGAGAAGATCCGAATACGGCTCTCCCCCACGATCGTCGTGAACCAGACCAATGACCGTGTCGAGAAGACGCTCGACGGGCAGGACTTCAGGTTCTCGCTCTCCGCGAAGGAAGTGCCGATCGCGCTCTTCGAGTCGCTCTCCAGGGACCACTTCATCGAGACGCTGAAGGCCGCCGGCCCCATGCGCTTTGAACTCTCCGACCTCTCCTTCTCCACAGGAAAGGATGGGAAGGAGCGTGCCTCCGTCTCCGCCGGCCTCAACGCCGAGCTCGACTCCGCCGGCAAGGCCAATGTCGAATGGAATCTCGCTGCGGATCTTCCGCAGCCCGTTCTTGAGGTCGTGGACCTGATCGCCTGCGGCAACGGCGACCTCCCGATGGGGGCTTCCGTAGCCCCGCTCATGGAGAAGGTGGAGACCGAGGGCGGCTCCGTCTGGAGAATCCGTCTTGTCGGCGACTCGGTGGACGGCGTGAGGATTGATCTGGCGGATCCGGTTTCGGACATTCCGGTTCCCTGAAGTCAGTCAGGCGAGCACATTTCTCCTGAAGTAGGAGGAGATGTCTGAATCCTCAAGGCGGCTGTACAGAAATTTCCCGCCATGCGTGGCTCTGGCCCAGGGAGAGTTCGGACGTTGACTCCAGTCGGACAGCTGGGCGGCTTTGAACTGACCGAAGTAATCCACCGCGTCGTTGACCAGTGCAATGACGTCGGCGGGCAGGGCAGTCACCTCAGGCGTGGCTTTTCCGAGGAAGTCGTCGAGACTGAAGAACCGGGCGCTGCGCAGAGCCTCCGGGAAGACGGGGCCGAACTGCCAGGCCTCCGGATACTCGTCCGTCAGACGAGCGCCGAAGCGGGCGAGCACGCAGCCGTAGCAGCAGTACATCAGCTTCTGCAGCTTGGTGACGTTGAGCGCGATGTCCTTCTCGACGCAGTGCCCGATGATGTAGGCCATCATCTGGAGGCTGTCGACCGGGCGGAACGCTTTCGTCATGGAAACCCCCTTCATGGTGGCGTGAGTGATCAGGGTGGAAGACTTTCAGGCCTGATGATAATTGGGAAAATTCAGGAACGATGACACGACTCGGACAGTGAGGTCGTCGGAGCGGTATTCAGGGCTGACAGCCGGGGCATTTCTGAGCGGCACATAAACCGTATGGTATTGGGAATTGCTGTAATACATGGCGCAGACATGTGACGAAGCAGCAGGAAGAACAATTTCAACCATATCAACCATTTGTCCATCAACCCGCTGATTTGTCGACAAATGTCCGCAACAGGAACCGGGTTGACGGCATCGGCCTCGCCATCAGGTGATTTACCTACCTGACGTGCATTGATCTCAAAGTGGCGTGGATAGACTTTCGGCCATGCTGAAATCCCGGAGTGCCGCCCTTGACAGCACTCTCCCGGTCTGGCGTACGGCTGCCTCTCCTTCCGGAGGGACACTGATCCCCGGCCGGGATGGCCTCCCCGAGCGGGAGGCCGTAACGAGTGCGAAGAGGGGACCTGAGAGAAAGAGCACTCCGACCCCGTTTGTACCCCAGAGAGGAAATCCATCGTGGCACTTATTGCGCATTCCCGTCCCGCGGCGGCGCTCGTCCTTGCTGACGGCGCCGTTTTTCAGGGTGAAGCCATCGGCGCGTCCGGCCTGACCGTCGGCGAGGTGGTCTTCAACACTTCCATGACCGGCTATCAGGAAATTCTCACCGACCCGTCCTACACCGGGCAGCTCGTGACCCTCACGTGCGCCCACATCGGCAACGTCGGCGTGAACCCCGAGGACATGGAGTCCCGAAGCATTCATGCCGCGGGCCTGATCGTCAAGGCGGCGACGGACGAGCCGAGCAACTGGCGTGCGAAGCAGTCGCTCCCCGCTGCGCTCAAGGCCGCCGGCATCAAGGCGATCGCCGGCGTTGACACGCGCGCCCTCACGATTCACCTGCGCACGACCGGTGCCCAGGCCGGTGCCATTCTCTGCGCCGAGATGGGGCAGAAGATCACCGACGAGGACATCGCGAAGGCCCGTGAGGCTGCGCTCGCCTGGGGCTCGATGGCCGGTCAGGATCTCGCCCAGACCGTCACGACCGACAAGGTCTACGAGTGGACCGAGGGCTCCTGGGAGCCCTCCCGCGAGGGTGAGCCCGCCGGCTTCCGCCAGCCCGTCGCCTTCCCGTACCACGTCGTCGCCTATGACTTCGGCATCAAGACGAACATCCTGCGCCTCATGGCCGACCGCGGCATCCGCGTGACGGTCGTGCCCGCGAAGACCCCGTTCGAGGAAGCCATGGCCTACGAGCCCGACGGACTCTTCCTCTCGAACGGCCCCGGCGACCCCGCCCCCTGCGACTACGCGATCAAGGTCGCGCAGCAGGCGATCGCCGCGAAGATCCCGCTCTTCGGCATCTGCCTCGGTCACCAGATCATGGGCCTCGCGGTCGGTGCGAAGACGCTCAAGATGAAGTTCGGTCATCACGGTGCTAACCACCCGGTCGAAAACATCGAGACCAAGCGCGTGGCGATCACGAGCCAGAACCACGGCTTCGCGGTCGATGCCTCGACGCTGCCGGCGAACGCCCGCGCGACGCACCGCTCGCTCTTCGACGGTTCTCTCCAGGGCTTCTGCCTTGAGGATGCCCCGGCCTTCTGCTTCCAGGGTCACCCGGAGGCGAGCCCCGGCCCGCACGACATCGACGTTCTCTTCGAGAAGTTCGCCAAGGCGCTCGCCGAGCGCCGCCGCGCCTGATCTACAAAATTCAGGTAAAGCACTGCAGAACAGAATTGAAAAAATACGAGTGAAAAATGGCGAAGCGTACAGACATCCATTCCATTCTCATCATCGGTGCCGGCCCGATCATCATCGGTCAGGCCTGCGAATTTGACTACTCCGGCGTCCAGGCCTGCCGCGTCCTGCGCGAAGAGGGCTACCGCACCATCCTCGTCAACTCCAACCCGGCGACGATCATGACGGATCCGCAGACGGCGGATGCGACCTACATCGAGCCGATCACCTGGGAGACGGTGGCCCGCATCATCGAGAAGGAGCGCCCGGACGCGATCCTCCCGACGATGGGCGGTCAGACGGCTCTGAACTGCGCGATGGACCTCGCGCACCACGGCGTGCTCCGCCGCTGGGGCGTCGAACTGATCGGTGCCACGCCCGAGGCCATCGACAAGGCCGAGGACCGCGAGCGCTTCAAGAAGATCATGACCGACATCGGTCTTGAGAGCGCCCGCTCCGGTGCTGCGCACACGCTTGAAGAGGCTCTTGCGCTCCAGAAGACGGTGGGCTTCCCCGCGGTCATCCGCCCGAGCTTCACGCTCGGCGGCACCGGCGGCGGCATCGCCTACAACATGGAGGAGTTCCTCTCAATCGTCACGCGCGGTCTCGAACTCTCCCCGACGAGCGAGGTGCTCATTGAAGAGTCGCTCCTCGGCTGGAAGGAGTACGAGATGGAAGTCGTCCGCGACAAGGCGGACAACTGCATCATCGTCTGCTCGATCGAGAACCTCGATCCGATGGGCGTGCACACCGGCGACTCCATCACGGTCGCTCCGGCCCAGACGCTCACCGACAAGGAATACCAGGCGATGCGTGACGCCTCGATGGCGGTTCTCCGTGCCATCGGCGTTGACACGGGCGGATCGAACGTCCAGTTCGCGGTGAACCCCGACAACGGCCGCATGATCGTGATCGAGATGAACCCGCGTGTGTCGCGCTCCTCCGCGCTTGCCTCGAAGGCCACCGGCTTCCCGATCGCCAAGATCGCCGCGAAGCTCGCCGTGGGCTATACGCTCGACGAGCTCAAGAACGAAATGACGGGCGGTCTCACGCCGGCCTCGTTCGAGCCCGCGATCGACTACGTCGTCACCAAGGTGCCGCGCTTCGCCTTTGAGAAGTTCCCGGCCGCCGATGACCGCCTCACGACCCAGATGAAGTCCGTGGGCGAGGTGATGGCGATCGGCCGCACCTTTGAGGAGTCGCTGCAGAAGGCCCTGCGCGGACTCGAGACCGGCAAGTGCGGTCTCGACTCGAAGACCTCCGACCGCTCCACGATCCTCCGCGAGATCGCCGAGCCCGGCCCCGAGCGTCTCTTCTTCGTCGCCGACGCGTTCCGCATCGGCATGTCCGTCGAGGAAGTCTTCAACTCGACCAAGATCGACCGTTGGTTCCTCCGCCAGATCGAGGAACTCGTCAGGGTCGAGGGCTCGATCGCCGGCCATGCGTTGGCCGAACTCGACGAGGACGATTTCTGGGAACTCAAGAGCCGCGGTTTCTCCGACCGCCGCATCGCCGCGCTCCTCTCGGACGCGGACGAGGAGAAGGTCCGCACGACCCGCCAGGGCCTCGGGGTGCTCCCGTCCTACAAGCGCGTTGACACGTGCGCCGCGGAGTTCGCGACCACGACCGCCTACCTCTACTCGACCTACGAGCGCAGCCGCGCCTCGGAGGCCAACCCCACCGACCGCAAGAAGATCATCGTTCTCGGCGGCGGTCCGAACCGCATCGGCCAGGGCATCGAGTTCGACTACTGCTGCGTGCACGCCTCCATGGCTCTGCACGAGGACGGCTGGGAGTCGATCATGATCAACTGCAACCCGGAGACCGTCTCGACCGACTACGACACGTCGGATCGCCTGTACTTCGAGCCCGTCACGCTCGAGGACGTGCTCGCGATCTGCGCGGTTGAGAAGCCCCAGGGCGTGATCGTCCAGTACGGCGGTCAGACCCCGCTCAAGATCTGCCGCGCGCTCGAGGCCCACGGCGTGCCCATCATCGGCACGACCCCGGATGCCATCGACTGCGCCGAGGACCGCGGCCGCTTCCAGGCCCTGATCGAGGAACTCAACCTCCGTCAGCCGCCCAACCGCACCGCGTTCTCCGAGGAAGAGGCCCTGAAGAAGGCCGAGGAAGTGGGCTACCCGCTTGTCGTCCGCCCGAGCTATGTTCTCGGCGGCCGCGCGATGGAGATCGTTCACACGCCCGAGCGCCTCATCAAGTACATGCACGAGGCCGTGAAGGTGAGCCCTGAGGAGCCCGTGCTTCTTGACCGCTTCCTTGACGATGCGGTCGAGATGGACGTTGACGCGGTCTGCGACGGCGATGTCGTCGCGGTCGCGGGTGTCATGGAGCATATCGAACAGGCCGGCGTGCACTCCGGTGACTCCGCCTGCTCGCTCCCGCCCTACAGCCTCTCGCCCGCGCTCATCGCGGAGATCCGCCGCCAGACGCGCGAGATGGCCCGTGCGCTCAAGGTCGTGGGTCTGATGAACGTTCAGTTCGCCGTGAAGGAAGCCCACTCCGAGAAGCCGGTCGTCTACGTGCTTGAGGTGAACCCGCGTGCCTCGCGTACGGTTCCGTTCGTCTCCAAGGCGACCGGTCACCAGCTCGCGAAGATTGCCGTCCGCTGCATGGTGGGCGACAAGCTCGCCGACCAGGGCCTCACGGTCGAGGAGCTCGAGAAGGCTCCCGAGTACTTCTCCGTGAAGGAAGCCGTCTTCCCGTTCGCGAAGTTCCTCGGTGTCGATCCGGTCCTCGGGCCGGAGATGCGCTCCACCGGCGAAGTGATGGGCATCGGCAGCGACTTCGGCGAAGCGCTTCGCAAGAGCCAGCTCGCCGCCGCGTCGAAGCTCCCGTCGAGCGGCCTCTGCTTCCTCTCGGTGCGTGACTCCGACAAGCCGAAGGTTGCGATCGCCGCTCACGAGCTTCATCACGCCGGCTTCAAGCTGATCGCCACGGCAGGCACCGCGCACCAGATTCAGGCCGCGGGCATCCCCTGCCGTAGCGTGAACCGCGTCCACGAGGGCCGTCCGAACATTCTTGACCTGATCAAGAACAAGGAGATCCAACTCGTGGTGATGTCGGTTGCCGAGCACGAGGGTGAGCTTGACGACGCGCGCGCGATTCGTCAGACCTGCCTCGCCGAGCAGACGACCTACTACACCACGATGGCCGGCGGCCTGGCCGCCGCCGAGGGCATCCGCCACGGCGAGATGTCCGAGAAGGTGCGTGATCTCCAGTCGCTCCACCGCGGTATCATCGACTGACGACGCCATTGTTCACGGACTCAAGCGGGATGGATATTCCGCCTGAGGTCTGAAATAGGCACTATATGCCTTCATGAGAAGCCCGTTTCTAGAGTTATTCTAGAGGCGGGTTTTATTTTAGCAAGATTGTATTATGAACATTATAAAATATTTTAATAATTTATTTTATTCCATAAAATTAAAATTCGGAAATATTGGTATCAAGTGGTTGCTCCCTACTTGTTTTGTTATCAGTATCTGTACGGCTTTCGTGTTTATTGCGGAATTATATAAGTTTTATGTGGTACATTTTGAAGCAACATCACACGAATATTATGATGTTGAATCTAAATTTGGAAATTACAGTGCCGGTGTATATGGAACAATTTTTGTGGCATTAGGGTTTCTTGTACTCATTTATACTAACTATAAACAAAATTTAGAAAACCAAAAGGCATCACTGAAAACGAATTATTTTGAAATGATGAATTTTCATAAATTTCAGATAGAACAGATAAGCACAAAAGATCGGGAGAAAAATGAAGTAGTAAAAGGAAAGGAGGCTCTTAAAAATTTGAATATGCAGTTGACAGATATATTTAATAATTTAAAACTTATAGTTTTATATAACAAAGTTGAATGTAAGGAGGATGAACTTTGGAAGATTGCGTATCTGATATTTTGCTCAGGGTTTGCTATGCCAAAACATATTAAAAAGGAGAATATTATATTTGTCAATAAAGGAATATATGAATGGCTGAAAGATAATCCAAAATATTGTGATCTTGTGTTTTGTGAATTTTGGAAATTTTATAAGGAAGAGAAAGGCGTCTGCATAAATGCTAATGGTAGTAGATTAAGTGCATATTTTAGAAATATGTATAGTACGATTAAAATGATAGATGAGTCGTCTATACTGTCAAGTGAAGAAAAAGAGGATTTGATTAAGATTCTTGTAGCTCAATTATCAGACTTCGAATTTAATTTATTAAAATGCCATGTTCATTCTGATGTGGGCTGGGGATGGATTGATACGGTGTATTTTGATAAATATATAAAAAAGTATTTCGAATATAATTATTAACTTAATGTAATTTCTTTTGTGCAAATTTTATATAATTAAAGATTTGATAATACAGCAGATGTCAAGCCCCCAACCACGGAGGCAACAACGGGATTGGTAAGGAGTTTTTTTAATAAATTTTTGGCATTGGCTTTTTCGTCTTCTGAAAAATTTGATTTATTAATTTCATCAATTAGATGTAATAGATGTTGTTCAAAAACTTGGGTATTATTATCTCCAATGATAATGTTTGAACTATTTTTGATGCTTACATTTGTGCTTGCCGAATTTTCTTTGATTTGTTTTTCTGGTATGAATTTAATTTGGTAATGAGGGTGCCTGATATGTGTTATTCCACGTTCAAAATAATTCACTTCTGTCACGGTATAGCGGATTTGTTTACCTGTATGACTCTTTTTTAATATAGTATCGTCAACTTCTATATCGAAATTTGGCTTCTCTACAATCAATAAATCTCCGGTAAACCTTCCAATTGCTTGGAATATTTCTCCGTCGGTATTGATTATCGTAAATTCTTCTGGTTTACTAAAGGGTAACATATCAGAACTTTAAAATATTATAAAATGTTAATTGAATGAATTTATACGTGATCTACTGATCTGCAGCTAAAAGAATAACGCTAATATGCAGAGAATTCTGAAAGTAAATTTTTAATTAAAAGACTTACTTTTTAAATTCTTCTCCATAATTTTATCAATTTTAAATATAAGTTTTGTATTAATGTATATTAAAAAATATATTACCAATTCTATACTAAAAGCTGCTATCCTAGTGTCCTTCGTCTCCCTCAGCCCTGGACACCAGTTCCCATGCCCTCCAGCCCCAGTTCCTCGCTCCACGAAAGCCTCGTCACCTCCTTCATTGACGCTGCGCACGATTCGGTACCGCACTACCGCACCTCGCTCGTCGTCAACGACAAGGCCCGCGGGATGCGCGTACTCACGGAGATCGAGACCGCGCTCGAGTGGTGCGACCGCTTCGCGATCAGCGTCGCGTTCATCACGAAGGGCGGCATCGCGCCGCTCCTGATGCTCCTCAAGAAACTTGCCGAACGCGGCGTGCAGGGTCGGATTCTCACGACGGACTACCTCTACTTCACCGAGCCTCAGGCTATCCGGCAGCTGATGAAGCTCCCGAATCTGGAGGTGAAGATCTACCGCACGGGCGGCGCAAGCGGGGAAGGGTTCCACACGAAGGGCTACATCTTCCGCTCGAACGGTCTATGCCGCATCCTGATCGGCAGCTCCAACCTCACGGCCACCGCGCTCGCCACGAACCGCGAGTGGAACACGCGCTTCGTCTCCGAGGAGACGGGCGAGATCGCGAAGGCCGTCGAAGCCGAGTTCCGCATGCTCTGGGAGCGCGACGAGGCCGAGGATGCTGCCGAGGTGATCGATGCCTACGAGGCCGAGTACCACAGCATCAGCGTCGCCCAGCGGGACGCACGAAAGTACGCCGATGTGCTCGCGAAGCCCGTCACGCCGAAGCTCGTTCCCAACGCCATGCAGGTCGAGTTTGTCGAGCGCCTCGAGGTGCTCCGGGCCGCCGGCGAGAAGCGTGCGCTCCTCATCTCCGCCACCGGCACCGGCAAGACCTACGCCGCGGCCTTCGCCACCGCCCGGATCGAGCCTGTGCGCATGCTCTTTCTCGTTCACCGCGAGCAGATCGCCCGCCAGGCGTGCGAAAGCTTCAGGCGGGTGCTCGGAGATGACTCCGGCAGGTTCGCGGTCCTCTCGGGCACGCAGAAGAATATCGACAACGCCCGCTGGCTCTTCGCCACGATGCAGACCTTCTCGCGGGATGACGTCCTGAACTCCTTCCCGCCGGGCACCTTCGACCTCGTCATCATCGACGAGGTGCACCGCGCCGGCGCGCCGAGCTACCGGAAGATCATGTCGTACCTGAAGCCCAAATTCTGGCTCGGCATGACGGGCAGCCCCGACCGCATGGACGGCTACGACATCTACGGGCTCTTCCATCACAACATCGCCTGCGAGATCCGCCTGCAGCAGGCCCTCGAGAACGACTTCCTCACGCCGTTCCACTACTTCGGCATCGCGAGCCTCGAGCTCGAGAAACAGACGATCGACACGAAGCGGTTCATTGAGCTGAGCGAAGAGAGCCAGTTCGGTCACATGCTCGAGGAAGCGCTCTACTATGGCGCGAGCGGTGACCGCGTCCACGGCCTCGTCTTCGTGAGCTCGAAAGCGGAGGCCGCGAACCTCGCGAAGTACCTCACGCGGAACGGTCATCCGGCCGAGGCCGTCACTGGCGATGACTCCCAGGAGCGTCGCGAGGAGCTCGTGAGCCGCCTCGCCACGGGGTGCGGTGCAAACCTCATCGAGTATTTGGTCACCGTCGACGTCTTCAACGAGGGCGTGGACATCCCCGAGGTCAACCAGATCATCCTGATGCGACCGACCGAGAGCGCGATCATCTTCATCCAGCAGCTCGGCAGGGGACTCCGCAAGTTCAGCGGCAAGGAATACGTGGTCGTCCTCGACTTCATCGGCGCGTACGAGAAGAACTACCTGATCGCGACGGCCCTCTCCGGGGACCGCAGCTGCGTGAAGGAGCGGCTCCGCCGCTTCATCTCCACGGAACGCCGGGCTCTGCCCGGCATCTCCTCGGTGCACTTCGACCCGGTCGCGGAGAAGCAGATCTACCGCGCAATCGACACGGCGAAGCTCGACACCGTCGCACTGCTCAAGGACGCGTATCGGATGCTCAAGTTCAAGCTCGGCAGGATTCCGAGGCTCGCCGACTTCGAGGAGCACGGATCGATAGATCCGGTGAAGTTCTTCGGCCGCGTCAACAATGTCGACTCCTACCATCATTTCCTGAAGAAGTACGACAAGGACTACAAGGTCACGATGTCGGACGCGGCCGAGAAGCTCCTCGGCTGGATCTCGAGGAAGCTCGGCACCGGCATCCGGCCGTCCGAGGCCATGGTGATCCAGGCCATCCTCCAGAACCGCCTGAACGTGAAGGACGAGCTCGTGATGCGGCTCAGGACGGAAGCGGGCTTCGAGCCCGACGACTTCCATCTCGCGAACGTCTTCCGCATGCTGACGAACAACTTCGAGAAGACTGAGGACGACCGCGTGCGGAACCAGGGCTGCGAGATCCTCGCTCCCCACGGCGAGACGGACGAGGACGGGAAGGGCGGCTGGCAGCCTGCGGCCGCATTCGCGACGCATCTCAGAGCCGAGCCCGCGTTCCGCGAGGCTGTTCAGGAGCTCGCCGACTTCATCCTCGCGCGCTGGCACCGCGACTATGCGCCGGCCTCGGGGAACACGTTCCTCAGAATCGGCGAAACCTATACGTACGAATACGTCTGCAGGCTGCTCGACTGGAAGCAGCAGCAGTCGGGGCAGAACATCGGCGGGTACTTCTTTGACAAAACGACCCGCACCTTCCCGGTCTTCGTCAACTACGAGAAGGACGAGAAGGCGATCCAGTACCATGACCACTTCCTCTCGGACACCGAGATCGTCACGATCTCGAAGACCGGCCGCCGGCCGGGAAGCGTGGACGAGCAACGAATGCTCAAGCTCGGCGAATACGCCGGCATCCGCACGCTGCTCTTCGTGCGCCGCAACCGCGAGGACGCTGAGTCGAAGGCGTTCTACTATCTCGGCGAAATGGAGCCCGCGGTGACGAAGGTGGAACCGATGAAGCTCGCGAACGGCAAGGACGTGTTCGAGGTCACGTGGAGGCTGAAGACTCCCGTGCCCCGTGATCTCTATGACTATCTGACAGGAGAATGAAGAAATGAAGCGTGTGGAGGTGTCCGCGGCGATGATCCATCACGAGGGCCGCGTGCTCGCGACCCAGCGCGGATACGGAGACTTCAAGGACGGCTGGGAGTTCCCGGGCGGCAAGGTGGAGCCGGGCGAGACCCCGGAGGCGGCGATCGTGCGCGAGATCCGCGAGGAACTCGGGGTCGAGATCACGCCCGAGCGCCTCGTCACCACGGTGGAATGTGACTACCCGAATTTTCACCTGACGATGCACTGCTTCCTCGCGACCATCCGGTCCGGGAAGGTCGAGCTTCTCGAGCACGAGGCGGCCCGCTGGCTCGCCCCCGAGGAACTCGGCGACGTTGCCTGGCTCCCTGCTGACGTCGAGGCGGTCGAGAAACTGAAGGCCATTCTCCTTCCCGACGGCAGGACGCTTTCCTGAGATCATTGAGGCCGGGCGATTCGAAGTTCCCGCCTTCTCTTTCTTCCATCATCGGTCAAGGTTCCGCCATGAGTCAGATCGAAGCCTCCAAATTCGCGGAAATCTATAACGAGAAAACGCCCGACCCGCTCTGGGATGTGGACGGCGGCAACCCCTGGAGCCCCGTGTGGGTCTGCGGGCTGGAGTTCGGCGGTGGAGAGATGGGCATCGAGCGGTTCAGGAGCTCCGCCGACAGGAAGAGCGACATCACCGGCATGACGAGTTTCTCTGCCGACAGGGACATCTATACGGTCCGCGCAGCGGCGCTCGTCGCCTGCCTCACGGATGTGAAGTTCGCGGAGGAACTCGGGACCCGCGGAAACAAGCGCGCTTTTGCGCTTGAATGGTTCCAGAAGCACCGCGTTCTCGCAACGGGCGGCCATGGCTTTCGCATGAACGCCGGCATCTTCTCGCTCGCGACCCACAGCGGCTCCTGGACGCCTGAACTGAGCGAGTTCTGCGGCGGCGCCGGGCAGGCGGAGTACGAAGCGTACGCGGCGAAAATACACGCGGAGCACGTCAAGGCACGCCTCAGGGCATTCCGTCCGCGGCTCGTCCTCTGCTTCGGTTACGCCGGCTGGGAGCGGTTCAGGCAGATCTTTCTCACCGAGGCGGAAGCCGAGCGAAGCACCGCATGCCCCGTTGTCGGTCCCACGGAGGCGGCGGTGGAGAATCCGGGGGAGCGTCGCCGCCTGCGCTACGAGATCTGGAATCACGAGGAGACCGAGACGGCGGTCGTGCTCACGGGCTTCCCGGGCAGGCGCGGAAACCTGAACTGGAACTGCATCGCGCCCTTATCGAAGCTTCTTCGCGCCGAGCCGTCGCTCAAGTGGCTCGGGAACCTTGAACCCGTGCCGGAGTTCGGGTTCAGGGACGATGGAAATGACGAGGACCTGAAGCGCTGCCTTCCGGATCTCAGTGACAGGTTCGGGTACGAGGATTTCCTTGCCTCGCAGGCTCTGGGGGAGTGGCTCGGCCGGGAGGAAGTGGACGATGCGGTGAAGGCCGGATTCGAGCGCATGATCCACACCGTCCGCCCCGTCTGCCCCTGGGATGCCGGGGAGTTCCTGCTCGCCGAGGATCAGCGGGGCGCACGCCTCTGGCTCGCGCTCTCCGAGCTCCTTGCCGTCACGCCGCCCGAAAGGCGCAGCCGCGGAGCGATCGAAGCGCTTGCACGCATCGTGAAGGAGGCCGGGGAGCGCTCTGTCCCCCGGAAAGCTTAAGGTCCGCCAGCCCGCCGGGAGTTAGAATCACTCTCAATATCAGTATGAACCCGGCACCGTACCGTCCCTCGGAGAGAGAAGGGCGGCCCGTCCGGGAACCTTGAGAGGATTTTTCACCCATGTTCAAGACAACGCTCGGCATCGACGGCATGGCCTGCAACATGTGCGAGGAGCACATCTGCAGCACGATCAAGAAGGCCGTCGAGGTGAAGAAGGTCACCGCGTCCCACGGCAAGAAGCAGGCCGTGATCATCTCTGAGCACCCCGTCGACGAGCGCCTCATCCGCGAGGCGATCGCACCGACGGGCTACGGCGTCACCTCGTTCGCCTGCGAGCCGTACGAGAAGAAGGGCTTCTTCGCGAAGTTCTTCGGCTGAGCGGCCGTTCCCCGGAGGGGAACTCGTCCGCATCAGAATGAGCGTTTCCGCCCCTTTCTGATGCCCGGGCGGCGCAGAGCCGCCGGTCCCGGCCTGACTGCCTTCTGTAGCGGGCGGGGTGTTCCCCGCCCATGACAGCCCGGGATTCAATACCGCATACCGTATCAGGGCTGGAGCGTCGGGCGACGCTCCGGTGAATCAATCCGTTGATTCGCCTGAAATCCGTGATTGCCGGGGCTCCCCGGGGGGCAGTTCATCCCCGGGATACCGCGGGATCACTCCACGGGGAATCCGACTTTCCTCTCGGAAGAGAGGCATGGTGCTTGCTTCGATCAGGTGTTTTCCACCACCAATCAGGGTTAACACCATGAATGATCCTAAAACTGCACTGCCGGAGGAAAAGAAGAAGGTCGGCATAGGTGCCTTCATCGCCCTCGCGCTCGCAATCATTCTCTTCTCGGGTGTCTTCTACAAGATGCCCGCCGGCAGGGAATGGCTCGGAGCCTTCGACTTCACGACGTTGATCGGCCACTTCGGCACGATCGCCGGCTCGAAGAACACCTTCACGGGTGCCGGAGGCGACTCCGCCCGCGCGGGCTTCCTCTTCTCGCTCACGCTCTTTCCCGGCGTGATGCTCGCCCTCGGCCTCATTGAGGTGCTCGCCCACTACGGCGCCCTCCGTGCCGCCCAGGTGCTCCTCACCCCGCTTCTCTATCCGATCCTCGGCGTCCCGGGCTACACCGGTCTCGCGCTCGTCACCGACCTGCAGTCGACCGACGGCGGCGCAGCCATCACCCGTTCGCTCTACGACGAGGGCCGCATCACCAAGAAGCACCTGGTCACGATCTGCGCCTGGCAGTACGCCGGCGCGGGCTGCATCAACAACTACTACTCGACGGTCTCGGCACTCTTCCCGATGTTCCTCTGCCCGGTGTGGGTCCCTGTGATCTTCATCCTGCTCTTCAAGTTCGTCGGCGGCGCCATGATCCGCTTTGTGCTCTCCACGGTTTACAAGAAGGATTTCGAAAATGACTGACACGAAAACCACCGCCGGGAAGAAGCCCTCGAACAACCCGTTCGACATCTTCATCGTGGGCCTGAGGAAAGGCCTCAACATCGGCCTCTACAGCCTGCTGCCGAACGTGCTGATGGCGTTCGTGCTCACCCACATCCTCCGCCTCTTCGGCGTGATGGACTTCTTGGGCGAGTACTGCGGCGGCGTGATGGGGCTCTTCGGTCTCCCGGGCGAGGCGATCACGGTGCTGCTCGCCACCTGGCTCTCCTGCGGCGCCGGCGTCGGCGTCGCCGCGAGCCTCGCCGCGCACAACACGCTCTCGCCGCATGACATCACGATTCTCGCGCCGGCCTTCATCCTGCTCGCCTCGCAGATCCAGTACATGGGCCGCCTCCTCGGCGTCGCCGATGTGCCGAAGAAGTACTGGCCGGTGCTGATGCTCAATTCACTCTGTGTCACGCTGATGGCCATGGTCTGCATGAAGCTCTTCATCGTCTGATCCTTCGTGACCCGTCCCGTTCCTCTCCCGGCCTCCCGGTTCCGGGGGATGAAACAGGATGTCAGGGGCCCCTGACGGATAGCTTTTGCCCCTGGTTTCGCCCCCTGACAGTGCAAAGCTGCCGGGCGGTCTTGACTGCCCGCGGAATGGGTAGGGCGTTCTACCTATAGCCTTTGTTGCAGTATGTAAATAAAATGCCGCATTCCATATTCAGGGGATGTGCGCGACGCGCGGTATTCATGAAAACAAGGCTCTGATTTGCCTTGAATTTGTGATGCTCGGGACCGCCCGGATGAACGTCACCCTCGGGATCTGGGAATAAACGACACTCCGGTGAACCGGGTCTCCCCATTTTTCTCTGCGAAGAGCGATCTGGGGGAACTCCGGTGAGCACGGGGTGTTCCACTGCCATCAACCAGGGGTACATCCATGACTGATCCTCAAACTGCAGTGCCCGAGGAAAAGAAGAAGGTCGGCATCGGCGCCTTCATCGCCCTCGCGCTCGCAATCATTCTCTTCTCGGGCGTCTTCTATCGCATGCCCGCAGGCAAGGAATGGCTCGGCGCCTTCGACTTCACCACCCTGATCGGCCACTTCGGCACGATCGCCGGCTCGAAGAACACCTTCACCGGCGCCGGCGGTGACTCGGCCCGCGCGGGTTTCCTCTTCTCGCTCTCTCTCTTCCCGGGCGTGATGCTCGCCCTCGGCCTCATTGAAGTGCTCGCCCACTACGGCGCTCTTCGTGCCGCCCAGGTGATCCTCACTCCGCTCCTCTACCCGATCCTCGGCGTTCCGGGCTACACCGGCCTCGCGCTCGTCACCGACCTCCAGTCGACCGACGGCGGCGCTGCCATCACCCGTTCGCTCTACGACGAAGGCCGCATCACCAAGAAGCACCTGGTCACGATCTGCGCCTGGCAGTACGCCGGCGCGGGCTGCATCAACAACTACTACTCGACGGTCTCGGCACTCTTCCCGATGTTCCTCTGCCCGGTGTGGGTCCCTGTGATCTTCATCCTGCTCTTCAAGTTCGTCGGCGGCGCCATGATCCGCTTTGTGCTCTCCACGGTTTACAAGAAGGATTTCGAAAATGACTGACACGAAAACCACCGCCGGGAAGAAGCCCTCGAACAACCCGTTCGACATCTTCATCGTGGGCCTGAGGAAAGGCCTCAACATCGGCCTCTACAGCCTGCTGCCGAACGTGCTGATGGCGTTCGTGCTCACCCACATCCTCCGCCTCTTCGGCGTGATGGACTTCCTCGGTGAGTACTGCGGCGGCGTGATGGGCCTCTTCGGCCTGCCGGGCGAAGCGATCACCGTGCTGCTCGCCACGTGGCTCTCCTGCGGCGCCGGTGTCGGCGTTGCCGCGAGCCTTGCCGCCCACAACACGCTCTCCCCGCATGACATCACGATTCTCGCGCCGGCCTTCATTCTGCTCGCCTCGCAGATTCAGTACATGGGCCGCCTTCTGGGCGTTGCCGATGTGCCGAAGAAGTACTGGCCCGTGCTGATGCTCAATTCGCTCGTCGTCACGCTGATGGCCATGATCTGCATGAAGCTCTTCATTGTCTGATCCTCGCTGATCCGACCCCGGGTTCCTCCTCCGGCTTGGTTCCGGCGGAATGACCTGATTCCGGGAGCCCGAAGGCTCCCTAGAAGCTCCCGAAGCCGCTCCGGCCCGGGAGCTTTCGTTTTTTGTGAATCCGCGTCTTCGCCTGTGCTGCCAGCCCGCGGAAGCGAAAAGTCCGCCCTTCAGTTTGACCGCGCAGGGTGTGGGTAGGGAGGTCTGCGTATACCCTGAGCCGTATGCCCTACCTAAAATCCTCAGCCGCCGGTTTCCGGTGAGGTGATGCACTGTCATCAGGCATTCATGCCTTGCGAGGGTGAATCCCGGAGCATTTCCGGGGCGGAACCTCTCTGGAAAGCGGTGAAAAGAACAGCCCGGGCGCACTGATCCCGGGCATTTCCCCAACTACCCCAGGAGAATCTCATGACGGATTCCCAGACTTCCGCGCCCGAGGAGAAGAAGAAGGTCGGCATCGGTGCCTTCATCGCCCTCGCGCTCGCCATCATCATGTTCTCGGGCATCTTCTACCGCATGCCGGAAGGCAGGCAGTGGCTCGGTGCCTTTGACTTCACGACCCTGATCGGTCACTTCGGCACGATCGCGGGCTCGAAGAACACCTTCACCGGTGCGGGCGGTGACTCCGCCCGCGCGGGCTTCCTCTTCTCGCTCGGCCTCTTCCCGGGCGTGATGCTCGCGCTCGGCCTCATCGAGGTGCTCGCCCACTACGGGGCCCTGCGCGCCGCGCAGGTGCTCCTCACGCCGCTTCTCTACCCGATCCTCGGCGTCCCGGGCTACACCGGCCTCGCGCTCGTCACCGACCTTCAGTCGACCGACGGCGGCGCGGCCATCACCCGCGCGCTCTTTGACGAGGGCCGCATCACGAAGAAGCATCTGATCACGATCTGCGCCTGGCAGTACGCCGGAGCGGGCTGCATCGGCAACTACTACTCCACGGTCTCGGCGCTTTTCCCGCTCTTCCTCTGCCCCGTCTGGGTGCCGATGGCGATGATCCTCATCTTCAAGTTCGTCGGCGGCGCGATCATGCGCACGGTGCTTTCCACGGTTTACAAGAAGGACTTCGAAAATGAGTGATACGACCAACACCGCTGAGAAGAAGCCCTCGAACAACCCGTTTGACATCTTCATCGTCGGCCTGAGGAAGGGCCTGAACATCGGCCTCTACAGCCTGCTGCCGAACGTGCTGATGGCGTTCGTGCTCACGCACATCCTCCGCCTCTTCGGCGTGATGGACTTCTTGGGTGAGTACTGCGGCGGCGTGATGGGCATCTTCGGCCTCCCGGGCGAAGCGGTCACGGTTCTGCTCGCCACGTGGCTCTCCTGCGGCGCCGGCGTCGGCGTCGCCGCGAGCCTCGCCTCGCACAACACGCTCTCCCCGCATGACATCACGATCCTCGCGCCGGCCTTCATTCTGATGGCTTCGCAGATCCAGTACATGGGCCGCCTCCTGGGTGTGGCCGATGTGCCGAAGAAGTACTGGCCCGTGCTGATGGTGAACTCCGTCCTCATGGCCAGCATCTCGATGATCTGCATGCGCTTCTTCGTCTGATCTTCTGATTCGCTCTCCTCTCCGGCCTCGACTGCGGAGGGGAGCGCGGTCACCCGGACATCTCGCGAGCTCCCGAACGCCTCACCGGCCTCCGGGAGCTTGTCATTTCTGCTGGGTCTCCATCTTCTTCGCCGGCGGTTAAGCGGCTCACACGGCCGCGGCAGGCATAATTGAACGAACCACCGCCATTCCGGGCTCCCGTCCTTCACTGGACCGGAGGCCCGCACCAGACATCGAAGAAGAGGAGAACACATGACCGCCTCCCGCCGCACGCTCATCGCTGCCGCCCTCGCGCTCGCCGCGCTTCCCTCAGCCTCCGTTCTCGCGGCCCCCGCGGACGAACCCCGTCCCGTCGAGAAACCGAAGGCGCAGAAGCCGAAGGACGAGAAGCCCGACAGTGTCTCCACCGCCTCGCAGCGCCGCTGGGAGCGCAAGGAACGCGCGAAGAAGCGCCGCGAGAAGGCGAAGAAGCAGTGATTCTGAGAAGACTTTCGTTAACGAACTGATAGCGGCAATGATAGGAGTTATCTACTAGATTTCCATAAACATCAATGAGTTGGGGTTGCAGAAGGATCCTGCACGCGCTAATATGATCTCAGGAAGGAAGGGACCGAAAACTTTTCCTTAAAGAGGCAAACCCCATGCGTGCGAACAACCGTCTTGAATTCGCTGAGATTTATGAGCGGTTCTGTATTGCGCCCGTTCAGAGGGCTCTCCACACGGCGCTCTGGATGGCGCCCCCTGTGATGCTCGAAGGCATGCTCGCGCTCCTCGCGCGTCTGCCGAAACCCGCCGAGTGCCGTGAGGCGCAGGCCCGCCAGCGCGTCATTCAGACGCTCGAGCGCTATGCCGCGCCCGCGAGCGGGTCGCGCGCCGAGCACGAACTCGCCTGGCACCGTCGCTGCGCGATGCTGCGCCTGACCGGGCGTCTCGCCGACTCGGGTCCCGTCGGCATGCTCGAATGCTGCCGCGAAGCGGCGCCCGACCATCTCGCGTCCCCCGAGGACGAGGAGACGGTGCGCCGCCGCGCCGAGATCCGCTACCTCGAGCACCTCACGGCCCTCACGAAGGGACGTCGTGCCACGACACCGTCGCGGCTCTTCTTCGCGCCGCTCCCGTCCGACCCGATCCGCCCGGCCTCCGACGAGGCGGTGAAGCGCACGGTCTGGATCTTCACGGGTCTGCTGAACTTCACCGAGCCCCTCTCCGCCGAGGCGCACACTGCAGTGCGCGCGCTCCTCATGAGCACCTGGCCCGAGTTCCCGGGCGGCCGCGTCACGCGCGGCGTGATCGAGGAGTGGCAGAAGTGGCTGGCCTCGCGCAAGTACAACAAGGACTGCCGCAACGCCTACGGCTTCACCTTCGGCCGTCGCACGGACGACTGATCGCTTCAGGGCCGCTCCCGGGCTCTTCCTGCCTGTCCGGAAGAGGGCATCGACCCGGCGGGGAAACCTCGGTATAGTTTAGAGGTTATGGAATTTCGGGCATTCGATCAGCAATTACTGATCGGGTGCCCGGAACTGCTGTGCGCAGTTTTCCCTCAAGACCGCCGACCAAACTGACCGAAAGGAGTCTCCCCGATGCCGAGCAACACCTGCCGCTACCTCTCCGCGCTTTTGACCGAGGGGAGTTTCTCCAAGGCCGCGCAGTTCCTCGACATCTCGCAGCCCTCGCTCTCGCAGTTTCTGCTGCGTCTCGAGACCGAGGTCGGCACCGAGCTCATCGACCGCCAGGTGAAGCCCCTGAAGCTCACGCCGGCCGGGGAGATGTTCCTCAGGACCGAGCGCCAGATCGATCAGATGCGCGAGACCTGCGTGAAGCAGATCGATGACATCAAGGCGGGCGTCCGCGGCCACGTCATCGTCGGCGCGTCCGACTACCGAGAGACGTTCTTCCTCACCGAGGTCTTCCCCGTCTTCCGCCGCCTTTTCCCGAGCATCGAGATCGAGGTGGCCGAAGGCCGCACCAAGGAGCTCGAGGAACTCGCCATGGCGGGTGCGACGGACTTCTCGATCGTCATCTCGCCCCTCTACCACGGGCAGGCGCTCGAATACACGGAGCTCTATACCGAGAAGCTTCTGATCGCGATGAACGTGAACCACCCGATCGCCCGTCGCTACCCCGAGGACAGCGGCGAGGAGTTCCCGCCGCTTGACTTCCACGAGCTCGACCGCGAGAACTTCATCGTGATCAAGAAGGGCCAGAAGATGAACAAGCTCTACCACGACCTCTGCGACCGCACCGGTGCGTCGCCCCGCGTGGTGCTCGAGAGCGAGTCGATGATCGCGGCCCTCGCGCTCGCGAGCGTCGGCATGGGCGTCACGCTCACCACCGAGACCCTCGCGAGAAGGTCTGCGACCGCCGAGCCGCTACGCTGCTTCTCGATCTCCCCGGAGGTCCCGGCCCGCACGGTCGTCGCCGCCTACCGCGGGGACCGCTATCTCTCGAAGGCCGCCCGCGAACTCATCCAGGTGATGCTCGACGTCGCCGGGGCTAAGTTCCAGCGCGGGTGATTCCACGGGGCTTGCGAAGCCTGCAGATCTTCGTTCGGATTCCGGATCCGCTCCCGAGGTCTGGCGCATCCCTCAG
>NZ_JAUNSF010000173.1 GCF_030539355.1 Sutterella sp.
CTGGTGAAATTGCCGGTCTCCAGACAGCCGAAACCCGCCCGAACGGACATTCGGACGGGTTTCCCGATTCCTCGGAACAGGCGGGACCAGAGGGCCCCGGCTCGCACCGAAAATTTGATATCGATCAATCCTCGGGACTCACTTCAGCCCGAGATCGCCCGCGCGGCTGTGCCAGGAGCGCCAGCTGAGGCTGCCGACGGCGGGCTGCTCCCCGGCCCAGGCGGCCAGCGCGCGGAAAAGCCGCATCGGATCGAGGACGATGAACTCCATGTAGGCGCGCCCTGCGGCCAGGGCCTCGCCCGAGACAAAGGCGGCGCCGGCGAGTTCGTGAGCGACGAGCTTCCGGATGCCGCTCATCAGGCGCTTCATGTGCTCCTCAGCCTCCTCCGGGTTCTCCGGAAGCTCCGCGGGCACGAGGGTGACGAACCCCGCGCCGAGGCCGGAGCGCGCAAGCGTGTTAACGAGCGTGTCGTCGCCCGAGCGGAAGCGGTTGAGGAACTCCACGGCAGTGGACCACCCGGAGGTGATGTCCGACATGGGGACGGGGCTGTCGATCGGCTTCACGAAGTACTCGAGCCGGTCGCTGAGCAGGTCCTCGAGCCGGAGCCCACGCACCCCGGACACGTGCTCGTCGAACCACTGAGGGAGTTCCCCGAGGGGAATCGTCCCGGCGGGATCGCTTCCCGGCGGGCAGACCGCGACGCTCGCGAGGCACTTCATCGTCACCGCCTCGCCGAGGGTGCGCTCGGCGATCTCCTTCAGGGCCTCGCAGTATGGATCGGCCGCCTCCGGGCTGTAGACGCCCTCGAACTCGTCGGAGTGGAAGTTGAGCCGGATGCGGCCTTCCTCGGGGAGCGGGAGCACACGGAGCTTCTCCTCCCTATCAATCAGCGTCTGGTGACGCTCCCCGCTCTCGCCGACCCCGCCCGGCTGCCGCCCCTTGAAGATCCGCCAGTTCTTCCTCACCGACTCGGGCATGGCGTCGGCAAGCATGCAGATCGGATGAATGAAGGCCGGGTTCTTCGCGGGCGAGAAGACGAGCCGGCACTTCCTTCCTCTCTTCGGCAGAGAGGCGTCAATCCACCAGCCGGCCGAGACGAGCTCAAAGATGCGGCGGATGTCGTCGAGCGCCTCCACGGGATCCGTGCGGAGCCGTTCGCGCAGCTCCGCCTCGTGCTTCGAGAAGAGCTCCCAGACGCCTTCGATGCGCTCGGCGAAGCAGAAGGTGAAGCGCGAGAGCGTGAGTGCGCCAAGGGCGCGGTGCATGAGTTCAAGCGCCTCCAGACTCATGGGATCCGCTGCGAGCGCGGCGTCGAGGTACTCGACCGCCTCGCCCTCGCGGTTGAGCGTCACGAGGGCATGCCCCATGCGGATGTTCCAGGAATAGGTCTCCGAGTACCGCTCCCGCGCGCTTTCGAGCGCCACGAGCGCGAGCGCGCAGTTCGCGGCGTTTCCCGGGGTGGAGAGATTGTTGAACGCGACCGCGATCTCGCCCGAGAGGAAGGGCGAGGGCGGGTGATCCTGATTCTGAAAGAAAGCGATCAGGCTCTCCGTCACGGCCTTCCAGTCGTGCCGGTCCTCAAGCTCGGCGAGCGCGGGAAGGGCCGCGGCGTCCTCCGGGCTCAGCACGTCCGCGTCGGGGCCGTTCTTCTCGATGAACTCGAGCGTCCTGCGGGCGAGCGCCGACTCGTCGCCCCCGAGGGGCGAGAGATCGATGTCGGCCCGGGCCTCCCTGCCCTCGTCGTCGGTGAAGACAATGTGCAGGTGGCGGTTCTGCAGCACGTCGACGCGCTCCGCCCGGTGCATCTCCGGGGCGTCGGGCAGCACGGCGAGCATGCGCTCGAGCCAGATCGAGCCGATCTTCGAGAACCCGGCCTCGTTCATGAGGAAGCGCACGGTGAGGGGCTCGAAGCCTTCCCTCAGGAGCGTGGCGCAGGAGAAGGGGCGCAGAGGAGGCGCCGCGGGCACCCAGTCCTTGAGGCCCATGGCACCGAGGACCCCGAGGTTCCACGCGAGGCGCCGCTCGTCCGGGCGGATGCAGTTCACGGCGTAGAGGCGCTGGAGCCGCTCGTCGACGGGCATCGTGCCGCGGAGGAGATCACTGTCCGTGTCCGGGTCGATGAAGTGGTACTCCATCTTCTCGACCGGGGCCTTCGCCTCGATCTCGCCCTCGAGCCGGGTGAACTCCGGATCCCCGGGGACGAGCGCAAGCCCGGCCCTGACCGCCCGCATCGCACCGGCCTCGTCGCCGAAGTGAGCCCGCAGCTTCGCCACGGCAAGCCAGGACCAGGGAAAGTCCGGCTCGAGCCTTACTGCGCGCTCCGCCGCGTCGCGGGACTTCTCCAGGTCTCCGCAGGCCATCCAGGCCTCGCTCAGTTTGTACCACCAGCCGCCGTTGTCCTCCGCGCCGGGGCCGCGGGCGCCGGTGAGTTCCCTGAGCGCCAGCACGGACGAGGGATACTCGCCCACGGCGAGATGCGCGTGCGCGCGCATGATCGCCCCCTCGGGGTCTGCCTCGGCCTCCTCGCGCGTGAGCCGTCCCTCCGCCACGGCCTTCTCAATCGCATCCTCGACGATCTTCACCATGCGGAACGCCTGGATGTCGTGGCCTTTCCTCGCCGCCTCGATGAGGGCGCGGTCCCTGTCAGTCAGCACTTTGCCTCGGGGCATTGCCATGTCTCTTTCTCCCGGAATCTACTGTCAGTCACAAGGCGCGGCCCGCACGGAACACCCGGTCCCGAAAAGCGAATCGCACCTTCATACCGCCATCCTACAGCCCCATGCGTCAACAGCCATCGCAGCGATGCAATCAAAGAAATCTGCAGAAATTTCAATGCTCCGTCTGAAGAT
Source organism: Sutterella sp. (assembly GCF_030539355.1). Classification (GTDB taxonomy): domain Bacteria; phylum Pseudomonadota; class Gammaproteobacteria; order Burkholderiales; family Burkholderiaceae_F; genus Sutterella. The sequence goes on from NZ_JAUNSF010000173.1 coordinate 2,851, forward strand.
CCGCTGGCGGCCCGAGGGCCGGAGGAGGGGGCCCGGCCGCAAGTCATGCCGGCCTTCCGAACCGACACCGGCACTGGGGAATGCGAAAGCACCGGCGGAATGAAGGCACTTCCCGTCATTCCGCCGGCACTCCTGAAGCTGAAATTGGATGGTTCAGCCGAACTCACCTTCTTTTCAATCCTGCATACAGCCAGCGTTCCGTCGTAGTTCGTGATCGGGCACGCATTCAACGGGCGCCACAGATTCAGCACGCTTCTGCTTCACTCTAAATGCCTCGTATTCCCCGGCCTCCTTCTTTTCCCGGGCGTATTCCGCCCGTCCGCGCTGGCTGTAATTCCTGCGATGAACATTCATGTACTTCTTTGAGCGGTCGAAGTCATAATCCTGCGGGAAATGCACTTCGGCGCCGTCGCGAATGCCGAGAAGTATGAGCTCGGCGCGATCAATCGTATGGCTGATGCGAATGGTTCCGTTGTGCCGGATGTTGAGAAGATTCATCTCGAAGAGATCCGCAAGCGGCGAGTAGAGAAGAATT
>NZ_JAUNSF010000051.1 GCF_030539355.1 Sutterella sp.
CGAGGGCGGCGACGGCGGCGGCGATCTTGAAGCGGGACGTCATGATGATTGCTCCTTTGTATTGATGCGTTTTGCGAATGAGTTTCCGAAGGGCATCGGTTGCCTTGGGGAGAGAATAGAGCCCGCGCGGCCGCGGGCCGTAGTCCGTATCTCCGCAATGATTGTCCTTTTCTCTCTACCGTCTGAGAGAGACCGTCACCGGCGCCTCTCCTGCGCCATGCCGTCCCGGTGTCACCACTGACGGAACCCCGGCCGAGGGCGGCCTGCGGCATGGTCCCTCAATGCCTGCCAAATAAAGAATCCTTTTGTTTCATTCGTCACGCATCTTCTGAGGTAAAATCGGGCCTTTGCCTCTCGGATACGTCGCTGAGGCCCTTCTCTGGGTCACAAAAATATCCGGGAGTTCATGTAAAACAAGGAAATACAGAGGCTTCTGACGCAATGGCGAGCTTGAGCACGATCGGTTACAGCTGGGAGAGCCGGGAATGGATTGAGACGTTCACGGAACGGTTCCCGCAGTACACCTCCCCGGGCATCTGGATTGCGGCACAGGAGCGTCTGCACTCCCTGAAGCACAGCGGGCTCGTCTGGGACCGCACGACCCGGACGGTGCGCCTGACGCTGAAGAACTCCCGCGGGCAGCCCTACTCGCTCGCGCTGCATTTCTACCCCGGGGCGACGCCGTCCCTCACGGGCATCATGGAGGCCGCGGAGAAATTCCCCGGCCTCATTGACTGCATGCGCGACGGCGACTATCCCCCCGCGCTCGCCGATGCGATCCGCGAGTCCGGTGAGAATGTGTTCATGCGCAACCCCGGCGAGATCGAGTTCGACCCGGGGATGATGTCGAGCGAATGCGCGCTGCTGCTCACGGCGTTTCTCGACGAGGTCGAGCAGGAGCCGGCCAAGTGGTTCCGCTTCATCGGACTCGACTTCGCCGACGCCGTGCGCCGCCGTGACCGCGCCGAGGCCGAGGAGGCCCACGAGCGGTCGCTCGACGCCCTCGCCCGCGAGGATGCCGCCCGCGCGGCCGAGGCTCCCGAGGCCGAGAAGCCCCAGGACATCAACTTCAGGCTCGCTCCGATCGAGCAGGTCTGCTGCGATCTCGCCGCGCGCATCCCCGTGATGAAGGCCGGGGAGATGGACGCCGAGGGCGCCGTGCAGCGCCTCAAGGTCTGGCGTCCGACCTCGCCCGCGACCATGGGCTCGTCGCTCGCGGAGACGCTTCCCGTCTCCGGTCTCTCGCCCTTGCATGCCAGGGGTTCCTGGTGCGCCTTCGGCGACGCCGAGGCGTACGACGTCACGCTCACGATCCTGCGCGCGGCCATGCACAGCGCCTACGAGGCGATTTCCGCGCTCGACCGCCGCGAGCAGCGCCAGGACCGCACGCCCGCGGTCACCGCCAACACGAAGTGGGTGAAGTTCCTCGAGACCGAGGCCGAGGTCTACGGAAAGATGGATCCGTCGCGGCTCCGTCTCGCCGCCGGCGTCTACGGTACGCGCCGCCTCGCGTTTGCGCTCGTCAAGATGATCGAGGGCGAGCGCATGCCGCGCACGCTCCACGTCACGCCCGAGGGCTTCCTGCACTCGATCCTGGCCGTGACCCGCCGCGAACTCCTGCCGATGCATCCCGAGTTCGCCGTCTGGCACACGCTCACGCTCGCCGCGGCCGAGATACTCGCCGCCGGCGCGGTGATTCCCGTTCCGGCGCTGCTGCCGCCCGAGGCGACCGAGCAGCGCGAGGCCGGTCTTCGCTGCTACTGGATGCCGGCCGTTCATTCGCCCGGCGTGAGCCCTCTGCTCTCGGAGGTGTTCGCGCTCACCGACGGCATGCTGCCGCTCGAGCGCTCGTCGCTCTTCCAGGGCTTCAACGTCTCGGGGAGCGGCGACGGCGTCACCGCGTCGCAGAAGTCCCGCGCCGCCGCGCTGTGGGCCATCACGCTCATCATCACGGAGTTCGTGCGCTCGACGTCGACGAAGAACCGCGAGGTTACGCGCCGCCTGATCGGCCGCCGCGTGCGCAACACGCTCACGGGCGAGGGCTTCTCGCCGGAGAACTCCGTCTGCGACGACCTCGTGCGCGTCTTCGCCGGGTTCCTCGCGCTCCCGATCACGACGATGACCCTGCCCTGCCGCGTCTATCTCTTCGGCGAGCTCGAGCAGGGGTCGCTGCGCCTCGAGGCGAGGCTCCTGCCGCGCGCCGTCGACGAGGAGGCCAGGAAAATCGAGGGCGACAGCCCCGAGGCCCGGGCGCAGCGCCGGACCCTCCGCGAGGCGGGCCTGGTCACCCTCGAGGAGTGGGAGGAGAAGGCCGGGGCGTACGGCGACCCGGACCACCGCGTGCATGCGGCGCTTCAGCTCATGCTCGCGGCGCACCCGCTCTTCACGGATTTCGGCCGCAGCTACACCAACCCCGTCTGGCTCCCGAGGAGCCTCTGGGACCATTTCCTCTTCAGGACCGCGCCCGTGCTCAATGCCATGGGCATCCAGATCCATCTGCCCGCGACGCTGCAGAACATCGAGCGTCCGAAGCTCGTCCTGACGGCGACCGACACGCCGCAGCCCGCGCAGCCCCGCCGCGGAAAGCGCCTTGCCACGCAGGGCATGCTCAATGCCGCGGCGCTCGCCGATTTCCGCTGGGAGATCGCCGTGGGTGAGGAGCGCCTGACGATCGATGAGCTCAGAAAGCGCATCGACGCCGAGGGCGAGCTCATCAGCTCCGGGAGCAGCTTCTTCCACATGACCCGCGCCGATCTCGACAAGCTCGTGCACGAGTGGATGGCCGCCCAGAGCAAGCCGCTCTCCAAGTGGGAGAAACTGCGCGCGCTCCTCTCCGGCGACCTGAACGGCAAGCGCGTCGAGGCGACGGACTCGCTCCTCGAGCAGATCCGGAAATCCGCGGTCGTGAAGGAACTCCCCTCCCCCGGGGGACTCGAGGCCGTGCTGCGCCCGTATCAGGTGCGCGGCTTCTCCTGGCTCGTGCAGAACGTTCTTCTGGGCCTCGGGTCGCTGCTCGCCGATGACATGGGCCTCGGCAAGACAGTTCAGGTGATCGCCGCCGCCGTGGAGCTCAAGAACCGCGGGCTCCTCGACGAGGGCAGGATCATCATCGCCGCGCCCGCTTCGCTCCTCGTCAACTGGCAGCGCGAGATCACCCGCTTCGCGCCGGACCTCACCACGCGCATCCACCACGGCAAGGAGCGCGATCTCGGGACGGGCAAGGACCGCCCCGACGTGCTCATCACCTCGTACGGGCTGCTGAAGCGCGATCTCGCGAAGCTCGCGAAGGAGAAGTACAGGCTCCTCGTGCTCGACGAGGCCCAGGCCGTGAAGAACGCCAAGACCGGTCAGGCCCGCGCCGCCGCGGAGTTCCCCGCGGACGCCGTCATCGCCCTCACCGGCACGCCGGTCGAGAACAGGCTCTCCGAGTACTGGTCCATCTTCTCGATTCTCGAGCCGGGGCTTCTCGGCACGACGGCCGAGTTCAACCGCGAGTTCGTGGTTCCCATCGAGGAGCACCGCGACCGCGCCGCGATCGACCGCTTCAGAAAGATCACCGCGCCCTTCCTGCTGCGCCGCGTGAAGACCGATCCGAACATCCTCGACGAGCTGCCCGAGAAGAACGCCGTCGACTACTACACCACCCTGACGCCGCGTCAGGTGGCGCTCTACGAGGCGTGCCTCAACGAGAACATGGAGTCGCTCGAGAATCTCGAGGCCGAGGCGGACAGCTGGGACGAGAAGGGTCGGAAGCGCAACGCCGCCCAGGCGAGGCTCAACCGCCGCGGCCAGATCCTGCGCATGATCCTGCACCTGAAGCAGATCTGCAATTCCCCGTCGCAGTTCATGAAGGAACGGGCGGACGAACCCGACTCCGGCAAGGCCCAGGCCCTGATGGAGCTCCTGCACCGCTGCCGCGAATCGGGCAGGAAGGCGCTCATCTTCACGCAGTTCCGCGAGATGGGCGAGCGCCTCGTCGAGTGGATCGAGAAGGAGATGAAGCGCCGGCCGGCGTTCCTGCACGGCGGCGTCCCCGCCGCGAAGCGCATGGAGATGGTCGACGAGTTCCAGAACGATCCCGAGGCCGAGGTCTTCGTGCTCTCCCTCAAGGCGGGCGGCACGGGTCTCAACCTCACGGCCGCCTCGGCGGTGATCCACTACGACCTCTGGTGGAACCCGGCCGTCGAGGACCAGGCCTCCGACCGCGCCTGGCGAATCGGCCAGCGCCGTGACGTGATCGTCTACCGCTTCATCACCGCGGGCACCTTCGAGGAGAAGGTGAACGAGATGCTGAAGAAAAAGCGCGAGCTCGCGGACCTCGCCGTGGGCGTCGGCGAATCCTGGATCGGCGACCTCACGGACGACGAGATCCGGTCGATCTTCACGCTCCAGAAGTAATGCCGGCCTCGGCCGGGATCCGGACGGGCGGCTCTTCCACCGGGGAGGCCGCCCGCTCTCGTTCAGGGCTCCTGACCGGGTCCGTGCATTTCCGCGGGGCGCGCCGGCGGCTGCGGCTTTTCAGCCCTGGCGCTCGTCTCCGGCCTGAGTGAGCGCTGCGCGACGGCGGAGGACGCTCGCAAGTTCTCTTCTGAAGAGAGCATCGGTCCGCCGCTGAAGATGAGGGTCGTGCCCAGTGGTCCGAAGTGCTTCTCCGACGCCTCGCCTTCCAGAATCCGCACGGTTGTCATTCTCTCTTCCCTCCAGGGGGCCGAGGAAGCCCGTGAAGGCATCCTCGAAGCCGATGTTGATTTCCTCGATGTTCCTCGCCTCGCCGAACGCCTTGACGAGCCCGGGAAGCTGCGCCCTCACGGCCGCCTCGTCCTCAGTGCTCACGGTCATCGTCATGACGCCCCCGGCGCTCGCGTGACCGAGAATCAGCCGCCGCCCCGCGGCGTCCCGCACCCGGTCGATGAAGTTCACGTAGAGGTCGTCGACGAGGCCGCGGCCGCTGTCGGCGGGGAGTTCAATGCGGATGATTCTTCCCGGGCGCATGCCGGGGGCGCACCGGTCGGTCACGGCCATGACGGCGTCCTGGTGCAGGTAGGTCGAGATGAGCTGAGCGACGCGGGCGAAGTCGCCTCCGTCCGCGATCCGGCAGGCGAAAGAGGTGTTCACGGTGCCGAGCCACCCGCCGAACCTCTCCTGCGGCCCGGAGATGCCGGTGCCCGTGTCCCGGGCGATCCCGGCGAGGAGCTGCCTCGCGACGCGCAGCACGACGTCCCGCCGCTCCTCCATGGAGATGCTGCTCCACTTTTCACGGTCGGCCGCGCTCCAGTACGGGCGCGGCGGCAGCCCGGCGTCCTTCTTCCGGCTCATTGCGCTGCGGCCGGCCGTGAAGAGCGCCCGCTTCCTGGTGGCGATGATTTTCATGGGCGAAATCCTCCGTGCCTGATGCAGGACATTGCTCCTGCCGCTTCGAGCAAAGGATATCCGCCGGAGCTTGCCGCCCGGTTAAGAGCGCTCAGTTTTCCCGGGCGTTCCGGGGCTTCAGCCTCGGGCGACTTCCTTCAGTGTGTCCCCCGTGAGGCGCCAGGTGGTCCACTCGTCGAGGGGCTTCGCGCCCACGGAGCGGTAGAAATTGATGCTCGGCTCGTTCCAGTCGAGGCAGCACCAGTCGAGGCGCCCGCAGCCGCGCTCGATCGCGATCTTCGCGAGGGTTCTGAGCAGTCCCTTGCCGAATCCGCGGCCGCGTGCCTCGGGGTGCACGAAGAGGTCCTCGAGGTAGATGCCGCCCCGGCCGAGGAAGGTCGAGAAGTTGTGGAAGAAGAGCGCGAAGCCCACCTCGCGGTTGCCGTTCTCCTCGTCGACGGCGAAGATCACCTCGGCCACCTTCTTCTCGAAGAGCCACTCCTCGAGGAGCGCCTCGGTGGCGACCACCTCGTTGTCCATGCGCTCGTACTGCGCAAGGTGGTGTATGAATTCGAGTATGAGGGGAACGTCCTCCCGTGTGGCGCGGCGCCAGGCGAATTCGGTCTCGTGCATCGCGGGTTTCTCTCTTCTCTGCTGATCTGTCTTCCGCCGGCAAAGGGAAAAGGCGGAAATTTGAAAAGGATATTTTATCTCTGACATGACAACGGCCGCGGCTTTTCGGAAAGCTCGCGGCCGTTGTCTGATCCTGTTCTTATGACGGGGCTCCGTCAGACAAACCCCGCCTCAAGCCGCATCACTGCTGCTGGTTGTGGCAGCAGGCGGCGCCGCGGGCGGCGCGGCGCTCGGCGACGTACTGCGCGAAGAGCGCGACGATGCGCTCGGCGTCCTCGGGATAGAGCTCGCCGATGTTGCCGACGCGGACCGTGGGCTCGGGCGTCAGGTAGCCCGGGAAGAGCTCGTAGCCGTGCTCGGCCATCCACTTGTAGAGATGCGGCAGGTCGAAGTGCTCGCAGAGCACGTGGAAGGTCGTGATGATCGGGCCCTGGACCTTCTCGTCGAGGTACGGGCGGAAGCCGATCTTGCTCATGCCCTCGCGGATCATGCGGTTGACGGTCCTGTAGCGCTCGAGGCGCTTCTCGGGCGTCTCGGCCTCAAGCTCGATCAGGGCCTGATGGAAGGCCGCGACAACGTGCGTCGGCGACGTGTAGCGGAAGCGGCCGTTCGTCTTCTCGAAGGCCTTCCACTGGTCGTAGATGTCGAGCGAGAGCGTGCGGGCATTGCCCTTCGTCGCCTCAAGGGACTCGATCTTGGCGATCACGACGGAGAAGCCCGGGACGCCCTGGACGCACTTGTTCGAGCTCGTCACCGCGAAGTCGATGTCGAGCGCGGGGAAGTCGATCGGCACCGCCGCGAAGGAGCTCACGCAGTCGACGATGAACTTCGCGCCGTGCTTCTTCACGATCGGGGCGATGTTCTCGATCGGGTTGAGAATGCCGGTCGTGGTCTCGTTGTGGACCATCGCGACATAGTCGATGTCGGTGTGCTCGGTGAGGTAGGCGTCAAGCTTCTCCGCATCGGGCCACTCGGTGTACGGGCAGTCGATGCGGTCGTAGTTGATGCCGTAGCGCGCCAGGATCTGGCACATGCGCTCGGAGTAGGCGCCGTTCACGAGAACGAGCACCTTTTCGTCCTTGCCCGGAACCGAGGAAAGGACCGCCTCGACGCCGTACGTGCCCGAACCCTGCATGAGGATGGTCACGTACGCGTCTGGGCTCGCGTGTGCGAGCCCCAAGATCCTAGCTCGGATGTCCTGCACCTCAGCCTTGTAAGCCTCGCCCCATGCGCAGCGATCCGTCAGCATCTGCTCGCGCACCGTCACCGAGGTGGTGAGGGGCCCCGGGGTAAGGAGCTTGAAAGGATTGGGGTCCGTCTGAATGTTCAGACGCATCGGGCTGGACGAGTATGTCATTTTGGAATGACTCCATTCTTCGGGCGGCGGGTGTTTTCAAAGGGGCCGCCCCTGGTGAACGAACGAAGCTCTTCCTCTTCCGGGCCGTGAGCCACGGACACCGATCGCCCCTCCGCTCTTCCCTTCTGTTGGGGGATGAGGTTCGGGTACGGCGCAGGTCCTCAAGGTTCTGACGGAATAGGACTGCGCCGCAGCTGGCGAAAACCGGTCGTCAAGCGGCTCCGGGGGCAGGAAGAGGCGGCTGTGCAGGACAGGAATGTCGCCGTCGCCTCCTGCGCATCCCGGCGGGGGAAAGCGCTTCGGGTTTTCCGCTTCTTCTCCGGACCGCACGGAGAGCATCTGGCGCTCGGAATCCGCACGTTCCGCGAAGGCGTTCCGAAAGAATACCCTTTCTTACTCCGAACGGGGGAATCAATTTGCAAAGACATCCCCATTCCGGTGCATTTTTGCGGCTATGAATTTCCCCTAGGTGCTTTTCCTGAGAGTCTAGGGTGAACGGTTTATCGGTGTCCCGGCGATCCCGGTTTCTCAGGCCTTCTGCCCGAGCGCGATCTGAGTGCGCAGCGGGAGCTCCCACTTGAGAACGCGCCAGCCCGAGCGGCGGGCCTCGGCGAGGAGCACCGGGTCGGGATTGACGCAGCACGTGAAGCCGGCGGCGCGGGCGAGCGGCAGGTCCGTGCGGCTGTCCGTGAAGAAGAGCACGTCGGCGAAGGCGAACCCGTGCATGGCGAGCACCTCCTGAAGGCGTTCGACCTTGCCCTCCTCGTAGGAGGGGATTCCTGCGATCTCGCCCGTGAAGAAGCCGTCGACACGCTCGAGCTCGATGCCGATGGCGTTCTCGATGCCGAAGAGCATGCGGGCGACCGGGGCGACGAGGAACGAGGTCGAGGCCGAGAGCACGTAGGTGGGGGTGCCCGATGAGACGGCGTTCTTCACCCACTGCTTCGCCTCGGGGTAGACCAGGGGGGCGATGCGCTTTTTCACGAACTCGGAGACGAGTTTCGTGAGCGTCGCCTCGTCGAGTCTGCGGAACGCCCCGGACTGCTTGCGCTCGTAGGCCGCGATGTCGAGCGTCCCGGCCGCGTAGTCGCGCTCCATCTCCCGGTTGATCTGGCGGTAGATCGGATCTTTCACAATCCCCTTCTCATAGAGCCACTCGGTCCAGAGCACCGTGGAGTTGCCCGCGATCAGGGTTTTGTCCAAATCAAAGACGATGAGCTTCGGAGGAAGCTTCGTGGCGGGCATCAGGAGCGGAAAGGCGGCCATTTGGGTGAGGGAAAGGCGGATGACGATGAGTGATGAGCACAGAAAAGGCGGTTCGCGGCAATTCCATGATGCCGGCCGCCCGATTCCATGAGGGCGTCTTCAATGATCGAGCCCTCAGCCTGTCTACTTTAGCGCGCCCGCGCCCCGGGCGGTGGCATCGAAATCCCGGAGAACAGAAAATTCACCAAATTTTCATTTTGCCGTCATGGTGCGGCGGCGCTCGATGACGAGGCGTGTCGCCGCGGGAATGCCTGCGGCAGAAGGCAAAAGAATGGGAGAGGTACCCTGCGGCGAGGACCTCTCCCGTCTGTCGGATTCAGATCACCCTCCCCTGCCCTTCGGACTGCTTTGCCTCCGGGCGGGAAAGGAAGGCGTCGATCAGTTGTCGCCCCAGACCTCGTCGGCGATCTCGCGCACGAGGCGGACCTTGGCCCACTGCTCTTCCTCGGTCATGATGTTGCCTTCCTCGGTCGAGGAGAAGCCGCACTGCGGCGAGAGGCAGAGCTGGTTGAGCGGGACGTACTTCGTGGCTTCCTCGATGCGGGCCTTGACGTCGGCCTTGTTCTCGAGCTCGGGGAACTTCGAGGTGATGAGGCCGAGGACGACCGTCTGGTCCTTGATGAAGCGAAGCGGCTCGAACGTGCCGGCGCGGTCGCTGTCGTACTCAAGGAAGAAGCCGTCGACGTTGCAGTTCGCGAAGAGGATCTCGGCGACGGGCTCGTAGCCGCCCGAAGAGAACCAGGTCGAACGGAAGTTGCCGCGGCAGATGTGGATCGTGACCGTGAGGTCGGCGGGCTTCTTCTCGAGGACCTTGTTGATCACCTCGCAGTAGCGGCGGGCGACCCAGTCGACGTCAATGCCGCGGGCGGCGTAGGCGCCGCGCTTCTCGAGCGAGCAGAACTCGCCCCAGGACGTGTCGTCAAACTGCAGGTAGCGGCAGCCGCGCTCGTAGAGGGCGAGCATGGCGTCGGTCCAGGTCTGGGCGAGGTCCTCGAAGAGCTGGTCGGGGTTGGCCGCGTAGAACTCGGTCGGCTTGTAGTTCGCCTCGCGCACGGCGCAGATGAGGTGGAGCATCGAGGGCGACGGGATCGTGTACTTGATCGGGGTGTCGCCGGCGATGGCCTTCAGGCGGTCATAGGCCTCGAGGAACGGATGATCCTTCGGGAAGTGGAGGCGGTCGACGATGACGATCGTCTCGGCCTTCGGCTGATGGCCCTCGAAGTGCACCGACCAGGCCTCGGCCTTGACGTGCTTGATGCCGCCGATCGCGGCGAGGAAGTCGAGGTGCCAGAAGGCGCGGCGGAACTCGCCGTCGGTGACGGCCTTGAGACCGTTGGCGGTCTGCTTCTTGACGAGGTCGGCGATCAGCTTGTCCTCGAGGGCCGTGAGCGATGCACGGTCAAGCTCGCCCTTGGCAAAGGCGGCACGGGCTTCAAGCAGTTCCTTCGGGCGAAGGAAGCTGCCGACGACGTCTGCACGATACGGGGGGTTCACATGGGCCATGACATTACTCCTCAAATCTGTTGAAAGTCCGGGTGTCTGAAATTCTGCGGTTCATTCAGGTCCGCCCGCTGTCTCCGGGACGGCCGGGCGGCCTGTGTGTCCGGGCATTATGCCTGTGCTGACGTACCCGCAAGGGGACGAAATGACGGGGTCCGAGTAATACCTCAAACCGCTCGCCGAACGAAGGATCCGAAAAGAGGAGCTCTGCGGGGATTCCCCTAAGCCGTCGGACGGAGAGCGGCGGCTGGCCGCCTCTGCGGGTCTTGAGGCTGAAGGCAATGACCGGGTTCCGGCGTGGATCCGCATGGGAACGTGGTCGTCACTGATAGCGCTTCATTTCCCCTTCAAAGTTGAAGTCAACGTTACTGACGATGTCTCTGATCGGCATCCGGAGCGCGCTGTACTTTTTGTCGAGGTGGAGGTTGTTTGTCGATACAAATCCACCGGAGTCAATGATCATGTAGGCGCCGGCTATGTCAGAGGAATACTCCGCGACGTAGTCAAATTCACGGTACTTCTGGAGATACTCCTCGAACTCCGAGTCGGAGACGACGAGACTTTCCGCAAAGGCGTTCACCGGGAGCATCTGGAGAAACTTGATTCTGTCGGGCCTGACCTCGCGCAGGAGCGGAAGGATGTCCTCGTGGATATTGAGCCTGCTCACGACGGTATTGATCTTGAGCCGGATCCCGTTCTCACGGATCGCCCGGCAGATGCGGGTGAGGCGCTCATACTCGAGTGTCTCGCTTCTCCTGCGTATCGAGCGGCCGAGGGCGGCATTTGTCTTCGGAGATATCGAGTCGATGCTGAGGCCGATCGTCTGCAGCTTCCCGCGGTTCGCGGCGATGAACTGCTCGGTGAGGATGAAGCCGTTGGTGATGAGGGTGGCGGTTATGCCCTTCCCGACGATGTAATCGATGATTTCCTGAAGATATCGGCATGTGGTCGGCTCGCCGCCGGCAATGTTGATCTTGCCGTCCGTCACGCCGTTCTCGCGGAAGTAGCCGTCAATGTTGTCAACGACGGTTCTGACCTCATCGAGAGACAGGGCCCTTTTCTCATTTTTCGCGAAACAGAACCGGCAGCTGAAGTTGCAGAAATCGGTGAAGTGGAGATTGAAGATTCGGTTGACCATCGTCAGTTCCTCATTGAGGCGGTGATCCTGCTCAGCGTATCCGTGAAGATGTCGCATTCCTCAGCCGTGTTGAATTTGGAGAGCGAGATGCGGGCAGTGGATCGTGCGGTTTCGGCGGAGCCGGTCATGGCACGGATGACATGGGAGCCCCCGCCCGAGAGATTGCTGCACGCGGAGGCGCCGGAGACACAGATTCCGTGCACGCTCAGGGTTCGGACGACAGTGTCACTGTCGCAGCCTGGAATCGTGACGCTGAGGATGTTGGGCACTCCGTCCGCAGGACTGTTGAATCTGATGAAGGGCATGCTTGTCTTCAGCCTGTCAACGAGGCGTTCCCTGAGTCCCCGCACAAGATCGAGTCTTGCGTCCTCCAGGGACTTTTTCAGCGCAAGTGAAAGCACGTAGGCTGCGGAAGGATCCTCCGTGCCGCCCCTCAGGCCGTATTCCTGTTCCCCGCCGAGAAGAAGCGGCGAGAACTCGGCGTCCCTGCCGATGATGAGGCAGGCGACGCCTTTGGGGCCGTGCAGCTTGTGGGCGGAAAACGTGATTGAGTCGAAAAGGCTGAAGTCGATCTCCGAGGTGTGGCCGACGGCCTGCACCATGTCGCCGTGGACGTGGCAGCCGTGTCTGTGGGCAAGCCGAACGGTTTTCTCCCAGTCTTTCTGGATCACGCCTGTTTCGTTGTTGACCGGGCAGAAGGAGACGATCCTCGTGCGCGGCCCGACTGCGGCCTCCATCTGCTCAAAGTCGAGCTGTCCGTGCCGGTCGACGTCAATGATTCTCGTGCGCATGCCGCGGCGGCGGAGCTGCTCGATCGGCTCCAGAATCGACGAGTGATCGGTGGCGAGCGCCACGCAGAGGTCCCGGTCTCCGGCCCTGAGGCCGAGCATGGCGAGGTTGTTGCTCTCGGTGGCGCTGCTTGTCATGATGACCTTGCTGTCCGGGAGGTTCAGCGCGGACAGAATGGCGTCCTTGCTCCTGCAGATCAGCTGCCTCGCTCTGTCGCCCGCCTCATGAATGCCGGCGGGATTGCCGAAGACATTGATCTGGGAGTTGAGGCGGGCGCGGAAGAGCGCGGGATCGGGGCTGGCGGAGGCGGCGTTGTCAAAGTAAATCATCGTCTCCAACCTCAGAGAGTCTGGCTGTGACGGGGCCGGGACGCCTGGTGTCGAGGCGGTAATGTGCGCCGAAGTTCAGTTCGAACTCATCGACTCCGGTCACTGCGGGAATGCTGTGCTCTCTCAGGAGAACCGCAAGGTGGCAGAGCGAGGCTCCGCTCGCGAACACAAATCCGGCGCAGTCGGGGCCGATCCAGTCCTTGAGCTCAATGCTCGGCTTCTCCGCGTAGCAGATGTATTTCCCGCCCTTGCCGCTGACTCCCGAGGCATCAAGCTCGTCATGAAAGTGCGCGTCAATTCCACGCAGATCGTTCACCTCAAGCTTCAGGAGTCTGCCGCTCCCGGTTCCAGGGGAGATGACGCCGTTGCGCACGTCGTCAACGGTTATGTTTCGGTCGGAGACATCGAGCGAGTAGTCGATGAGGTACGGCCGGACAGCCCCCTCCTCCTCAAGCACACCGAATTCAACGACGTAGTTCTCACGGATGAAGCTGCGGAAATAGTCGGCGATTGACAGGATGGCGTCCGCGGGGAGCGATACCCGTTCATTGCATGCCTGGTCAATGACGTGTCCTTCGATGATTCTTTTATAGCTGGTCTGCATCACTTCCCGAACCACGGTGACTTCGAATCCAGTGATGATGTAGCAGCTCGAGGGCACGATTCCCTTGGCGGCGAAGTGCCCTTTGGTGATCTCAACGAGAATGGAACCGTCGACGGACTTGATGATGCCTGTGTATTTCGGATCAAAAATTTCCTGAATGATCAGGCCGCAGACCCAGCTCTCGTTCCTGAGCGACTCGTAGAAGGCGCGGGCAGCCTGCCAGAGTGAGTCGTGCTTGGGAAAGGATCGGACACCGTAGCGGTTGCAGGTGACGGTCTCTCCGAACTTCGCACGGTCACCGACGAAGAACCTCCTCACTTTGCTGCCCGAGAGCGCCGGCATGATGACGACCGCGTTGTATCCCCGGCAGAAAGGTCCGCGTTCAATGCTGAACATCGTCTCCTCAAGAGGAAATTTCTCTGTCCGGCAGTTGCAGCATACAAGCCAGGCCGGAGACACGTCGACGGATTCCTCGCGGGCCTTGAGGCGCAGATGCACCTTGTCGAGCCCTCTGAGTCTGGGGTCCGGAATGTCCTCGGGGGCGCTGATCCTGAAGACGCCCTCCTCACGAAAGAGCACCGATGTGACCGGCCGGCACTGCAGGATGATGAGTTCGCCCGTGGCACGCTCCGTGCACCACTCGATGTCCATGGGACAGTTGAGTTCGCTTTCCATCCTCACAGCTGAGAGGGCGAGTTCCCGCACCCAGGCCGGATGTCCGGTGAGTGTTCCGAGGTCAGCTTTCCTGAGGACGATTTCAGCGCCGCTCTCGGAGCCGCTTACGAGACCGTCACCCGTTCCGGAGGTGTAGTTGATCACGAGTTCCTGCTTCGAGAAGCTGACTGGGTTCGACGAGAAGATCACGCCGGACGCTGCGCAGTCGGCCATGGGCTGAATGACGCAGCCCATTTCAAGCGGGTTCTCGGCACTGCCCAGGACTTTTTCCCAGGCCGCGAAGACAGCGTCGGTCTCCGGCGCGACACCGAGAACCGTCTCATAGCAGCCGGCCTTGCTGGTTGTTCCCGAGTCCTCGATCATTCCCGAGGAGCGGACGGCCAGCGTGCTGCTGCCCAGTTTCGGCAGATACTTCTCGAGTTCCGCACGCAGCCGGGCATGGTCTTTCTTCCGAATGCCGCATCTTACGAAGAGACTCGGAAGGCAGTGGAATCCGTGTCTGAGCAGCCAGTTGGTCCAGTGTGCCTTTCCTCCGTAGATATCGGCAGGCGCAGTCACGGAGGGATCGTTGAGGAGGGTTAATTCAGTCATGAGTCTGTTCAGTGATGCGTTTGTCGAGGCCGTTTTCCGTGATGTACCGATGGACGCTCGGCGGCACCATATGCCGCCAGGGCCGGTTATGGATGATTGAGTCCCGGACGAGTGAACCACTTATAGGTTTCTGAGAGGGATCTCGTGTCCACATCACATCGACATTGAGTCCGAGACTGCGGAGGCGATCCAGTTTCTCCCTGCCCCACTGGTCATAAATCGTCATGTAGTAGACGGCGTCGCGAGGGGCAAAGTTGAAAATCTTCTCCGGCTCCTCAATTGGAAACGGAACGATGCGGAACTCCGGGAGAGGGACGCCTGCCTCAAGCAAAGCCTCACGGATCATCTCGGCGCGCTCGAAGTAGGTGAAGGGATTGTCGGCGCTGTTCAGCCGGTGAGAGTCAATCGAGCTGATCCGTTCGTCCTTGAAAGTCCGCAAGTAATTGGTAATGCCGATGACAAGGCATTCGCATCTCTTCTTGCCCTCAAGCAGGTACTCCATATGGCCGTTGTGAAGGCCCTGGAATCTTCCATGAATGACACCTATTCTGGGTTTTTCGAGCATCAGTGTTTCCTATGGTTCGATGAAACTGAGGTCGGAGACGGCGTGAACAGTGCCGTCGCATTGATAATGTGGAGGCTGAGTCTCGCGATGAGGGTGGTCGCGATGAGTGATTTTTACATGTTTGCTGCAGTGAAGCGACAGAGGAGATTCAGTTGAATTCAATCGTCCAGAGGATCCGGTTCAGAATGGGATCCATCCGGTCGGCGGAGGAGAGGTCATTGGAGATCGTGAGAAGGAACTTCTTCGCTCCGGTCTCGATCGAGTACATCCGGACGAGCCAGTCGCTCACGACGAACTGCGAGCTTCTGCGGTAGGTGATCTCAAGCGCCGGGTGCCCGGCGATGGTGACGATCCGCGGCATGTAGACCTCGCGCAGCCTCGCCTGCCCCCGGACGAGCGCCTTCGGGAGGTAGTCCAGGTAGTAGTCCCGGACGTCGCGCAGCTCGGATTCCGTCGCGTTGAGCAGGTCCTCCCGGTTCCAGCGGTTCGAGTCAAAGACGGAGAGCCGGACGACGGCCCAGGAGGGCTCGCCCGCGTTCGCGACGAGGAGCCGCCGCTGCGGGTCGCGCGTCTGACGGCGCTGCGCCGCCCCGGCCGCGTAGGACGCGATCCCCGCCACCTCCTTCTCGGAGAGGATCCGGAAGTCCGCGGGGATCTCGATCACGGCGCCCTCGGGCAGCGCAAGGCGCTCCCAGGGCGTTTCCGCCGCGGCGTTTCCCGCGGTGATCATGGCGAGGCCGAGGGAGAGGAGAGCGCAGAGCGCCCCCGCCCCTCGTCTGAGGAGTGATGTCATCATGTCTTTCAATTCAGAGAGAAACAGTCGCCGTCCGGGCGCCGGTCATTCGTCGAGCTCAATCACGTCGTACCTGACGATGCCGCGCTTGAGGAGCCTGCCGAGCACGGAGTCGGGGTGCGGCCCGTCGGGGAGGAACTTCCTCGTCAGTTCCTCGATCAGGTACGCGTGCTCCCGGTTCGAGAGCGCGAAGCGCTCCAACGCCACCCGGATTCCCCATTCCAGAAGGCCCTTTCGCCATACGTCATGCTTCTCGAAGAGCCGGAACATTTCCCGCAGCTTCGGCTCCGGGCGCAGCGTGACGTACTCGTATTTCGGCAGCAGGCTGAAGTCGATGTGGCACCGGGTGATCTCCACGGGCTTCTGCTCGAGTCCGAGCATCGTGCGGTACTCGTAGGAGTGCGGCTCGTGATCCCGGTCCTCCCGGGCCCTGGTCACGTGCTCATCGTAGAAATCGGCGACCCAGGGCGTGTCCACGCGGCGGAAGCTGACCGATCTATCCGCGGTCATCAGGAGCCAGGCCCGCTGGTCCGCGGGCATTCTGCGCAGCTTGTCGCTCAGAGCCATCCAGACCAGATGATTGAGGAGCTGGGAGCGCGACGTGCCCGCGTTCCCGGCGAGCGCATCAATGAGCTCGAGATCCTGATCAATGATCTTCAGGTTGTACTTGACGTCGCTCTCCGGGCGTTCAAAGGCGGTTTCCTCCGAACCGAAGGCCGGGATCGCGGATCTCACGGTGTAGATTTTCTGAGTTGCGGTCATTTTCCTTCGCTTCAGATCGAGTTGCACGCCCTGCGTGATTTCCGCAAATCATATAGACGATAAATAAAACTGTCAAATAGTCAAACTTTGCCTAAAATAAAAGTCAACTTTAGACTATAGTTATGGAAAATATTTGACCAAAGTCGAACCGGAGCGCGGCCGGAAGCTTCCGCCCCGCCTCTTCCCGACGCGGAGACCGGTCAGTCCGTCTCCTCGGGATCATCTTCGTCAGGGGCTTCGATGACGTCGTATGTCAGGACGCCGTCCTCGAGAAGCCTTCCGAGGACCGAATCAGGATGGGACCGCCTGCGATGAGGAACTTCCGCGTCAGTTCCTCAAGGACGGACGCATGTTTCCCGTTCGAGAGCGCGAAGCGCCTGAGCGCCTCGGGAATCAGGATGGGCACGCTGCAGTAGACGTCCTTGCTCTCGAGGAGTTCCAGCATCACCTGGAGCTTGGGCTCCGGGCGCAGCGTGACGTACTCCCAGACGGGATCAACCGCCTTCAGGTCAATGTAGGCGCGGACCTCGGCCGGCGGCTCGGGCGGAATCTCGCCCAGCATCCTTAGGTATTCGTACGAGTGCGGCTCCTGCTCCATCTCCTCGCAGGCCTTTTCCCGCGCGTCGTCATAGAAGTCGTCGACCCAGGGCCGGTCGACAGGGCGGCCGAGGAAAACGCGGTCCGCGGCGAGAATGAGCCAGGCGCGCTGGTCCGCAGGCATGCGGTGCAGCCGGTGAACGAGCCCGTCGTGAAGCAGATGGTTGAGGAGCGTTGCGCGTGAGATCCCCCGGTGCTTCGCCAGTGCATCAACGAGTTCAAGATCCTCCTCGATGATCCTGAGGTTGATCTTTCCGGTCGTCTGGGGAGGCTCGAGCACGGCCTTCTCCTCTGCAAAGGCCTCATAAGACGTGCGGACCCAGTAGATTCGTTCGTTTGCCATGGCGGTTCTTTTGTTTGAGGGGACGGCGCTTTCTGCCTGCGCTTTGAGGAGTGTTCAATGATATCGGCGGCCTTCGGAGGTGTCAAAAATATTTTTATTTATTATTATTTGACAAGGCGGGATAATATTTCAGCCGACTCCCCTTCCCTCCCGGCGGCTGCCGGTGCGTTCCGCGCTGATCGTCGCCGCCCTGCGCACGAGTTCGCCAATCCTCGGGTGCTCGGCCGTGACGGGCGCCACCATCTCAAGCGCCCGCTGGCGCTCGAGCACCTCCGCGGCCTGGCTCTGGCTGAGCACGATCCGGCCGCCGTTCTCGGCCTTGGAGCGCTCGTAGAGCCATGAGGAATGCAGGATTCTCTCGACGACGTCGCAGCGGAGCCGCCCTTCCGTGCGCCGCATGTACTCGAGGTTCCCCTCCGTGCGGCAGATGTCGTTCAGAAGGTCGCAGGCGTCCCAGCCCTCTATTCTGTAGCTCGACTTCGTCACGAAGAAGCGGTACTCCCTGCTCTTTCTGATCCGCGCGGCGAACTCCGCGGCGTAGCCCTCGGCCCAGCCCGCGGCGCGGACTTCCTGGAAGAGAAACCGAGCCACGTCCTCGCTGTCGGTGAGCAGCAGCATCACGACGCGGGAGAGAAACACCACGGTGTCCTCGAGACCGTACTTTTCGACCATCTGCTCGAGCTCGGACACGGGTTCGTCACGCAGGACGTCGAGCAAAGACATGGCTTGAGCGCCTCCCTTCTTCTCTGATTCTCTTCAAAAATGCCGTCGGCCCGGCGTCTCCTCCGCGCGCGGCCCCGTCACTGCCCGACCGGCTCGAGTCCGATCACGCCCCTCGCGATCAGCTGACCGAGCACGGACTTGGCGTCGGGCTTGCAGCGCTCGAGTATCCGCTCGGTCGTCCGGGCCACGAGCGGTATGAACTCGGGCGACGAGAGGATGATCTTTTTGAGTTCCGCCGGGATCTCGCGCTCGAGAAACCTCCGGTCAATGATCTGGATGAGCTCGAGCATCGCGCAGAGCTTGGGCTCGGGCCGGACGGAGACGTAGAGCACGCGGCTCGGGTTCGTCTGGCTCGAGAGCGGCAGCGGCCCCCGCGCGGGCACTCTTTCCGTCACGGCGCGCAGCACCGTCTGGTACTCGCGCGAATGCGGCTTTTCCTCGAGCTCCCGCTCCATCTGCTCCCGCCCTGCGCTGCCGTAGAGGTCCGCGCTCCAGGGCACGGTGTTGCGGTTCCAGGTGACCTTCTCGTCGGCGTGCTTGGCGAAGAACGCCCGTGCGTCGGCGGGAAGCTCCTCGAGCGACGAGACGAAGGCGTTGTAGAGCATCGAGTTGAGGAGCTCGGCCCGCGAGATCCCGCGGTGAGCGGCGACATCGTCGAGCAGCATCAGGTCGTGCTGCAGGATGGAGAGATTGAATTTCCTGTCGAGCTTCTGCCGTTTTGAAAGGTGCCCGTATTCCGTGGTGTCGGTGAATGCTCCCTCATTGATCTGAAGAAGAAAATCTTTGGTCTTGTATTCCATCTTGAGGGTCGGTCAGGGGATTCACTTTTACCGGGGAATTAATGAGCCGCGGGCTCCGGATTATTTTCCCGGACGGCGGCACGGGGAGACACTGTGCGCCGTCCCGGCTTCCCGGAGCCTGCGGCCGGCCGCGGCAGCCCGGAGCTCTGCGGCTCCGGGGACGGTCGCGGAATGCGTTGAATCATATCAGCGCAATCTCCTTGGTGTCAAATAGTCAAATAATGCCTAAAATAAAAGTCAATATTTGCCTTTTGGATATGCTTTTATTATGACGGGGAGCAAGATAAAACACATCGAAAATAAATGAACGGGTCTATCCCGCCGCCGTGCACCGTCCCGGCGGGCGTTCGTCACGCTTCCGGGATGTCTGACCGCAGGGATCAGGCTCCGAGCCAGCCGTAGAAGATGCGGTGCGCGGCCGTGATGCGGTCGTGCAGTTCCGCGTCGATGATCACCATGTTGGCGGGGGCGTCCGCGCCGCCCTCGGAGAGCGGAACGATGTGGTGGACCTCGCACCCGTCGGGCACCTCGGAGAGACCGTGCGCCTCGAGGAAGGCCTGCTGCACCGCGGGGCTTCGCGTCACCAGTTCGGCGTCGACGTGCTCGGTGCCCTCGATCTCGCCCGCCTCGATGAGGCGGAGGAGTTCCTCCTCCCCGCCCGTGAAGACGCCGTTCTCGATGCCGACCAGGGCATCGTCCATGCCGACGGGGAGGAGCCCGTCGTCGCCGGCATCGGCGAGGTCCAGTGTGTCGACGCCCTCCGGATCGGCGTCGGGCATGTGCGGGATGCCGGATGTGTCGGCCAGGTCAGTGAGGTCGGGGAGGTTCGCGAGCGCGGTGCCCGCGCCGAAGGCCATCACCCCGAGCGGGAGGATCGAGGCGAGCTTTCTCGCATTGCCGTCGGTGGCGAATTTCCTCCCGGGCTTCACGAGGTCGCCCGTCAGGTCGGCGGCGCTGCCGCAGGCGTGTCCGAGACCGGAGGCCACGCCCTCGATGCGGCGCCCGACGATTTTCACGGCATGGCCTGGCTCCCCGCGGGCGAGGTTCTCGACGACGCCGGCGGCATCCTCAAGCGTCCGGGCGGCGTTGCGCACGATGCCGCAGCCGGCGCCGACCGCCACGTCCTTCGCGAACCCGGCGCCCGTCACGGCGCTCTCCGCGGCATCCCTGGCGAGGGAGCCGGCCCTGTCACATACCTCGCCGACGGCCGGCATCACGTCGTCGACGATTTCGCCGGCCCGGCGGATCTGCTTTCCGGCGAAGATTCCGGCCTCGGAGAGCGCTTCGGAGGCGTCCTGCAGCAGGCCGCTTTCCCTGACAGCCGTCACGGCGCCGTCGGCAATGCCGAGGGCGGCATCGCGCGCCCGCCCGCAGGCGTCGCTCATCACCGGCAGCGCCTCGTCAATGCGGCGCCCGATGATCTCGCCCGCCTCGCGGGCCCGGCCCTCGGAGAGGTTCTCGACCACGTCGGCGGCGTCGCCGAGCGTGCGGGCCGTGCCGCGCAGCAGCCCGCAGCCCGTGCCGACGGCGGCGTCCGCGACGGTGCCGACGCCCTTGATCAGGTCGTCAAAAATGCCGCCGCGTCGCTTTTTCATCGCTGTTTCTCCTGTCCTGCCTGCGCCCGGGTCAGAGCTGGCCGTGGCGTTTGCAGTTGTAGACCGCGGCGGCCTGCACGAGCCGGCCGAGCCTCGGATGATCCTGCACGACCGTGCCGGTCATCTCGAGCGCCTGCTGCTTCTCGCCGTACTCGAGCGGGTCGAGCAGGATGCGGCCGCCGTTCATCATCTTCGACTGTTCGATGATGAAGCACGAGCGGAGAATCTTCTCGACGATGTCGCAGCGCAGCCTGCCGTTCGTGCGGCGCAGGTAGTCGATGTTCCCCGGCTCCATGCAGATATGGTTCATGAGGTCGACGCCGTCGAAGTCGTCGATCTCGTAGTGGTCCTCGGTGACGAAGAAGCGGTACTCAGGGGTGCGGCGGATGCGCGCGGCGAACTCCGTGGGATAGCCGCCCGCGCATTCCGCGGCGCGGACCTCCTGCCACAGGTACTTCGCGACGTCGTCGTAGTCGACGAGCATGAGCATCACGAGGCGGGCGAAACAGTTGACCGTCTCGTCGCGGCCGTGCTTCTCGATTATCTGTTCGAATTCGCTTTTGTTCCTGTTCCCTCGCAGGATATCCATCAGAGACATTTTTCA
>NZ_JAUNSF010000174.1 GCF_030539355.1 Sutterella sp.
TGCGCCCGAACAACCCGCTCGTGCGCGGGTTCGACGACGTGTTCCTTGCGCCCCACTCGCGGCACACGGGTCTGAACCTGCGCGACCTCGAGGCGACGCCGGCGCTGCGCGTCCTCGCCGGGAGCCGCCGCACGGGCCCGTTCCTCATGTCCACCGAGAACGGCCGTCAGATCTTCGTCACCGGCCACCCCGAGTACGACCTCCTCACGCTCGACGCCGAGTACCGGCGCGACCTCGAGAAGGGGCTCGCCATCGCCGTCCCGGAGAACTACTACCCGGACGACGACCCGAACCGCACGCCGCATTTCCGCTGGCGCGGCCACGCCCACCTCCTCTACTCGAACTGGCTCAACTACTACGTCTACCAGACGACGCCCTACGACCTCGACGAGCTGAAGACGAGCCCGGCAGCGACCTGATCCACGGCCCTCTTCCGCGTCCCGGACAGCAGTTCCGCGCCTCCGTTTCTTCGGAACCGGGGGCGTTTCTTTTTCGAGCGGAAGCTCGCAATGAGAGCGGTCACATTCTGTCAGACGTTCCCCGGGCGAGACACATGGTTATGACGTGACACCCTCGGATTCCCTCTGCGACAGGGGAGAAGGAATTTTCAATTGCATCTTGCGGTATTACCCTGACCCCTCCTTCCGGGGTGCCCGACGGACCGATAGCATCCGAATCATCCCGGGGCATCACTCCCTTCAACGGCTCGTCGGAGGTCCTTCGGAAACCTCCTGCGGTAGCCCGGAGTGAAGTCTCCCCGGATTGAGAGCAAAGAAAAAACAGGAAACGCACCCATGCACATCGACACACTCTGTCTCACCGGCGGCTACAAGCCGAAGAACGGCGAACCGCGCCAGCTCCCGATCATCGAGTCGACGACGTTCAACTACGACTCCTGCGAACAGATGGCCGACCTCTTCGATCTGAAGAAGGCCGGCTATTTCTATTCGCGCGTGCAGAACCCGACCTGCGACCAGGTCGCGGCGAAGATCTGCGCGCTCGAGGGCGGCGCCGCGGCGATGCTCACGTCCTCCGGCCAGGCCGCCATCTTCTACGCGATCTTCACGCTCGCGCAGAAGGGTGACCACGTCGTGTCGAGCTCGAGCATCTACGGCGGCAGCTACAACCTGCTCGCGAGCACGCTGAAGAAGATGGGCGTCGAGGCCACCTTCGTCGATCCGGACTGCAGCGACGAGGAGCTCGCCCAAGCCTTCCGCCCGAACACGAAGCTCGTCTACGGCGAGACGCTCGCCAACCCCGCCCTCACGGTGCTTGACATCGAGCGCTTCGCGAAGGCCGCCCATGACCACGGCGTGCCGCTCGTGGTCGACAACACCTTCCCCACCCCGATCAACTGCCGCCCCTTCGAGTGGGGCGCCGACATCGTCGTGCACTCGACCACGAAGTACATGGACGGCCATGCCTCCACCGTGGGCGGCGCGATCGTCGACGCCGGCCGCTTCGACTGGAAGGCGAACGCCGCGAAGTACCCCGGCCTCACCGAGCCCGATCCCACGTACCACGGCCTCGTCTTCGTCGAGGCCTTCGGCAACGCCGCGGCTTACATCACGAAGGCCACGGTGGAGCTCATGCGCGACCTCGGCGCCACCGCCTCGCCCTTCTCCGCCTACATCCTCAACGTGGGCCTCGAGAGTCTCGCGGTGCGCATGGAGCGCCATACGAAGAACGGCCTTGCGGTCGCGAAGTTCCTCGAGAGCCACCCGCAGGTCGAGTACGTCAACTACTGCGACCTCGAGAGCTCGAAGTACTACGAGCGCGCGCGGAAGTACCTCCCGAAGGGCGGCTGCGGCGTGCTCTCCTTCTCGATCAAGGGCGGCCGCGAGGCGGCGCTCAGGTTCATGAAGGCCCTGAAGCTCATCGTGATCGAGACGCATGTGGCCGATGCCCGCACCTGCTGCCTCGCCCCGGCGCTCACGACGCACCGCCAGATGACCGACGAGGAACTTGCCCGCATCGGCATCTCGCCCTCGCTCGTGCGCATCTCCTGCGGCCTCGAGCACCAGGACGACCTGATCGCCGACCTCGCGCAGGCGCTTGACGCCGTGAAGTCGAAATAAGCCGTCCCTTGAAACCTTGAAGTCAGAGGAGTTTCCCGATGCCTGTGATCCTGCCCCGCAGCCTGCCCGCCTACACCCGTCTCGGAGAGGAAAACGTCTTCGTGATGACGCCCGAGCGTGCGCGGACGCAGGACATCCGTCCGCTTGAGATCGCCGTGCTCAATCTGATGCCGACGAAGATCACGACGGAGACGCAGATCGCGAGGCTCCTCGCCAACTCGCCGCTCCAGGTGAACCTCACGCTCATGCAGACGAAGTCGCACCGCGCGACGCATGTCTCCGGGGATCACCTCGACGCCTTCTACACCACGTTCGACGAGGTGCGGCACCGGCGCTTCGACGGCATGATCATCACGGGCGCGCCGATCGAGCAGTACGAGTTCGAGGACGTGAAGTACTGGGAGGAGCTCACCGAGATTCTCGACTGGACCCGCACGCACGTGTTCTCCACGATGCACCTCTGCTGGGGCGCCTTCGCCGGCCTCTGGCACCACTTCGGCATCCGCAAGAAGCCGCTCGCGGAGAAGCTCTTCGGGCTCTTCGAGCACGAGGTCATGCGCCCGAACAACCCGCTCGTGCGCGGGTTCGACGACGTGTTCCTTGCGCCCCATTCGCGCCACACGGGCCTCAACCTCCGCGACCTCGAGGCGACGCCGGCGCTGCGCGTCCTCGCCGGCAGCCGCCGCACGGGGCCGTTCCTCATGTCCACCGAGAACGGCCGCCAGATCTTCGTCACCGGCCACCCCGAGTACGACCTGCTCACGCTTGACGCCGAGTACAGGCGCGACCTCGCGAAGGGCCTCGCGATCGCCGTCCCCGAGAACTACTACCCCGACGACGACCCGAACCGCACGCCGCGCTTCCGCTGGCGCGGGCACGCCCACCTTCTCTACTCGAACTGGCTCAACTACTACGTCTACCAGACGACGCCCTACGATCTCGACGAGCTGAAGACGAGCCCGGCCGCGAGCTGACGACGTCACACACCCCCAATCTGTCTGAGACGCTCTGCGCGTTTCTCCTCTCCTCTCCTCCCTCCGATCAGATCAATGTTCGGAGGGATTTTTTTCGGCAGAGGATCACAAAACTCTGAATATTGATCCTTTGCTCGAAATTTTGATTGACCGTGTTGATGTAAGCACGATATAAGAACGTGAATTTCCCAAATTCCGGTACAGCCGCCAACTGAACAGCTGTTCAGTTGG
>NZ_JAUNSF010000052.1 GCF_030539355.1 Sutterella sp.
CGGCGGAGGCGGCGGCCTCGCGGTCACGCTCCTCCTCGGCGACGGCGCGCTTCAGGGCATCCCTGCCCGCATCGGCGACGGCCTTGGGCGCGGCGTGCTTCGCGAGCATCGGCTGCTGGACGGCGGCGACCTCGGCGGCGGCGGCCGGCGAATGGCGCTGCGCGTCAATCAGGTTCTGCGTGGGCGCGGGGATGCGCACCTTGTTGCCGTGCACCTCACGGAAGGCCTTGACCGGGTCGACGGCGAAGACCTCAGCGTTCGTGGGCGAACGAAGCTTCTCGCCCACGACGATCTTCGAGGGATCGCCGTTGACGAACGCGTTCGGGTTCTTGTTGGTGAGCGCGATCGAGACCTGCTCGAGGAGCGCGCCCGGGTAGCCCGGCCAGTAGAGCTTCGCGATCGACCAGAGCGTCATGTTGCGCTGGATCGTGAAGGTCTCGTTCGGGTCAAAGCCGTTGAGGGCCACGTACTCGCGCACGACGGCCGGGGCGTTCGAGCCCGCGGGGGCGCGGCGGACGGCCTGGCGCTTCGGCTCGGCGGCGGGCTGAGCAGGCGCGGCGGCCTTCTGCGGAGCGGGAGCGGCAGCGGGCTTGGGCTCGGGACGGGGCTCGGCCTTCGGCAGGGGCGGCGTCGGCACGACGGGCTTCTGCGCGACTGCGGGCGCCGGCTTCTGCACCGGAGCGGGCGCAGGCTTCTCGACGGGCGCTGCAGCGGGCTTCTGAACCGGCGCGGCAGCGGGCTTCTGCGCCGCGGGAGGCAGTTCATAGCGCTCCACGCGCTCGATGATCTTTCCCTGCGTCGAGGGCTTCGCCGGCTGGGTGCCGCCCGAGGGCGTCTCGTTCTGCGCGAGCACGCTGAAGCCCGTGGGATTGCGCTGGATGAAGTAGTTGCGCACCGAGACGACGCCGCCGGCGTTCATCTCAATCAGGAGCGGGAAGCTCGCGTCAACCTTCTGCGAGCCCGTGACGCGCACGCGGACCGTGCTCGGGTCGCCGCTCATGCGGGTCATGCGCAGGTCCTGGGCCTCCTGGGGCCACTGCACGCCCTCGCGCAGATAGGTCGCGGGAGGCGCGACACGCACGAGAATCGGGGAAATGGAGAGATCCACGTCCTGGATCTCAAGGGTCGCGTCAAGGGGCTGGCCCGGCACGCTCCGGATGTTGAGCGGGCCGAGTGCCACGGCGCCGGCCGCGGTGGCGAATGCGGAGAGCATCGCCGCGATGAGCAGAGGAAGCTTTCTGGAAATCATTGCTTAATGCGCGGATTTTCTCTGAGCGAGGGCGGCCGGAAAACAGTTTTCTCCGCTGACGGAAGGTTCAGCGCAAAGGAGCGCCGTGCCGCCTCTACTCTCATTTTTTATCTGTGGTGCGGGCATGATACCGCACCCACCGCCCGTGCTCCCGCACCGTCTCAATAAGACAGGAGGGCTTTCTTGGATTGAAAGCCCTCCCGGAGGAAGCGAAGCGTTGATTTTCAGAGACCTCTGAGGGGTCTTATTCGGCCTCGGGCGGCACTTCGCGGCCGATGAGGTCGTGCTCCTCGTTGGCGGTCATGCGCACGCGCACGATGTCGCCGGGCTTGAGCGCGCGGTCCGTGGTGACGTAGCAAACGCCGTCGATGTCGGGGGCGTCGGACTTGGTGCGGCCGACCGCGACGCCGTCCTCGTCGGGCTCCTCGTCGATGATCACGTCCTCGACGCCGCCGATGCGTTTGGCAAGCTTCTCGAGCGAGATCTGCGCCTGGAGCTCCATCAGACGCCGGCGGCGGTCCTCACGGACCTCGTCGGGCAGAGCCCCCGGGAGGGAATTGGCCACCGCGCCCTCTACGGGCGAGTACGCGAAGCAGCCGACGCGGTCGAGCTTCGCCTCGCGCAGGAAGTCGAGCAGGTACTCGAACTCCTCCTCGGTCTCGCCGGGGAAGCCCGCGATGAAGGTCGAGCGGATCGTGATGTCGGGGCAGGCCCTGCGCCAGGCCTCGATGCGCTCGAGGTTCCGCTCGCCCGAGGCCGGACGCTTCATGAGCTTCAGGATCCTCGGGTGCGCGTGCTGGAAGGGCACGTCAAGATAGGGAAGCACGAGGCCCTCGGCCATGAGCGGCACCACGTCGTCCACGCTCGGGTACGGGTAGACGTAGTGCAGGCGCGTCCAGATGTTGAGACGCCCGAGCTCGCGACAGAGGTCAAGGAGCCTCGTGTGCGCCGGGCGCCCGCCCGCGAAGTCGAGCTTGTAGCGCTTGTCGACGCCGTAGGCCGCGGTGTCCTGGCTGATGACGAGGAGCTCCTTCACGCCGGCGGCCTTGAGGTTCTCCGCCTCGCGGACGATGTCGCCGATCGGGCGCGACAGCAGCGTGCCGCGCAGGTTCGGGATGATGCAGAACGTGCAGTGGTGGTTGCACCCCTCGGAGATCTTGAGGTACGCGTAGTGCTTCGGCGTCAGGCGCACGCCCGCCGCGGGCACGAGCTCGTCCCACGGGTCGTGCGGGCGCGGCAGCACCCCTTCGACCATCTCAAGCACCTCGTCGACGCTGTCCGGGCCCGTGACGCCGATCACCTTCGGCATGCGCGCGAGCACGTAGTTCGAGCCGTCGGCCTCCTTCCTGCCGCCGAGGCACCCGCAGACGATCACGTGGCCGTTCTCGCGCAGCGCCTCCGAGATGGCGGCGAGCGACTCCTCGACGGCCTCGTTCACGAAGCCGCAGGTGTTGACGATGACGAGGTCCGCGTCCTTGTAGGTGTTGCCCACGCGGTAGCCGCGGGCGCGCAGTTCCGTGACGATGCGCTCGGTGTCGACGAGCGCCTTGGGGCAGCCGAGGGAGACGAAGCCGACGACGGGAATATGCCGAGTCATTTGGAGATTCTTTCCGGTTGGGGTCTTGTTATCTGTATGAATTCTGGCGAACCGCGGATTATGCCTCAGGACTCGATCCAGATCAGGGCCGCGTGGCGCCCGCTCTGCTTCCCGTCGCGGCGGAAGCTGAAGAAGCGCTTTGCATCGGCATAGGTCGAGAGCCCGCAGTCGGCGATGTCGCCGTCGGGGACGCCGACGGAGCTGAGGGCCATGCGGGCGAGCATGGCGAGGTCGCAGAGCCACTTGCCGTCGGGCTTTTTGGTGAAGGCCTTCTCGGCCTCCGGGAGATGCTGCTTCATCGCCTCGAGCACGTCGTCGCCCACCTCGAAGGATTCCGCGCCGATGCGCGGCCCCATCCAGACGGCGGGGACGAAGCTCTCGTCGCCGAGCGCGCGGCGCATCGCGCGCACGCCCTCCTGGATGATCCCGTCGGCGAGGCTTCTCCAGCCCGCGTGCACGGCCGCGACGATGCGGCCCTCGCGGTCGGCGAGGAGCACGGGGAGGCAGTCCGCGACCATGACGCAGGCGACGACGCCCGGGGTCATGGTCCAGGAGCCGTCGGCCTCCGGGGCGTCCGCGGCCTCATCGGCGTGGATCACCGCGGTGCCGTGGACCTGAGAGATCCACTTCGGCTCGGCGGGCAGGCACTGCGTGAGGATCTGGCGGTTCATCTTCACGCAGAAGGCGTTGTCACCCGTGCTCTTGGAGAGGTTGAGACCCATCACGCCCTCGGGGCCGCCCCAGGGGCCGCTCGAGACGCCGCCCGTGCGGCAGGTGAAGAAGGCCTTGACGCCCTTCGGAGTCTCGCCCGTCCATTCCGGGGCGATGCTCTCGAGATCTTCCTTGAAGCCAATCGACATCTTCTTTAGTTCCTTTCAAAAACCGTGACCGGGCGGTCCCAGGGACCGAAGCCGAGGTCATCCATCAGATCAATCATGTCCTCCTCGGGCGGGACGAACCACTCCATCTCCTCGCCCGTGACCGGGTGGATGAGACCGAGACGCGAGGCGTGGAGCGCCTGGCGGTGGAAGTCGAGGAGGTTCTCCATCTTGACGGCGATGCCGGGGGCGCGGCCGCGGTAGAGCTGGTCGCCGATCAGCGGCAGGTCCTCGCCGGTCAAGTGCACGCGGATCTGGTGCGTGCGGCCCGTGTCGAGGCGGCAGGCAACCCAGGAGACGGGAATGCCGTCGGCGCTCGACCAGTCAACGGCGCGGGCGCGGGTGCGGGCGGGCTTGGCGCGCACGCCCGTGGAGCCCGGGAACCCGCGGAAGCGGATGCGGCTCTTCGGGTCGCGGCCGATCGGCACGTCAACGACGAAGTCCTCCGCGGCCGTGCCGATCGTGAGCGCCCAGTACTCGCGCTTGACGGACCGGGCCTGGAGCTGGCGCACGAGGTTCGTCTGCGCGGCGAGCGTGCGGGCGACGACCATGAGGCCGGTGGTGTCGCGGTCAAGGCGGTGCACGATGCCCGCGCGCGGAACGTCCTTGAGCTCCGGGAACTGCCAGAGGAGACCGTTCAGGAGCGTCCCGTCGGGGTTCCCGGCGCCCGGGTGCACGACGAGCCCGGCGGGCTTGTTGACGACGATGATCGCATCGTCCTCGTAGACCACCTCGAACTCCACGTCCTCCTGCGGCTCGAAGGCGAGCGACTCGTCAAGCCGCGGCGGCTCGAGGAGCTCGATCTCGTCGCCCTCGGTCGCCTTCTCGCGGATTTTCTCCACGACGCGGCCGTTCAGGCGGACCTTCCCGGCCTCGATGAGCTTCTGCAGCCTCGCGCGGGACACGTCGGGCAGATGGGCCGCGAGAACCTTGTCAAGGCGCTCGCCCCAGAACCCCTCGACCGTGAAACGGGGAAGTTCGACGGATTCGGTTGCATCCTCGGCCCCGTCTTCAAAATCCTCGTCGCTATAATCGACGCTGTCTAATTCGACCTGCTCTTCACTCATGAAATCTGTCAATCCTTTCAAAAGGCTCCTGATGCGCGGCTTCGCGCTTGTCGCCGTGACGCTCGCCACGGCCTCCTGCTCCTGGCTGCAGAGCCTTGAGAAGGACCCTACGCTCGACTGGAGCGCTGACCAGCTCTACACCGAGGCGAGGTCAGCCCTTGATGATAGCAACTGGACACAGGCGAAGGACTACTACCAGAAGCTTGAGGCCCGCTATCCGTTCGGTCAGTACGCCCAGCAGGCCCAGATCGAACTGATCTACGCGACCTGGAAGGACGGTGACGCCCCGGGCGCCGTGCAGGCGGCCGACCAGTTCCTGCGCACCTATCCGAACCACGCCAACAGCGACTACGTGATGTACCTGAAGGCGCTCGCGACCCTGAACGAGACCGACAGCTGGTTCAACAAGCTCGCGGCCGAGGACCTGGCCGAGCGTGACCCGAACGCCTCCCGCGAAGCGTTCGACACCTTCAAGGAGCTCGCGCTCCGCTACCCGGACAGCCGCTTCGCCCCCGAGGCCCGCCGCCGCATGCACGGACTCGTGCTCGCGCAGGCCGAGCATGAGCTGAAGACCGCCCAGTACTACTTCGCCCGTCACGCCTACGTCGCCGCCATCGAGCGCGCCCAGCGCGTCGTGCGTGAGTTCCAGAACACACCGATGCGCGACGATGCCCTTCAGCTCATCGCCGACAGCTACGACGCCCTCAAGATCTCGGACCTCGCCACCGACACCCGCCGCATCATCGACATGAACCGCGACGGCGCGCGTGCGCAGCCTGCCCGCTGATCATCCGTCAGAACCGGCATTCCTTGAGAGAGGCCTCCCCCAGCGGAGGCCTTTCGCATATCTGGAAACACTCCCATGTCACGCCCGATCGACCCGGAAGCACCGTACCGCATGCGCATCCACCGGATGGGAAAGTATGTCTATGCGAGCACGCAGCCCGGGCAGACCGACCCGAAAACCGGCAAGCGAACCCACGCCTATGCTCACTGGGGACGGCTCGATCCGGAAACGAATCGCTTCATCCCGAACGAGGCGTTCAGAAGGCTTTCCGAGGAGGAACGGGGAAAATTCATTTTCCCCGGGGACTGGGATCTTTCGGAACTCGACGCCATCGGCACGCCGGAGTCTGATCCAGTCCCGATGCGTCTTGCCGGGGACTCGTGGTTCCTTGAGCAGATATCCCACCGGATCGGACTCACCGACGATCTCCTCGCCGCCCTCGACGGGGATGCCGCGCTCGTCAATCAGATCCTGACGCTCGCCATTTTTCCGATGCTCACCGGGTTTCTGTTCCCGCGGCTCGCGCGCTGGCAGCGTATCGCGAGGATGCCAGCCGACATCGAGCTCACGCCGGAGCGGATTGAACGAGCGATTGATGCCGTGACGCCCGGACGGGGTGAGGCGTTCCTGCGGCTGCGCCGCCTGCGGCCGGATGCCGCGGATCTTCGCCTTGACGAGCCCCGCATCGGAGGCGGCGAGGTGAGCGGCTGGGCGGTCGTCGCCATCACGGGCTCGGCGCTCATGAACCACGTCGTCAAGGTTCACGGGCAGACTGCGCTCCGTGAGATCTTCAGTTCGCCCGAGGATATGTTCGACGAGATGCGCACCATCAGGTGCATCGAGCGGCCGGGATGCGCGCCGGTGCTCGAGCGCTTCAACGAACTGCAGACCTTCGTCTGCGCGGCCTTCGGCATCGAGGTGCCCCCGGAGTGCCGGCCTGAGTAACCCAGACGCGGACAGGAATGACCGAAACGCGGACGCTCCTGCTGCCGCAAATACTCCAGTGCTGAAGCGCCTCACTCCGAGGCTCTCACAGCCAACAAAATGGAATCGATTCCACAAAGTCAGGAAATTTTCCCACTTTGTGGATTCCATTCCTCATTCTTCCCGACTTGAGGAGCCGGAATGCCTCAGACAGGCCTGGTGGACATGACCGCCGCGACCCGGCCGATGATGCGGCAGTTCTGTTGAAATTCCTCCGTGTCAACGGAGTAGGCCTCGAACCTGGGGTTGTCGCTGATCACCCGGATCGCCTTGCCGCCGATCCGCTGCAGCCGCTTGATGAAGAAGTCGCCGCCGTATGTGAAGGCATAGACGCCGTCGGTGAGCATGAAATTCACCGACTGGTCAAGCAGGATGAAGTCCCCGTCGCTCAAAGTCGGCTCCATCGCGTTGCCTTTCACGCCGAGAAGGCTGAGCTGAGACTCATCCCCCGAAACACCATGCCGCGGCGCCCAGCCGTGACCGACCTGAATCATCTTCACGGGGGCGACGCTTTCCATTGCCTCCAGGATCCTGTCATCCACCTTGTCGGAGAGATCCGCCTGATGGATCCTGACGTACTTCCTGGCATCTGGAGAGCCCAGGTAGTCCTCCTCCTCCTCGCCGGTGAGCAGCCAGGTCGGCGAGACCTGAAGCGCCTTGCTCATGCGGAGAATCATGGTGACGCTCGGCTGGTTCCTGCCGGAGACCCAGGCCGAGAACGTCTGCGGACTCGTATCGATCTCACGGGCAAAGGCGGCCTGTGATTTTTTGCTGTCTTTCAGAAGCACCCGAACGCGCTGCATGATCGTCATGGCGAATGAACCTGCGGAGAATTTGTTGTGACTCGCCTGCAGTCTAACCTCTTACAGAATCATGCACGGATTCAATGCAGAAGTTCCCGACCCGGGTAACCCAAGTGCGGACAGCAGTAACCCATTCGCGGACACCTCCGTTACACGGCCGGGCCGCATGCGAAAAGCATGTCACTGCAGGACGGTGCCGTCAGGCATTCTGCCGACGAGCCACTCGAGCGCGTTCATGCGCCAGATGCCTTCGTAGCTCATCGGCGGATCATCGTCGAGCGTGAGCAGCAGCTTCGGGTTGTTGTCGCGGACCGCCTCCAGGGACCGCAGTTCCCTCGCGAGCGTCCCTGCGTCACGGACCGTGGCCGACACCTGCACATAAAGCGTCGCGGCGTGACTGCGGGCGACGAAATCCACCTCATAGTCGTCCTGCTTGCCCACGCTCACGTCATACCCGCGGCGCAGAAGCTCGAGATAGACAACGTTCTCAAGCACATGACCGACATCCATGCCTGAGCGGGCGAGCATCAGGCGACGGAGCGCCGGGTCGACTGAATAGTATTTCTCGAGCCTTGTCAGAAGGCGCTTCCCGCGGATGTCGTAGCGCTTCGCCTCATAGAAGAGCTGGCTGGCCACAAGAGCGGAGAGGTATCTGTCCACCGTCTTGGGATCCGTTTTGCGCCTTGTGGAGGAAAGTGCATTGGCAATGCCGCGGCTTGAGACCTCGCTGCCGATGCTGTCGAAGAGGAACGCCGTGATACTCCTCAGGAGCGAGGGCTCGCTGATTTTGTAGCGCTCGACGATGTCCTTCATCAGGATGCCGTCAAGGATGCCCTCGAGATAGGTTCGGACGGCCTTGTCCGAGCCGAGCTCAAGCGCATACGGGAAGGAGCTCTGCTCAAGATAGCGGAGATAACTCTCCCGGAGAGGCTCCTTCTCTGCCGTTGCCTCCACGAACTCCCTGAAGGAGAGCGGCAGCATGCGGATCTCCACGTAGCGCCCCGTGAGGAGCGCCGCGATGTCCGCCGAGAGCAGACGCCCGTTCGACCCGGTGATGTAGATGTCCACGTTGTCGCGGATGCTGAGACTGTCCACCACCCGCGGAAAGTCTTCAACGTGCTGAATCTCGTCGAGGAAGATGTACGTCATCCTGCCGGGAACGAGCTTCTCCCTGAGGAACGTGTGCAGCGCCCGCGCCTCGCAGAGCGGCTCGGCGTCAAAGTCCTCGAAGTTCACCGCGACGATCTGCTCCTCCGTGACGCCGCTCCGGCGCAGATGCTCCTGAAGAAGCTGAAGGAGCGTCGACTTGCCGCATCGGCGCACTCCCGAGATCACCTTGATCAGTTTTTTGTCAAGAAACTCAAGAAGCTGATTGAGATACTCCGTCCTTGGCAACGTCTTCATGAGGCCCCTCGAAATGGAATTGATTCCACAAAGTCGGTAATTTTTCCTACTTTGTGGATTCTATTCCTCATTTTTCGACCGTGAAAACTGCATCCCCGGCGGTCGTGCCCCCGGACGGAAAAGGCACAGGGGTGCGCGCCGGCGGCTCCTGGCACGCACCCCTGTGCGGGATGAATCCTTCAGAAATCCAGGGCGGCCCGCCGACGGGTGGCAGTGCGGCGGCGGGCGGCCCGGAGCTCGGAGGTGACTTAGATCACGGCGTCAACCATGAGGAGGAAGACCAGGCCGAGGACCGAGACGACGGTCGACATCAGCGTCCACGAGCAGATCGTTTCCTTCGTCGTGAGGCCGAAGAACTCCTTGATCATCCAGAACGAAGCGTCGTTCACGTGGGAGCAGATGGAGCTGCCGGCGCCCGTGGCGAGCGTGATGAGGGCGAGGTTCACGTCGGCGCCCGCGATCATCGGGATCACGAGACCGGCCGTGGAGATCGCGGCGACCGTGGCCGAGCCGAGGCAGATGCGCAGCACCGAGGCGATGCCCCAGGCGAGGATGATCGGGTTGATGCCTTCGCCGGAGACAAGGTTGGCGATGTAGGCGCCGGCGCCGGAGTCAATCAGCACCTGCTTGAAGGCGCCGCCGCCGCCGATGATGAGCAGCAGACCGGCAATGCCGGCGATGCCCGCGCCGCAGGTCTTCATCAGCTCGTCCATCTTCTTGCCGCGGGCGTAGCCCATCGACCAGAGCGCGAAGAGCATCGAGACGAGCATCGCAGTCGTGGAATTGCCGATGAAGAAGACGGTCTCGAGGAAGAGCGACTCATTGCGCATCTGCGGCGTGATGAAGAACTCGAGGATCGTCACGAGCGCCATCAGGATGACGGGGAGCATCGCGGTCACGAAGCTGATGCCGAAGCCGGGCATCTCGGCGTCCGTGAAGTTCTTCGTCGAGCCGAGGGCGCTGATGTCACCGGCCTTCTCAAAGGCGGCGGGAATGAGCTTCTTGCAGAAGCGGTTGAGGAGCGGACCGGCGAGAAGGAAGGTCGGGATGCCGACTACCATGCCGTAGAGGAGCACCTGGCCGACGTCAGCGCCGTATTCCTTGGCGATGACCGTGGGGCCCGGGTGCGGCGGCAGGAAGCAGTGCGCGACGAGCAGGCCGGCGAGCATCGGGACGCACAGCGTCATCGGGCTCGTCTTGGCCTCGCGGGCGATGGCGAAGATGATCGGGATGAGGAGGATGAGGCCCACCTCGAAGAAGAGCGCGATGCCGACGATGAAGGCCGAGCAGACGACGGCCCACTCCATGTGCTTCGTGCCGAAGAAGTTGAGCATCGTCAGAGCGATGCGCTGGGCGCCGCCCGCCTCGGCGAGCAGACGGCCGAGCATCACGCCGAAGCCGAAGATGAGGCCGATGTGGCCGAGCGTGCCGCCGAAGCCGCCCTCGACCGCGCCGATGATCTTGTGGAGCGGCATGCCGCTCGCGATCGCGACGCCGATCGAGACGATGATGAGTGAGACGAAGGTGTTGAGCTTGAACCGGATCGTGAGCAGCAGCAGGGCCGCGACGCCGATTGCAATGATGAGCAGAGGCATGGTTCGTCCTTGTGCGTTTTCTACCCCCGGAGGGATAGAAAACGCTTCCTTGGGATAGAGCTTCCCCCCCCCCATGGAACGCAGGCGTCAGGAGAACTTTCTCGCCTGCGTCCCGGGGTGTCAGGGTTCAGCCGGGTTGAAGAAAAGAGGTGGGGGACCGGGAATCAGTCCTTCGGGAGCTTCTTGAAGGCCTCGACGATGCGGGGCACGTCGTAGATGCAGCCGCGCCAGGTGCCGCCCGAGAGCGACTGGAGCGCCGCCCAGAGCTTGGTGTCGTCGGGCAGGTCCGGATCCGGGGCGAGCTCGGGATGGCTCTCACGGGTGGCGAGGAGCTTCGTGGCCTCCTCGAGCGGGAGCTCGCCCGTCTCGGCGGTACCGAGGAAGTTCACGGTGCCGTGCAGGTTGACGCAGTCGATGCGCAGTTCGACGATGTCGCCCGTGCGGAGCTTGCCGATCGGGCCGCCCGCGAGCGCCTCGGGGCCGACGTGGCCGACGCAGGCGCCGGTCGAGACGCCGGAGAAGCGCGCATCGGTGACGAGCGAGACGTACTTGCCGTAGCTCAGGTGCTTGAGCGAGCTCGTCACCTGGTAGGTCTCCTCCATGCCCGTGCCCGAGGGGCCGGTGCCGATGATCACGAGGATGTCGCCCTTCTTGACCTTCTCATGCTTGATGTCGTAGACGGCCGACTTCTCGGAGAGGTAGACCTTGCAGGGGCCCTTGTGGTAGTAGACGCCGTCCTCGCCGATCACGGAGGGATCGATGGCGGTCGACTTGATCACGGAGCCCTCGGGGGCGATGTTGCCCACGGGGAAGGTGATGGTCGAGGTGAGACCGCGCTCGCGGGCCACCTTCGGCGACATGATGACGTCGTCGGGGCTGACGTGCTCCTGGCGCTCGAGGATCTCCTTGAAGCGCTGGCGGCGCTCGGACTTCTCCCACCACTCGAGGTTCTCGCCGACGGTCTTGCCCGTGACGGTGAGCGCGTCGAGGTGCAGGAGGCCGAGGTCACGCAGATGGAGCATGACCTCCGGCACGCCGCCCGCCATGAAGGCGCGGACGGTGGGATGGTACTTCGGGCCGTTCGGCAGAACGTCGACGAGGCGCGGCACGGCCTGGTTGATGCGGATCCAGTCCTCGACCGCCGGGAGCTTCACGCCGGCCTGATGCGCGATCGCCGGGATGTGCAGCAGCAGGTTGGTCGATCCGCCGAAGGCGGCGTGGATCATCATGCCGTTCTCGATCGCCTTCCAGGTGAGAATGTCCTTGCCCGTGATGCCGGCCTTGACGAGGTTGATCGCGGCGCGCGCGGAGGCGCGGGCGATGTCGACCCAGACGGGCTCGCCCGACGGGGCGAGCGCGGAGTGCGGGAGCGCGAGGCCGAGGCCTTCGGCGACGACCTGCGAGGTGCCGGCCGTGCCGAGGAACTGGCAGCCGCCGCCCGCGGAGGCGCAGGCCGAGCAGCCGAAGCGGCGGGCGTCATGGAGCGAGAGCTCGCCGTTGGCGAAGCGCGCGCCGATCGTCTGCACGCGGCCGTTGTCCTCGCCGCCCACGGCGGGCAGGGTCGAGCCGCCCGGGATGAGGACGATCGCGCGGTTGTGCTGGCTCGCGAGCGCCATCATCGTGGCGGGCAGACCCTTGTCGCAGGTCGCGACGCCGACGACGGCCTTCACGTTCGGGAGGGACCTGATCAGGCGGCGCATCGTCATGCTTGCGTCGTTGCGGTACGGGAGCGAGTCGAACATGCCGAGCGTGCCCTGCGTGCGGCCGTCGCACGGGTCGGAGACGTAGACGGCGTAGGGGAGGTTCTTGCCTTTCGCGATCTCCTCGGCGGCGGCGCGCATCTGCACGTCGAGCTCGTAGTGACCCTGGTGCAGCGCGAGCGCGATGGGCTTGCCGTCGGCGGCGCGGATGCCGCCCAGGGTCGAGACGAGCAGGATCTCGTCACGGTCGAGCTCGTCGGGGTTCCAGCCGATGCCGGCGTTCATGGTCATGCCGAAGAGGTCGCCGCTCGGGCGGTTGATGAGCATCGCGGGCGTGAGCGGGAGCTCGCCCTTCGGGCCGTCCGCATGGGTGCGGATCTGATAGATCGTCTCGTCGGCCTGGTCGTAGCAGTCAGTCATTTCTTTCACTCCTTGGGGTCTTGTCAGGTGCTGCGGATCAGAGAAGGCCCTCGGCCTTGAGGAAGGCGTCGACCTTCGCCTTCACCTCGTCGGTGAGCGGGCGGACGGGCGGCAGCGCATAGGTGTTCATCTCGACGCCGGCGACGCGCACGGTGGCGTACTTGATCACGCTCATGAAGGGCACCTCGATGCCGTAGAGCGCCGGGAGCTGGACGAGCTTCT
This sequence comes from Sutterella sp., assembly GCF_030539355.1. Lineage (GTDB taxonomy): Bacteria > Pseudomonadota > Gammaproteobacteria > Burkholderiales > Burkholderiaceae_F > Sutterella. The sequence goes on from NZ_JAUNSF010000052.1 coordinate 12,707, forward strand.
TGTCGAGCTCGACCGCCTTCTGGTAGTCGCCCTTCCTGAAGGCCTCGTAGATGCCGACCGAGAGGTCCGGGGCGAAGTTCATGCTCGCGGTGATGGAGCCGTCGCCGCCGAGCTCAAGCGTGTTGAGGAGGTGGTCGTCGTAGCCCGCGAAGACGGAGAAATCCGGGCGGATCGGCTTGATCGTGCGGATCATGGCGCGGATGTGGCCGACGTTGTCGATCGTCTCCTTGATGCCGACGATGTTGTCGTTGGCAAGCACGAGGCGCTTGACGACCTCGGCATTGAGGTCCTGGCCGGTGAGGTCCGGGAAGTTGTAGATGATGACCGGGAGCTTCACGGCCGAGCAGATCGCCTTGTAGTAGGCGTCGAGGTTCGCCGGGGCGACCTTCCAGTAGTAAGGATTGATCACGACGATGCCGTCGGCGCCGATCGACTCGGCGTGCTTCGCGAGTTCCACGGCCTCGCGGGTGTTGGGCGAGCCCACGCCGATCAGGACGGGGACGCGGCCTGCGGCGGCCGCGACGCCGGCCTCGGCCATCGCCTTGCGCTCGGCCGTGTTCATCTGCGAGAACTCGCCGCCCGTGCCGAGGTAGAAGAGACCGTGCACGCCGTGCTCGATCAGGTAGTCGGCGAGGCGCTTCGCAGCCGCGGCGTCGACGTTGCCTTCCGCGTCGAAGGTCGAGGACACCGGCGGGATGCAGCCGTGGAATTTCGTCATGATGAGAATCTCCTTCTTGAAAGTCTCTTGGGGTGTGTTCTGCCGCCCTTCACCTGAGGGCGAGAATCTGCGGGAGGGGGCCGCTGTAGCCGAGTCCCCGTGAAATCTGTTCCGTGCACTCGGCGAGCATGCGGAGGTAGCCGTCGAGCTTGTCGGGCGTGAAGATGGTCGGATCCGCCGAAAGCGACACCGCGTACGGGACGCGTCCGGAGAGGTCGAAGACCGGAGCGGATATGCACACCGCGCCGTCAGCTGACTCCTCCGCGTCCATGCCCCATCCGCGCTGGCGCGTGAGAGCCAGTTCCTCCACGAAGAGGTTCCGGTCGGTGATCGTTTTCGGCGTTCTGCGCACGAGCCTGAGCTCATCGAGGTAGAGCTTCAGCTCGCCCTCGGGCTTCCACGCGAGCAGCACCTTGCCGAGGGCCGTGACGTGGAACTCAAGCTTCTTGCCGACCCAGCTGCGCTCGGTCGGACGGGAGCGGGGGCTCTCGACCTTGTCGAGATAGATCGCGTGGAAGTCCTCGATCGTGCCGAGGTGGCAGATGAGGCCGCTCTGCATGGCGAGCTCCTGCATCGGGCGCTTCGAGATCTCGAAGAGGCTGCGGCGATGCAGCGACTGGCAGCCGAGTTCGTAGACCTTGATGCCGAGCTGATACTGGCGCGCGTCGTTCTTCACGAGGAGGCCGCACTCGACCATCGTGTCAAGCAAATTCAAGAGACTGCTCTTCGGAAGCTCGAAGTCATCCTTCAGCTGCGTGAAGCTCGCCGCGCCCTTGTGAGCGATGTAGGTGAGAATCCTGTCAGCCCGGATGAGTGATGTGCAGCCTTTGCCGGCCATGTCGTGTCCGCTCCTTGATTGGTTGGGATGGCGTCATTCTGATGTGAGGGAAGTCCCGTGTGAATCAGGGGTTCAACAAGTTGAACCGAAATGGATGGCCGGAATTCTAGATTTCACGTTTTCATGTAAATCAAATAATTGGCAATCAAATTTTTCAGTTTCTCCTCAGGCTCCCGCAGGGACTGCACGGACGTCGCGGCCGCGCTATCCAAAACTGCAAACAGCTCCGGGGAGCGCGTCCCGCCTTCCGGACGCCTGGTCAGAAGATGCCGGGGAAAGACAGGGACGCATCCCCGGACACCCCCTCGGTCGCCCCGTTTTCCCCTCTGCCGCAGGGGATCCGGGGTTCCGGCCGGCGACTTTTCGCCCCCTGCATGACACCCGTTCCGGAACGACAGAGAAAACAAAATCAGGATTTACGGGGGCCTGCCTCCGGCTCCGCCGGAACGCCATGCCCGTACGAACACCTGCAGGAGAACGGCATTGAGGATTTCCTCCTCTTTGCGCAATAGCGTTGATCAAATACAATCGGGACGGCATTTCGCGTCGCCGTTCCCTCAGGCATCGCCCGGCGGCCGGCCGCTGCACAGGCATGGGAGGCCGCTGCAGCCTCGGACGGACAGCCCGTCCGCGAAACAGAACACCAAAGGAACCGCTCCATCATGCAATTACGCTCCGCCCTCTCGCTCATCCTTCTCCCGCTCTGCGCCGCTCTCTCTATCGGCACCGCCTCGGCCGAGACGCTGAGGCTCGGTCACACGGCGGCGACCTCGCACGCGCATCACGAGGCCGCGCAGCTCTTTGCGAAGAACGTCGCGGACCGCACGGGCGGCAGGGTGAAGATCGAGATCTATCCGGCGGGCGAACTCGGCGACCAGCCCGCGCTCGCCGAGCAGGTGACGCTCTCGGCGCTCGACATGGGCATCATTTCGCTCGGCAACCTCGCGATGTACTCGAGGAAGTTGAACGCCATGACGGCTCCCTTCCTCTTCTCCGACTACGACCACGCGCACCGCGTGATCGACAAGTTCGTGATGCCCTGGATGAACGAAGGTCTCGCCGCGCATGACGCCGTCGGCCTCTCGATGTTCGACTACGGCTTCCGCCAGACGACCACCCAGGACATCGTCGTGAACTCCGCCGATGACCTGAAGGGCGTCAAGATCCGCGTGCCGCCCGCGACGGGCCTTCTCGCCGCCTTTGACTCGATCGGCGCCAACACGCAGAAGATCGCCTACTCGGAGCTCTACACGTCGCTCAAACAGGGCGTCGTGCAGGGCGAGGAGAACCCCGTCTTCACGATCCTCGCCGACTCGCTCTTCGAGACGCAGAACCAGCTCGCGATGACGAATCACTACTTCGACTGCCAGGTTTTGCTCATCAACAAGATGGTCTTCGAGACGCTCGACCCCGAGACGCAGAAGATCCTCCAGGAGGAAGCCGTCAACGCGCAGAACCTCACGCGCGAGCGCATCAGCAAGGGTGAGGCCGCAGTGGTCGAGGAACTCAAGGCCAAGGGCATGAACGTCACCTACCCTGACCGCGCCTCCTTCACCACGAAGATGCAGCCCGCCTACGCGAAGATCGGCGAGCTCGCCGGCAAGGCCGAGATGGAGAAGCTCCTGAAGGCGATCGACGCCGAAAAGGCGAAGTAATCCGCCCTCAAAAACAATAAAAACAGGAAGGAGACCGCAGCCGTGGTCATGTTCGTCATCTTCGCCTCCGTCCTCGTCCTGATGCTTCTCGGCGTCACGACGGCCGTGACGATGGGCTTTGCCTCAACGGCCACGTTCCTGCTCTTCGGCGGCGACATGGCCCGCCTTTTCCTCGTCCCGCAGCGCATGTTCGCGCAGGTCTCCGGCATCACGCTCATGTCGATTCCCTTCTTCCTCCTGATGGGAAATCTCATGAGCGTGGGCGGCATCTCGAAGAGCCTCTTCGGGTTCGGGCGCGTCTGCCTCGGCCACCGCTGGGGAGGGCTCTCGAACGCCGCCATCGTCGCCTGCATCATCATGGCCGCGATGTCGGGCTCGGCCGCGGCCTGCGCCGCCGGCATCGGCATGATCGCCATCGCCGAGATGACGAAGGCGGGCTACAGCCGCTCCTTCTCCTGCGCCACGATCGCGGCGGGCGGCGCTTTGGGCCCCATCATCCCGCCCTCGATCACGCTGATTCTCTACGCGGGCCTCACGCAGACAAGCGTCAACGCGCTCTTCGCCGCGGGCACCGTCCCGGGCGTGCTGATCGGCATCGCCTTCATGTTCTGGTCCTCGTGGGTGAGCAAGCGTGAGGGCTATGCCAAGACCGACCCCACGCCGTGGGGCGAGCGATGGACGGCCTTCAAGGACGCGTTCTTCGCGCTCATGACTCCGGTGATCGTGATCGGCGGCATGTTCGCCGGTCTCTTCACCGCGACCGAGGCGGCGGCCGTGGCGTCCTTCTACGTGATGATCCTCGGGTTCTTCGTCTTCAAGACGCTTCATCTGAAGGACCTGCCGAAGATCTTCTGGGACACGGCCGAGCAGACCGCGAAGGTGATGTTCGTGATCGCGACGGCCGGGTTCTTCCAGTACGTGCTTCTCTACACCCGCATCCCGCAGCAGGCGATCGCCTTCATCTCGACGAGCTTCACGTCTGTCGCCCCCGTGCTCCTCATCATCATCGCGCTCCTCGTGATCATGGGCTGCTTCATGGAGGGCACGGCGATTCTGCTGATCACCGTTCCGATCTTCGTGCCGCTCGCCAAGGCCTTCGGCTACGACATCATTCAGTTGGGCGTCGTCATGTGCATCGCACTCGCCGTGGGCGTGCTCACGCCGCCCGTGGGCCTCAACCTATACGTGATGGCATCCATCACCGGAGAGAAGGTGATGGCGATCGCGAAGGACTGCCTCGGCTACGTGATCATCATGATCCTCTTCTCGATCCTGGTCGCCTTCTTCCCCGAGCTCTCGCTCGGCCTCGCGCACCTCGTTCCTTAAATCTGCAGGAGTTTAGAAATGAACGCGATTCTCTCCCTTCTGCAGATGATCGACGGCGTGGTGAGCAGGACGGCCCGCGCGATCTGCATCGTGGCGCTCATGGCGATCTTCGTCATGTTCATGGCGAACGTCTTCGTGCGGTTCGTCCCGGTCTACAACTTCACCCAGACCGACGACTGGATCCAGATCTGCCTCATCTGGATGATCTTCCTCGCCGCGCAGGAACTCGTGCGCACGCGCAGCCACTTCGTCGTCGACGTTCTCACCGAACGCCTGCGCGGCACGCCCCTCGGGCGCGTCTGCCGCGTCATCGTCTGCGTGATCGAACTCGTCATGTACGCCGTCATCTGCTGGTACGGCTGGGTGTGGGTGATGCGCGCGCAGGCCTACATGCAGTCGATCCCGTGGCTGCAGATGCGCGTCGCCTACGCGGCAATCCCAGTGAGCGCCTTCTTCATGACCTGCTACGGCATCCGCGACCTCTTCGAGGCCGTGCGGAACCTCATCCGCGGGCACGGCGACATCGAGGTGCTCGAGGAGTGGTGATCCTTCCTCCGGCGCGTTGAGCGCCTCCACAGAAGCTGACGGCCGCATTCCCGAGGGAGTGCGGCCGTTCCGTTCTGCAATTCCTGTCCGAGCGGTTACTGCTCGCGTCCGGCGGCCTTCATGCCGCGCTCGAGGTTGAGCGGGACGAGGGCGATCAACGAGGCGACGAAGAAGATGCCGGTCACGCAGATCGCAAGACGGTGGTCATTGCCGGTGATCCAGGTGACCGAGCCGTAGGCGAGCGGACCCACGATCGCGGCGACCCAGAGCGCCATGTTCCAGAAGCTGAAGAACTCGGCCGAACGGCTCTCGGGCGAGAGAAGTGAGACCATCGCGCGGCCGGCGGACTGAGAGGACCCCATCGCGAGGCCGGCGAGATTGGCCGCCACCCAGAAGACCGGGCGGGTCGTGGCGAAGGCCGCGCAGGCGATCATCGCGATCCAGCAGAGGAGCGTGAGCGCGAGCGCCCGCTTGTGACCGATGCGGTCCTGCAGGTACCCGAAGCCGAAGGCGCCGACGGCCGCGGTGATGTTGACGAGGAAGACGAGGATGAGCGTGTCCGTCGTCGTGAAGCCCATTACCTCGGCCGCGTAGACCGCCGAGAGCGTGATCACGATCGAGATGCCCGACTGGTAGAGGAAGCCGCAGAGCGCGAGGCAGGCGAAGTCACGGTATTCGCCGAGGCTCCGGCAGGTCTTCAGCACCTCGCGGAAGCTTTCGAGACAGAGGTCGCGCAGTTCCTTGCCGCCCGTGCCGCGGGGCTTCGCGCGCTCCTTCAACATCGTGAAGATCGGGATCGAGGCGAGCGCGAAGACGGCCGCCGTGACGATCATCGTTCCCGCGACGCGCTGGTCCATCGTGAGCCCTATCGACTCGCCGCCCACGACGATCGCGAGCGACGCGCCGAGCGTCACGAGGCCGCCGCAGTAGCCGAAGGACCAGCCCCAGCCGGAAACCTTGCCCACGGCCTCGGGCCGGGCGATCTCCGGGAGGAAGGCGGAATTGAGCGTCTCGCCCACGTTGTAGCCGATGTTCGAGAGGATGATCATCGCGCCGGCGAGCGCGATCGTTCCCTCGCCGCAGAAGGCGAGACCGAGGGTGCCGACGATGCAGCAGGCCGTGGCGACGAAGAGCCAGAACTTCTTCTTCGCGGTCGCGTCGGCGATCGCGCCGATCACGGGCATGAGCACGAGACTCACGGCGTTGCTCGCCGCGATCACGCAGGTCCAGGCGAAGGTCGCCCAGGTCGCGTCCCCCGCGATCGTGGAGACGAAGTAGGCGTTGAAGACCGCCGTGAGCACGACGGTCGTGTAGCCCGAGTTCGCGAAGTCAAAGGCGGACCACGCCCAGACCTCGCGCGGGCGCACGCCCGGCATCAGCGTTTTGGAATCAATCATGGCTCAGGCGTCCTCACAAGGCCCTGCAGATGGGTGAACACACTTCGCGCGAGGCTGCGGAGCATGTAGCCGCCCTCAAGCACGCTCACGAGCCTCCCTTCGCAGATGTGCCAGGAGGCCTCCACGAGAAGGCGCGTCACGCGTGCGTAGTCGATCTCGGCGGCCTTGAGCTGCGCGATGCGCTCCTCGGCATGGGCGTCAAAGCCCGCCGAGAGAATGATGAGCTCGGGCTCGAACTGCTCGATCTCGGGCATCCACACGTCCTCGACGATGCGGCGCAGCTCCACGCCGTCGGCGCCCGCCTCAAGCGGCGAGATCACCACGTTCCCGGGCGTCGGCTCCATGCGGCGGTGCGGAAAGAGCGGCCACTGGAAGAGCGAGAGGAAGCGGATCTCCGGGATCCCGGCCACGATCTCCTCGGTGCCGTCGCCGTGATGCGCGTCGAAGTCGAGGATCATGACGCGGCTGAGACGGTAGCGCTTCCTTGCGTACAAAGCCGCGATCGCGGCGTTGTTGAGGTAGCAGAAGCCGCTCGCGCGGTTTCTCGAGGCGTGGTGTCCGGGCGGGCGGACCCCGCAGAAGGCGTTCTTCACCGTGCGCGAGAAGACGGCATCCACGGCGCGCACCGCGGCGCCGGCGCTCGCCATCGCGCAGTCGAAGGTGTCCGCGCCCACGCGGGTGTCGGGCTCGGAGAAGCGCGCGAGCGCCTCCCGGTCGCCCTTGCTGGCGAGCTCGAGGGCGCTGACGTAGTCGGCATCGTGCGCGAGCAGCACGGCATCCATCGGCGCCGGGCCGCAGTCGATGCGGCGCACGCGCCCGCCGAAGCCGCCGAGCATCAGGCGGGTTTCGATCGCCTCAATGCGGTCGGGGGACTCCGGCGCCTCCTCGAGCGGGTTGGGGAGGCTGACGAGCTGATGCGTGAAATACCCGGTCGGAAGTGTTTTCCAGTCGCTCGATGACATTCTCTCGGGGAAGGTGGTTGATCGGATGGGGCAGATGCGCCGCCCCAAAGGGCGGCGCGTCCTGTGGCTGAACATGGATTCGATATTAGCAGTGCGGGGGCCCGGGGGCTCAGCGGCTTTCCGTGACCGTCTGTGTCCCCGGGCCTGTCGCT
>NZ_JAUNSF010000053.1 GCF_030539355.1 Sutterella sp.
GTTCATCGTCCAGATCACGGCGAAGCCGATGATGCAGGGCAGGGCGGTGCGGCGGTCGAGCGGAAGACGGTGCCGGCGAGGTGCATCGGGTTGACCATGCCGCCGAGGTTGCCGCCGAGGCTCGCATGGATGTCCTGCGAGAGGGAGGCGAAGGTGGCGAAGGCCGCGATGGCCGAGCCGACGAGGAGCGTGAGGCCGCCCGTGATCGCGGAGAGAACCGCGGTCATGCCGGTGACGCCGAAGCCCGTGTCGAAGGCGAGGCCGATGATGCCGTCAACCATGCCGCAGACGCGCAGCGACGTGGCGAAGACCTCGGCGCAGATGATGAGGGCGACGATGCCGCCGAACATCTGCCCCATCTTCTTGAACATCGCCATGGCATCCTGGAAGACGCCCTTGACGTCACGGCGGCGGATGAGCTCGATCACGACGACCACGAGCCACGTGAGGAAGAGGACCTGGTTCACGCCGAGCTTGACCGACGAGATGCCGAACTTCGAGAAGATGAAGAGCAGCACGATGGGCACGAACGGGAAGGCGGCGTACCAGACGGGGCACTCGCGCTCCTCGCTCTTCTTCTCAATCACGGACTCGCCGTAGACGTCGTCATTGCGGTGGTCGAAGTAGCGCTGGATGAAGAAGACGGCGACGGCCATCGCGAGCAGAGCGGGAACCGTGCAGATGAGCTGGTACTCGACCATGTACGCGGTCGGGTCAAGACCGACGGTCTTGGCGGCGAGCTGCTGCGTGCCGAAGAGCGGGCCCGTGCAGAGCGAGGTCGAGAGCACGATCGTGGAGGCCGCGGCGGCGGCGGAGACGCCGACGCGCGTGAGAATCGGGTAGAAGCTCACGAGGAGGAGCATCGTGAGGCCCGCGGCGGAGATGATCACGACGTTGAGGAGCTGGCCGATGATGAAGGCGAGGGCGAGCAGGATGTAGGGGCTCGAGAGGCGGTTGAGCGGGTCGGCCACGAGGCGCACGAGCGCGTTCGATGCGCCGATCTGGGACATGTAGCCCGCGAAGCCGCCCGAGACCATGATGATCATGCCGATGCCGCCGACCTGTTTGATCGCGACGCTCGTGAGCAGCTGCACCGGGTCAAAGCCGATGAAGCCCGTGGACTTGGCGCCCTGCGGAAGAATGTTCTCGACGCCGCAGAGGATGGACACATAGATGATGACGAGGCCGCCCGCGAGCAGGATCATCTGCGAGGGGTAGCGCTTGATGAGCATCCAGCCGACGATCACCGTGACGGCGATGGCTGCAAGGATTGGAATCATGGAGTTTTCTCCTTGGGGTTTCTGGTGGTGGTCCTGGGCCTGCGGGGTCTCTGAGGGGCGGTCTGTCGGGGAAAACCCCTCCGCAGGAAACACGGCTCGGCGGGTCGTGTTATGCCTAAACTTGAACGATCTCTCCTTTGAACGATCTGTCCGGGCAGTGTCACGAACTCTGTGAATTTCTCCGCCATTGCTGTTGTCGGATTCTTCCACTGAGCTACCTGCGCGCGGAATGGGCAGATTCGCAATGGTTATGCGTTTTTGAGATATCGAAATGTCAGTGAGACTTCCCAAGATCCAGCAGCTCACCATCTTCCAGGCCGTCGCCTCGAGCCGGTCGATCAACGCCGCGGCCCGCTCGCTCGGGCTGCCGCAGTCCACGCTCTCGCGCGCGGTGAAGGAGCTCGAGGAGACGCTCAACTGCCAGCTCTTCGTGAGGGGCGGGGCCGGCGTGACGCTCACGCCCGCCGGGATGTGCTTCCAGAGGTATGCGAGCTCGATCGTCAAGGAGCTCCACCAGGCGATCGAGGAGACGGCGTGCCTCTCGGGAAAGTCCCAGCACACGGTCTCCTTCGCGGTGCCCTCGTGCGTGTCGCGCTCGATTCTGAACAGCGCGATGACGCGGCTGCTCCGCTCCGTGCCGCAGTGCCGCATGAACGTCGAGGTCGTGCCCTTCACGACGAGCCTCGAGCGCGTCGAGCGGGGCGTGCTCGACTTCGCCATCGGCTATGCGCGCGAGAACGTCTCCTTCGCAGGCTTCACGGTCGAGCCCCTGATGCGCTGTCCCTGCGCGGTCGCGTGCGCGATCGGGCACAGCCTCGAGCATGCGACGACGCTCGCCGAGCTCGCGCACGCGAACTGGGTCCTGAACGAGGAGTTCGAGATCTGGCAGAAGGAGCAGCCCGAGGCGCTGCGGCTCCAGCCCGCGTACGTCGTGAGAAGCCAGGGTTACTTCCTCACGAATCAGATGGTGGCGAGAAACGGCTTTCTCGCGCTGCTCTCATCGGTGCAGATCCGCCGTCACCGGGACCACCTGACGGTGATCCCGCTGCGCGGATTTCATGCGAGCACGGACTACGTGCTCGCCTATCCGAAGGACAGGCCGAGGACGGCGCTCACGGAGCGTCTCATCGGCTATTTCCACCAGGAGGCGGCGGAATATGACTGGAACGCCTGGGAGATCGAGGAGGGGAGTCCCGAGACGCCCTTCCGTTCCCAGGCGCATGACATGGGTGCCTGAAGGCTCAGGCCCAGCGGTTGAAGTCGCGCACGGTCTCCCAGGCGATGCGCTTGAGGAAGTCGCCGTCCTCCTTCGTGACCACGAGGTCGTCGAAGCGCCCGTAGAAGTTGATCGCGGCCGGGCTCTCGCCGAAGAGCGAGGCGTAGAAGACCGCGGCCTCGAGGTAGCTGCCCGCGACCGTCGGATGGCGGTTGTCGGTGCGGATGAGCTTCAGTTCCGGGCGCTCGCGCTTCGCGCGCTCGAAGGCGATGCCGCAGGGCACGGCCGGGCAGTGGCAGCGGTTCGCCGTCGTGATGATCGAGTCGGCCAGAGCGCGGGTCATGCCCGGGCGGTCGGAGTAGCCCCAGCTCACCATCAGGAGCGGGTCGGCGCCGTGCTCGCGGATCGTGCGGCAGTGCTTCTCGGCGAACTCGTTGAAGAGCGCGCAGAGCTCGGGGTGGATCGGTCCCTGGGTGCTGTCGACCATGAGGACGGCGTCGAAGATCTTGCCGTCGGGATAGTCGATGAACTCGAACTTGTTCTCGGCCGTGATGCGGTAGCTCCTCAGGCCGTTCGGGCGGAGGTAGCTCTTGACGTCGTGCCAGTAGAGGCCCGCGCCTCCGATGCCCACCATCGTCACCTCGAGCTTCCTGCCCGCGGCCTTGGCGAAGCCCTGCAGCATCGAGGAGACGCCGCAGTTGTAGAACATGAGCGAGTTGCCCACGAGGAGCACCTTGCTCACGGGCTGGGAAAGGTTCGTGACGACGGGCGAGACGGCGTAGTCAACGTTGAGGGAAGGGTCGGGTCTGGTCATGTGCGCTGCTCCTGGAGGGTTTCAATGGGAGGCCGGGAAGGGCGGCGGCTCGTCTGTGCGCCCTTCCCGGACCAGGGGTTGAAATTCGGTCGGAGGAAATTATTCGGCCCCGCCCGCGGCGCGCCTAATGCACAATTCGCAACCCTTATGCGCTTCCGGCATGATCCGGCCCCTGCTTCGGATGACCCGCCGGGAAGGTTTCCGGCAAAGGCTGTTTCTACCTATTTGTCTCCCGGGCACGGCAATTGCTCAGTTTTTTTTGATCAGTACCTCCCGAAAGAGGTGATGAAACTGAAACGCTCTGTTGCATAATGCGCGGCAGGTGCGTCCCGGGTCCCGGATCGTCGGGCGCATCGGAATAACAAAACTCCCACGGCAGGACGGCCCGTCTGAGGCGGGCATCCCCGGAAACAACAAGAACTCCTCGAAATCATGGAACCTTACGCCGCCGGATGGCTATCCATCGTTCCTCCGATCGTCGCCATCGCCCTCGCGCTCGTGACGAAGGAAGTGCTCTCCTCGCTCCTCATCGGCATTCTCACCGGCACGCTCATCTACACGATCGGCACCGACGGGAACATCATCATGGGGACGGTGCAGACCACCTTCACGCTGATGGCGAACAAGATCGACTTCAGCATCCTCATCTTCACCTCGCTCCTCGGAGCCCTCGTCTACGTGGTCGCCATGTCGGGCGGCACCAAGGCCTACGGCAACTGGGCAGTGAAGCGCGTGAAGTCGCGTCGCGCGACCCTGCTCTCGACCATGGGCCTCGGCATCCTCATCTTCATCGATGACTACTTCAACTGCCTCTCGGTCGGCACCGTGATGCGTCCGCTCTCGGACCGCTACGGCATCTCGCGCGCCAAGCTCGCCTACATCATCGACTCGACCGCGGCGCCCGTCTGCATCATCGCCCCGGTCTCGTCCTGGGCGGCCGCGGTGGGCTCGTCCCTCAAGGGCAACGGCGTCTTCGAGTCCGACATGGCCGCCTTCATCGCCTCGATCCCCTGGAACTTCTACGCGCTCCTCTCGATCTTCATGGTGTTCTTCATCATCATCACCGACCTTGATTTCGGTCCGATGAGAAAGAGCGAGGAACGCGCCGCGGCCGGCAACATCGGCGCGGTCGAGGGCGGCGGCGGCGCCGAGCCCCCGAAGGCCAACCCGAACGGCCACGTGATGGACATGATCATCCCGATCCTCGCGCTCATCATCTTCGCCGTGCTCGCTCTGATGTACTCGGGCGGCTACTGGGGCGACGACCCGGCCTACCACTCGTTCCAGGCCTCGATCGGCAACTCGTCGGCGGCAGCGGCCCTCGTCTGGGCGGCCTTCGGCTCGGTCGGCGTGGCGTTCCTGCTCTACGTCCCGCGCAAGCTCGTTCCCTTCATGGACTTCATGTCGGGCCTGCTCGAGGGCATGAAGCTCATGCTCCCGGCGAACGTCATCCTCGTGCTCGCCTGGGCGCTCTCGGGCGTCTGCCGTGACCTCATCAGCACGCCGCAGTTCGTCGAGGGGCTCGTCACGGGCGCCGGCACCTCGCTCTCGCTCTTCCTGCCCTGCGTGGTCTTCATCATCGCCGCCTTCCTCGCCTTCTCGACCGGCACGGCCTGGGGCACCTTCGGCATCCTCATCCCGATCGTGGTCCCGGTGGTCCAGGGCATCGACCCGTCGCTCACGATCGTGGTGCTCTCCGCCACGCTTGCCGGCTCCGTCTTCGGTGACCACTGCTCACCGATCTCCGACACGACGATCCTTTCGTCCGCGGGCGGCGGCTGCAACCACATGGAACACGTGACGACGCAGCTGCCGTACGCGCTCCTCGTGGCCGTCTGCTCGGCGCTCGGCTACCTCGTGGCCGGCTTCTCGGGCGGCAACCTCTGGCTCTCGTTCGGCGTCGCGCTCGCCGCGCTCATCCTCTCCGTGATCGCGCTTCACTCGATGAAGGGCAGGGAGAAGAAGGCCGCCGCAGCCTGAAACGTCTGACACCTCCCGGGGCATCCCCGCCCCGGAGGAAGGACTCCGGAAAAGCCCGGGAAGGGGTCTCACAGAGACATCCCGCCCGGGCTTTCTGCTGTCCGTCGGATGCATCGGACCGCCCCTCCCGGGTCTCGCCGTGACTCGTCAGAAACACTTAAGCAGCTAAGTGATTCTCCTGAGAAAGCTCCGGGTCAATTCCCTTTTCTCTGATTTCGATCAATACCGACTGCGGCTTCTCCTCGGAGAAACCCCGATTGCAGAGCCCTTTCATCATTCATGCTTGAAGACAAGCCTGAACGGCCTCCGCCCAGGCCCCCGGATGAAGATGAAGCGCACCAAAGAGAAGCGCCGCCCGGGGGAGCCGGCGGACCGCAGGGTTCAGGCGGCCCCCGATGCGCGGGTCGAGGAGCGGACTCGGACCTGCTTCACCGCGCTCATAACCAGAAACCCAGCCGCACGCTTTTCAGAAACGTCGACCGCGCGCCCCGGCTCCCGCCCGTCTTTTTATGGGCGGACCGCTGGCGGGCTTCGGCGACTCCGCGACCTTCCGGGTCCGGACGAATGAGACCGATGCGGCGCGCCGCGGACGGACCCGACCGCGCGTGCCCCGCCGGAGTTTCTCCCCGAAGAGGGAGGAGCCCGGCCGGATGCGCCCCTGCGGAGCCCGAAGCGGCGTCAACAGGCGAGCCTCAAGAAAAATGAACCAATCCGGCGGCTTATACCGAAGCGACTTCGAGCACGACGCCTGCGGCGTCGGCTTCATAGCGCACATCAAAGGCCAGAAAAGCCACAGCATCGTGAGCCAGGCCCTCGAGGTCCTGAAGAACCTCATCCACCGAGGCGCGGTGGGCGCCGATCCGCTGCAGGGCGACGGCGCGGGCATCCTCATCCAGATCCCCGACAAGCTCTACCGCGACGACATGATCGCGCAGGGCGTCAAGCTCCCGCCCGCCGGCGAGTACGGCGTCGGCATGGTCTTCCTTCCGCAGGAGGTGGCGAGCCGCCACGCCTGCCAGGAGGAGATCGAGCGCTCGATCGCCGCCGAGGGCCAGGTGCTTCTCGGCTGGCGCGACGTGCCGATCAACCGCGACATGCCGATGTCGGCCGCGGTCCGCGCCAAGGAGCCGGTGATCCGCCAGGTCTTCATCGGTCCGAGCCCCGACGTGGTCGTCACCGACGCGCTCGAGCGCAAGCTCTACATCATCCGCAAGCGCACCTCGATCGCCATCGCGAACCTGAAGCTCAAGCACTGCAAGGAGTTCTATATCTGCTCGTGCTCGGCGCGCACCGTGGTCTACAAGGGTCAGCTCCTCGCCGACCAGGTCGACGTCTACTACCGCGACCTCGCCGACACGCGCTGCACCTCCGCGATCGCGATGATCCACCAGCGCTTCTCGACGAACACCTTCCCGCAGTGGCAGCTCGCGCACCCGTTCCGCTACCTCGCCCACAACGGCGAGATCAACACGCTGCGCGGCAACTTCAACTGGATCCTCGCCCGCGAGAAGCACATCTCCTCGCCCGTTCTCGGCAAGGATCTCGAGAAGCTCTGGCCGCTCATCTTCCAGGGCCAGTCCGACTCCGCCTCGCTTGACAACGCGTTCGAGCTCCTCACGATGTCGGGCTACTCCCTCGCCCAGTCCGCGATGATGCTCATCCCGGAGGCCTGGGAGAAGAACTCGAAGATGGATCCGAAGCTCAGGAGCTTCTACGAGTACAACGCCGCCCTCATGGAGCCGTGGGACGGCCCGGCCGCCGTCGCCTTCACGGACGGTCGCCAGGTCGGCGCCATCCTTGACCGCAACGGTCTGCGCCCGGCGCGCTACCTCGTCACCAAGGACGACCTCGTCGTGATGGCCTCCGAATCGGGCGCCGTCAAGATCGAGAACTCCCGCATCCGCAAGCGCTCGCGCCTCGAGCCGGGCAAGATCCTCCTCATTGACATGGAGCAGGGCCGCATCCTCGACAACGAGGAGGTGAAGACGTCGCTCGCGACCCAGCATCCGTATCAGGAGTGGATGGACAAGATCCGCATCCGCATCGACGACATCACCGAGACCCCGGAGCCGGTGAAGCACGCGCTCTCGCCCAAGGCCGCCATGCGCGTCTTCGGCTACAGCCGCGAGGACATCCAGCGCATCCTGAAGGCGATGGCCGTCCAGGGACAGGACCCGGTTATGTCGATGGGCAACGACGCCCCGCTCGCCTGCCTCTCCGAGCGTCCGCAGATGCTCTACGACTATTTCCGCCAGCTCTTCGCGCAGGTGACGAACCCGCCGATCGACCCGATCCGCGAGGAGATGGTCACGTCGCTCGTGAGCTTCATCGGCCCGCGCCCGGACCTGCTCAACATCATCGCGACCAATCCGACGGTGCGCCTCGAGGTCGAGCAGCCCGTGCTCACGTCCGCCCAGATGGAGCGCATCCGCTCGATCAGCCGCTTCACGGAGAACAAGTTCCACTCGAAGGAACTCGACATCACGTACCCGATCTCCTGGGGCAGCAACGGCATCGAGGCCCGCATCGCCTCGATCCGCGCCGCCGCGGTCGACGCCGTCAAGAGCGGCATCAACATCCTGATCCTCACGGACCGCGCGGTCTCGCGCGACCGTGTCGCGATCCCCGCACTGCTCGCCACCTCCGCGGTTCACCAGTGCCTCGTCGAGCACGGCCTGCGCACGAGCACCGGCCTCGTCGTCGAGACGGGCAGCGCCCGCAGCGTGCACGACTTCGCGGTCTTGGGCGGCTACGGCGCCGAGGCGGTGCACCCGTACCTCGCCATCGAGCTTGTCTCGAGCCTCGCCAAGAGCGACGAGGAGCGCCCGAAGCTCATCGACAACTACATCCACGCGATCGACAAGGGCCTCTACAAGATCATGGCCCGCATGGGCATCTCGACCTACATGTCCTACATCGGCGCGCAGATCTTCGAGGCGATCGGCCTGAAGCAGAGCTTCGTCGACAAGTACTTCACCAACACGCCGAGCCCGATCGAGGGTCTCGATCTCTTCGACGTCGCCGGCGAGGCCGTCGAGATGCACCGCCGCGCCTTCGAGGCGATCGACGAGAGCAGGAAGACGCTCGCCTCGGGCGGCGTCTACATGCACCGCCAGGACGGCGAGGCCCACCTCTGGACCCCGGACGCGATCGTGCATCTGCAGCGCGCCGTGCGCCAGGGCTCGTACGACGAGTACTCGAAGTACGCCGAGCTCATCAACAACCAGAGCAAGCGCCTGCTCACCATCCGCGGTCTCCTTGACTTTGTGCCGCGCGATGCGATCCCGCTCGAGCAGGTCGAGAGCGAGGACTCGATCGTCAAGCGCTTCGCGACCGCGGCCATGTCGATGGGCGCGATCTCGACCGAGGCCCATGTCACGATGGCCGTCGCCATGAATCGCCTCGGAGGCATGAGCAACTCCGGCGAAGGCGGCGAGGATCCGCGCCGCAACGGCTGCATCGGCTCCGCCACGACCCTCAAGGCCGTCATGGGTGACGAGGTCGAGGTGGACTATCCCCTCGAGAAGGGCGACAGCCTGCGCTCGCGCACCCGCCAGGTCGCCTCGGGCCGCTTCGGCGTCACGACGGACTACCTCGCCCACGCCGATCTCATCCAGATCAAGATGGCTCAGGGCGCCAAGCCCGGCGAGGGCGGCCAGCTTCCGGGCCACAAGGTCTCGAAGTACATCGGCATGCTGCGCCATTCGCTCCCGGGCATCGGTCTCGTCTCGCCCCCGCCGCACCACGACATCTACTCGATCGAGGACCTGGCCCAGCTGATCCTTGATCTGAAGTACTCGAACGTGAAGGCCGGAGTCGGCGTGAAGCTCGTCGCCCAGGTGGGCATCGGCACGGTGGCCGCCGGCGTTGCGAAGTGCAAGGCCGACCACATCGTGATCTCCGGCCATGACGGCGGCACGGGCGCCGCGCCCGCGAACTCGATCAAGCACGCGGGCAGCGCGTGGGAGATCGGCCTCGCCGACGTGGAGCAGACGCTTGTGATGAACAAACTGCGCAACCGCGTCCGCCTCCAGGTCGACGGCCAGATCAAGACCGGCCGCGATGTGGTGATCGGCGCCATCCTCGGCGCGGACGAGTTCGGCTTCGGCACCTCGCCCCTCGTGGCGATGGGGTGCCTGATGATGCGCAAGTGCCAGAAGAACACCTGCCCGGCGGGCATCGCCACGCAGGACCCGGCGCTTCGCCGTCAGTTCTGCGGCCGCCCCGAGCACGTCGAGAACTACTTCCGCTTCGTCGCCCGCGAGGTCCGCGAGATCATGGCGAGCCTCGGCATCGCCAAGTTCAATGACCTCATCGGCCACACGGAGCTTCTGAAGAAGTCCGGGAACGTCCCGGGCACGAAGGCCGCGCGCCTCTCGCTCGACCGCATCCTCTTCCGTGCGCAGCCCCTCTCGGGCACTGCCTCGGAGACCGAGTTCTTCTCCTGCGAGCCGCAGGACCACGAGCTCGAGAAGTCCTTCGACCTCAAGTACGTCGAGACGCTGCGCGTGGCGCTCGCCTCGGGCAAACCCTTCACGGTCGAGACGCCGGTCGTCAACACCGACCGCGCCGTCGGCACGCTCCTCTCGGGCATCGCCGCCCAGGAGAGCGACAAGGCGCTGCCCGCGGACTTCGCGCTCTTCCGCCTGACCGGCATCGCCGGCCAGTCCTTCGGCGCCTTCCTCGGCCAGGGCTTCTCGCTGCGCCTCACTGGCGGCGCGAACGACTACGTCGGCAAGGGCCTCTCGGGCGGTTCGATCGCCGTGAAGAAGTCGCCGGAGTTTGACGGCAATCCGCAGGAGAACGTCATCGCCGGCAATGCGTGCCTCTACGGCGCCACCTCGGGCGAGGTCTTCATCTCGGGCCGCGTCGGCGAGCGCTTCGCCGTGCGCAACTCGGGCGCGACCGCCGTCACCGAAGGCTGCGGCGACCACGGCTGCGAGTACATGACGGGCGGCACCGCCGTCGTCCTCGGCCAGACCGGCCGCAACTTCGCCGCCGGCATGTCGGGCGGCATGGCCTACGTCTGGGATCCGGACGGGACCCTCAAGGACCGCATGAGCGCGGGCAAGTTCACGCTCTCGCGCGTCGTCCCCGCCGCTCAGCAGAACCCGGTCGAGCCGCGCCACCTCGGCCGCTCCGACGAGGAGATCCTCAGGGAGCTCCTCGAGCGCCACTACGAACTCACCGAGAGCCCGGCCGCCCGCGCCGTCCTTGACGACTGGGAGGCGAAGCTCGGCTGCTTCACGAAGGTCTTCCCGGCCGAATACCGCAACGCCCTTGAGAACCTCGCGAAGGAGGAGAACTGAAATGGGTCTCGACAGAGGATTTCTCGAATTTGATCGCATTGAGCCGAAGCACGAACCCGTTGAGGTCCGCCTGAAGCATTTCCGCGAATTCATCTCGACGCTCACCGACGAGGAGGTCTACCGCCAGTCCGCGCGCTGCATGGACTGCGGCATCCCCTTCTGCTCGCACAGCTGCCCGCTGCACAACCAGATGCCTGACTACAACCAGTACGTGACCGAGGGCGACCTCGACCGCGCCTGGGAGGTGCTCAACTCCACGCACAGCTTCCCCGAGATCACGGGCCGCATCTGCCCGGGTCTCTGCGAGGAGGGCTGCACGCTCGGCATCCACAGGAAGGCCGTCGGCATCAAATCGATTGAGAAGAAGCTCGCCGAGCACGCCTTCGCGCACGGTCTCGTGCAGCCCGTCATCGCCAAGCAGAAGACCGGCTGCCGCGTCGCCGTCGTGGGCTCGGGCCCGTCGGGCCTCGCCGCCGCCCAGCAGCTCTGCCGCGCCGGCCACACCGTCACGGTCTACGAGAAGATGGACAAGGCGGGCGGTCTTCTCCGCTACGGCATCCCCGACTTCAAGCTCTGCAAGGAGGTCCTGGACCGCCGTCTCGACCAGCTTCTGCGTGAGGGCGTTCACTTCGTCCTCTCCACCCGCATCACGGGCGAGGGGGACCTTGAGAACGGCGTGCACGATGATTCCGTCAGGCAGATCCCGATCAGCCGCCTCACGGCCGAGAACGACGCCGTCGTGCTCGCGCTCGGCTCCGAGGTGCCGCGTGACCTGCCGCTTCCGGGCCGCGAACTGCCCGGCATTTACTTCGCGCTTGACTTCCTGATCGCCCAGAACCGCGCCAACGCGGGCGGTGTCGCCAACCCGATCGACGTGAAGGGAAAGAACGTCATCGTGATCGGCGGCGGCGAGACGGCGAGCGACTGCATCGGCACGGCGAACCGCCTGGGTGCGAAGTCCGTCACGCAGCTTGACTACCACCACGAACTCCCCGAGGTCGCCGATCTCATGCGCGAGTGGCCGAACTGGCGCCGCATCAAGCGCACCTCCACCTCCCAGGAGGAAGGGTGCGTGAGGTGCTTCTCGACCTCGACCACCGCCTTCGAGGGCGACGGCAGGCTCGAGCGCGTTAAGACCGTCAAGGTGAAGTGGGGCCCGAACCGCAAGATCACCCCGGTGAAGGGCACCGAGCAGGAGTTCCCCGCCGACGTCGTGCTGATCGCCATGGGCTACGCCCACCCGACGCACACGCTCGTCAAGACGCTCGGTCTCGCGACCGACCGCCGCGGCAGCCTCACGACCGAGGTCGAGGGGCCCGCTGCGTGGCGCACGGCCCGCGAGGGTGTCTTCGCGGCGGGCGACGGCCGCAGCGGCCAGTCGCTCGTGGTGAACGCCATCAGCGAAGGCCGCCGCTGCGCGGAGGCCGTCAACGCCTGGCTCGTCCAGAAGCGCAGCTGCGCCGCGCCCCTCTGGCGCTGAGCCTCACCCGCAGCCGCTGAGGCCTTCCGCTGAGAAGGGAGGCCCCGGGGGCGAAGGTTCCCGAGGAAGGGAGTTCCGGAAAAAACGGGGCTCCCTTTCTTCTTTCGGGGAAGAGCCTCTATGATTCACTTCGCCGGGGACGACCCCGGCGCTGCAGGAGACAAGCGTTCCTCCTGCGGCCTGCCTCCGCCGGGACGGCCCGGAAACCTTTTTCCGGAAATTCCATCATGTCCTGGCTCCTCCTCCTCGCGGCCGGCTTCTTCGAAATCGTCTGGGCCGCCGCCATGAAGCTCTCCGAGGGCTTCACCCGCCCGCTTCCCGTCGCCGTCGTCGTGATCGGCATGGCGCTCTCCGTTGGACTCCTCGCGCTCGCGATGCGGGACCTCCCGCTCGGCACCGCCTACGCGGTCTGGACGGGGATCGGTGCCGCGGGCGCCTTCCTCTTCGGCATCGTCTTCCTGGGCGAACCCCTCACGATGACCCGCATCGCCGCCGTCTCGATGATCACGGGCGGCATCATCCTGATGAAGCTTTCCTGATTCCGTCCGCCGGTTTCCGGGGCTTTGCCGCCTCCGCCCGGGGCCGCCCCGGGGCGGTCCGGGCGCGGAATCCGGCCATCCGGGCAATCTATAATTAAAAGATTGTTCACCTGCCGTTTTTCAAAACCGGGGATTCACTGAAATCCGCGGTCGAGTGAGACGGCCCGATTTTTTCCCCTTTCGCCCAGGAATACGCAGCTATGGCGCAGCAGTTAGCCGGCATCGTTTTTGATCTTGAAGGCCCCCGTGCTCTCTCTGATTTCCGTGAGGAGCGCCTGCTCGGCGCCCTCCGCGCAGCGGAGCCTTCCGTTGAAGCGGTTTCGAGCCGCTTCATTCATTTCGTGCATGCCACGGGCGAGCTCGATGAGACGGCGCAAGCCCGTCTCGCTTCGCTCCTCGACTACGGTCCCGCTCCGGTGAAGACCCCGCGCGCCGACATCACGGCGCTCGTCGTCCCCCGTCTCGGCACGCTCTCGCCCTGGGCCTCGAAGGCCACGGACATCGCGCGCAACTGCGGCATCTCCGAGGTCGCCCGCGTCGAGCGCGGCACGCTCTTCACGATCGAGCTCAAGGACGGCACGGAGCTCACGGACGAGGCCCGCGCGAAGGTCCTCGCGCTTCTGCACGACCGCATGACCGAGTCCGTCGTCGACGCCGACTTCCCGCGCGAGAAGCTCTTCACGGAGCTCGCCGGCAAGCCCATGCAGACGGTGCCGCTCCTCGCCGAGGGCCCGAAGGCCCTTGAGGAGGCCAACATCTCGATGGGCCTCGCGCTCTCGCCCGACGAAGTGGCCTACCTCGCCGAGTCCTTCGGCCGCCTGCAGCGCGATCCGACCGACGTCGAACTCATGATGTTCGCGCAGGCCAACTCCGAGCACTGCCGCCACAAGATCTTCAACGCCCGCTGGACCATCGACGGCGAGGACCGCGAGGAGACGCTCTTCGGCATGATCCGCGCGACCCACAAGGCCGCCCCGCAGGGCACGATCACGGCCTACGCCGACAACGCCGCCATCTTCGAGGGCCGCTCCGTCGTCCGTCTCTACCCGCGTCCGGGCGAGAAGGACAAGTTCGGCGCGACCTTCGAGCGCCGCGCCGAGCGCGTGCACACCGTCTTCAAGGTCGAGACCCACAACCACCCGACCGCGATCTCGCCCTTCCCGGGCGCCGCGACGGGCTCGGGCGGCGAGATCCGTGACGAGGGCGCGACGGGCCGCGGTGCCCGTCCGAAGGCCGGTCTCACGGGCTTCACGACCTCCGCGCTTCACCTCGCCGAGGCTCCGCAGGCCTGGGAGAACGACTCCGACTGCGTCACCGGCGAGAAGAACGAGGCCGCCTACGGCGCCCCGGGCCGCATCGCCACGCCCCGCTCGATCATGACCGAGGGCCCGATCGGCGGCGCCGCCTTCAACAACGAATTCGGCCGTCCGAACCTGCTCGGCTACTTCCGCACGTTCGAGGCGAACGTGGGCGGCGTGCGCTACGGCTATCACAAGCCGATCATGCTCGCCGGCGGCATCGGCAGCATCCGCGACGACCAGACCGAGAAGCTCGTTCCCCCGCCGGGGAGCCTGCTGATCGTCCTCGGCGGCCCCGGCATGCGCATCGGTCTCGGCGGCGGCGCCGCGAGCTCGATGAACACCGGCGCCAACTCCGAGGCGCTCGACTTCGACAGCGTCCAGCGCGGCAACCCCGAGATGGAGCGCCGTGCCCAGGAAGTGATCGACCGCTGCTGGGAGATGGGAGAGAAGAACCCGATCCTCGCCATTCACGACGTGGGCGCGGGCGGTCTCTCGAACGCCATGCCCGAGCTCGCCGACCTCTCCGGCAAGGGCGCGAAGTTCGACCTCTCCAAGGTTCCGGTCGAGGAGACCGGCATGTCGCCGCTCGAGGTCTGGTGCAACGAGTCGCAGGAGCGCTATGTGATCGCGCTTGATCCGGCCGGCCTCAAGCAGTTCGACTCCTTCTGCCGCCGCGAGCGCGCCCCGTACGCCGTCATCGGCAAGATCACCGAGGAAGCCGACCTCATCGTCGAGCGTCCGGGCGACGCCGACGCCGTCCGCATGCCGATGGAAGTGCTCCTCGGCAAGGCCCCGCGCATGCACCGCAACGTGAAGCACGAGGAGAAGAAGCTCGCCCCGTTCTGCGAGGAGGGCATCGAGCTCGGGAAGGCCGCCCTTGACGTGCTCCGTCACCCGGCCGTTGCGAACAAGTCCTTCCTCATCACCATCGGCGACCGCTCCGTGGGCGGTCTCGTCGCCCGAGATCAGATGATCGGCCCGTGGCAGGTCCCGGTGGCCGACTGCGCCGTCACGACGCTCGGCTTCGAGACGGCCGCCGGCGAGGCGATGGCCGTGGGCGAGCGCACCCCGCTCGCCGTCATCAACTCCGCCGCCGCCTCCCGCATGGCGATCGGCGAGGCGCTCATGAACATCGCCGCGGCCGACATTGAACTGCCGCGAGTGAAGCTCTCCGCCAACTGGATGGCCGCCTGCGGCGCCCCGGGCGAGGACGCGAGGCTCTTCGACGCCGTTCAGGCCGCGAGCCGCTTCTGCATCGGCCTCGGCATCTCGATCCCCGTGGGCAAGGACTCGCTCTCGATGCGCACGAGCTGGTCGGATGCGTCCGGCAAGAAGACGGTGACCTCCCCGGTCTCGCTCATCGTCTCCGCGGCCGCGCCGGTGACGAACGCCGCGCTCACGCTCACGCCGCAGATGAAGCTCACGAAGCACCCCGAGGAATCGGTGCTCGTGCTTGTTGACCTCGGCGAAGGCAGGAACCGCATGGGCGGCTCGATCCTCGCGCAGACCACGCAGCGCTTCGGCGACGAGACGCCGGACTGCGAGGATCCCGCGAAGCTCGCCCGCTTCATCCTCGGACTGCGCAAGCTCGAGCTCGCCGGCTGCGCCTGGGCCTACCACGACCGCTCCGACGGCGGCCTCTTCGCGGCGATCGCCGAGATGAATTTCGCGAGCCGCATCGGCCTGCGCATCACGCTCGACTCGCTCCTGAAGAACGAGGGCGCCACGGTGCTCAACACGCTCTTCAACGAGGAGCTCGGCGCCCTGATCCAGGTCCCGGTCGACCGCGTTGACGAGGTTCACGCGCAGATGCGCGCCCTCGGCCTCGATCACTGCTGCCACTTCATCGGCGAGATCACCGACAACGACGGCATCGAGTTCGTCGCGAACGGCGAGACGATCGCGAGCTTCCGCCGCGAGGATCTCCAGCGCGCCTGGAGCGAGGTCTCCCACGCCATCGCCCGCGGCCGTGACAACCCGGTCTGCGCCGACGAGGAACTGCAGAGCATCTCGGATCCGTGGAGCGGCCTCTTCGCGCGCACCACGTTTGACGTGAACGAAAACGTCGCCGCCCCGATGATCAACACGGGCGTCCGTCCGAAGATCGCGATCCTCCGCGAGGAAGGCGTCAACTCGCAGACCGAGATGGCCGCCGCCTTCACGCGCGCCGGGTTCGAAGCCTGGGACGTGCACATGACGGACCTCCTCACGGGCCGTCTGGACCTCAGCCAGTTCAAGGGTCTCGCCGCCTGCGGCGGCTTCTCCTACGGCGACGTCCTCGGCGCCGGCGGCGGCTGGGCGAAGACCATCCTCAACAACGCGAAGTTGGTTGAGATGTTCTCCGAGTTCTTCGGCCGCACCGACACGTTCGGCCTCGGCGTCTGCAACGGCTGCCAGATGATGAGCCGCCTGCGCGACCTGATCCCGGGCGCCAAGCACTGGCCTGACTTCGTGCGCAACCGCTCCGAGCAGTTCGAGGCCCGCCTCGCCTCGGTCGAGATCCTCGAGTCGCCCTCGGTGCTCTTCGCCGGCATGGCCGGCTCGGTGATGCCGATCGTGGTGAGCCACGGCGAGGGCCGCGTCCAGTTCCTGCGTCCCGAGGACGCCGGGCTCGCGATTGCCGCCGCCCGCTACGTCAACGGCGCCGGCCGCCCGGCCACGCGCTACCCGCTCAATCCGAACGGATCCGAGGGCGGTCTCACGTCCTTCACCAACGAGGACGGCCGCTTCACGATCATGATGCCGCACCCCGAGCGCAGCCACCGCGCGCTCGAGCTCTCGTGGCATCCGGCGGAATGGACCGAGGACTCGGGCTGGATGCGCCTCTTCCGCAACGCCCGCGTCTGGGTCGGCTGATGATCAGTGTCAGTCAGGCCGGAGGATGATCCTCCGGCCGGGCTGAACGGACATCGAACAAGAAAGCCGCGAGGAACCTGCAGAAGGTTTCCCGCGGCTTTCTCTGTTTCTGTCTCGCGCGGAAGGTTTCTGACGCGCGATGACGGCCGATCGAGTCAAAAAGTCATGGATCAGCGAGGGCGGGAAGGGCAGTCGCGGGGCCTCATGCCGATATACTTTGCGCCGCCACAAGTCCGGCGGCGGCTCTTTCCCGGAATGCATCAAGGGAACCGAAGGAAGGCATAGCCCGAGCCGCGCCGAATCCTTTTTTTCATTCTCTGTCTTTCATCCAGGAGGACACAGGGCCATGCAGAAGCTTGCCATTGCAGTGAGCGAGAACGTCACCTTCAAGAATTTCCCGAAGGACCGCCAGGTCTTCCGGCTCTCCGAGGCGGAGATGACCGAGACGGGCGTCGTGCTGATGTCGATCGAGGACGCCCGCAACGGCGAGCTCGACCGCGTCGAGTCCTACGGCTTCGGCATTCCGATCTTCATCTTCGTCGAGCGCGGCCGCTACATCCCGGACGACCTGATCGGCCGCTGCACGGGCGTCGTGAACGACGACCCCGCCGAGGAGGCGTACTTCGTGCGTCAGCTGATCGACGCCGCCCTGAGCTACGAGGAGAAGATCCTCCCGCCGTTCTTCAGGAGCCTGCGCCGCTACGTGAGCACCGCCAACGAGCAGTTCGACTGCCCGGGCCACCAGGGCGGCGCCTTCTTCCGCCGTCATCCGGCCGGCCGCGAATTCGCGAACTTCTTCGGCGAGACGATCTTCCGCGCCGACCTCTGCAACGCCGACGTGGACATGGGCGACCTGCTCATCCACGAGGGCGCGGCCTATCAGGCCGAGGCCCACGCGGCCAAGGTCTACAACGCCGACAAGACGTACTTTGTGCTGAACGGCACCTCGACCTCGAACAAGGTCGTGCTCACGGCGCTCCTTACCCCGGGCGACCTCGTGCTCTTCGACCGCAACAACCACAAGTCCTGCCACCAGGGCGCACTGGTGCTCGCGGGCGCGCACCCGGTCTATCTCGAGACCTCGCGCAACCCGTACGGCTTCATCGGCGGCATCGACAGCCACTGCTTCAACGAGGACGAGCTGCGCGCCCGCGTCGCCGAGATCGATCCCGAGAAGGCCAAGGCCCCGCGCCCCTTCCGTGTGGCGATCATCCAGCTCGGCACGTATGACGGCACGATCTACAACGCCCGTCAGGTGGTCGACCGCATCGGCAAGCTCTGCGACTACATCCTCTTTGACTCGGCCTGGGTGGGCTACGAGCAGTTCATCCCGATGATGAAGGACTGCTCGCCGCTGCTCCTTGACCTGAAGCCCGAGGACCCGGGCATCTTCGTCACGCAGTCCGTGCACAAGCAGCAGGCCGGCTTCTCGCAGACCTCCCAGATCCACAAGAAGGACGCGCACGTGCGCGGCCAGGCCCGCTACGTCTCGCACAAGCAGGTGAACAACGCCTTCATGCTGCACGCCTCGACGAGCCCCTTCTACCCGCTCTTCGCCTCGATCGACATCAACGCGAAGATGCACTCGGGCGTCTCCGGCCAGCGCATCTGGGCCGACTGCGTGAAGATCGGCATCGAGGCAAGGAAGCAGCTGAAGCGCACCTGCTCCTACATCGCCCCGTTCGTGCCGCCCACGGTGATGGGCCGCCCCTGGGAGACCTATCCCACGGAGACGATCGCGAGCGATCTGCGCTTCTTCCAGTTCAAGCCGGGCGCCCGCTGGCACGCGTTCGACGGCTACGCCGAGAACCAGTACTTCGTCGACCCCTGCAAGTTCCTGCTCACCACCCCGGGCATCGACACCGACACGGGCGATTACGAGGACTTCGGCGTTCCGGCGACGATCCTCGCGAGCTACCTCCGTGCGCACGGCGTCGTGCCGGAGAAGTGCGATCTGAACTCGATCCTCTTCCTGCTCACGCCCTCGCAGACGACGGCGAAGATCTCGTCGCTCACGACGCAGATCGCCCGCTTCGAGAGCCTGCTCGACCGCGACGCGCCGATGCGCGAGGTGATCCCGCAGGTCTACGCCGAGCACGAGGACCGCTACTCCGGCTACACGATCCGCGAGCTCTGCCAGGAGATGCACGACTTCTGCCGCGAGTACAACATCAAGGACCTGCAGAAGGCGATGTTCCGTCAGGCGAACTTCCCGAAGATCGCGCTCGACGCGCAGCAGGCGCACTTCGAGTTCATGCGCGGCAACGCCGAGTACGTGCCGCTCTCCGAGGCCGCGGGCAGGATCGCGCTCGAGGGTGCTCTGCCGTACCCGCCGGGCGTCATCTGCTGCGTCCCGGGCGAGATCTGGGGCGGCGCGGTGCTCGAGTACTTCCAGGCGCTCTGCGAGAGCGTGAACCGCTTCCCCGGCTTCGGCACCGAACTGCAGGGCGTCTACCTCGAGGAGGACAGCACGGGCAGGAAGGACGTCTGGGTGAACGTGCTCAAGGACTCCCGCCGCCGCGTGCTCGAGGCCCAGGGCCTCATCCGCACGGCGCCGGCCGCTGAATAAGCGCGGGTTCCCGCGGGAATCTCCCGAGGCCGCGGACGGCCTCTCCGACCGGAGTCGGAGAGTGCTTCCGCGGCCTTGCCGCATCTGCCCGCGGAGCGCCGGAGACGGTGCCGGAGAAATTTTTTCTCAGAGCCCCTTGACAGATCGATCCGACTTCTCCATAATTCGCGTCCTGCCCGCTGCGGTGGGCACCAAAACGAGGCGCTGATGCCACGAAGTGAAGCTTCTGAAAATCAGCCCTTGACAAGGAGAAGGAACTTCAGTATGATTCTTCTCCTTCGCTGCTCTGAAACGCAGCGCAGTTCTTTAAAAATCAGATTTCAACGAACCGATAAGTGTGA
>NZ_JAUNSF010000054.1 GCF_030539355.1 Sutterella sp.
CCACGACCCTCTGGTTCGTAGCCAGATACTCTATCCAACTGAGCTACTGGCGCACGTATTCGCTTCTCGCGTTTTTCTGCAAGTGTTTGTGGTGCGCCAGGCAGGATTCGAACCCACGACCCTCTGGTTCGTAGCCAGATACTCTATCCAACTGAGCTACTGGCGCACTCAAATTTGCAGAGGACGAACTATATAGAAGTCTTCTCCGTTTGTCAAGGATTTTCGAAAACCCCTCTCTTTCAGGGCTTCCGGCGGACCTGCGGGCAAGGAAAAGGCCCGGAGGAAAATTCCTTCCGGGCCCTGACTGATGCGATGCTGTTTCAGGCCGCTCTGCGGGTGATGAGCGTCACGAACCAGTGACCGCCCTCGTCCTCGGTCTCGGTCTGCGCGACGAGGCCGTGGCCCGTCTGGCGGCAGAAGTCCGAGAGGTCGGGCAGGCTGTGCGGATCCGTGCTCCAGACGCGCAGGCGCGCGCCGGAGGCAAGCTTCGCGAGCACCTTCTTCGCGCGGAGAACGGGCATCGGGCAGGAGAGGCCGGGAAGCCGGAGCTCCTCGGCCTCGCCCTCAAGCGCGCTGCTGAGGGCGTCCGTCATCAGAGACGCTCCTCGATCCAGGCGCGGGCGGCGTTGAGCGCCTCGGGCAGTTTCGAGGCGTCAGCGGCGCCGGCCATGGCGAGGTCGGGCTTGCCGCCGCCCTTGCCGCCGAGGAGACCGGCGACGAAGTTGGCGAGCTCGCCCGCCTTGATGCGGCCCGTGAGGTTCTTCGTGACGCCCGCGGCGAGCTGCACGCGGCCGTCGGGCTGGGCGGAGGCGAGGACCGCGACGGCCGTGCCGAGCTTGTCCTTCACCTTGTCCATCGTCTCGCGCAGCGCCTTGGCGTCGGCGCCGTCGAGGCGGGCGAGGAGCACGCGGGCGTCCTTCACCTCGAAGGCCTTCTCGATCAAGGCGTCGCCGGCCTTGCTCGCCATCTGGCTCTTGAGCTGCTCAATGCCCTTCTCGAGCGTGCGGACCGTGTTGATGATGTCCGCGGCCTTCGTCGGGATCTCATCGACCGGGGCCTTGAACTCGTGGGCCGTGGCCGTGATGAGGTGCTCGGCGTGCTGCACCCAGGCAAGGGCGTTCATGCCGGTGACCGCCTCGATGCGGCGCACGCCGGCGGCGATGCCCTGCTCGGAGGTGATCTTGAAGAGGCCGATGTCGCCGGTGGCGCGCACGTGCGTGCCGCCGCAGAACTCGCGGGACTTGCCGATGTCAAGCACGCGGACCGTGTCGCCGTAGCGCTCGCCGAAGAGCATCATGGCGCCGGTGTCCTTCGCCTCGCTGATCGGCATCACACGGGTGACGACGGGGACGTTGCGCAGGATCTCGGCGTTGACGATGCGCTCGACCTCGGCGATCTGCTCCGGGGTGACCGGACGCGAGTACGAGAAGTCAAAGCGGGTGGCCTCGGGCGTGACGAGCGAACCCTTCTGGGCGACGTGGTCGCCGAGAACGGTGCGCAGAGCGAAGTGCATCAGGTGCGTGACCGAGTGGTTGCGCTCGGTGGCGCGGCGGCGCTCCTCGGCGACCGAGAGGTCGAACCTGTCGCCCACGGAGACCGAGCCCTCGGCGACGTGGCAGGCCGAGCCGGTGACGGCGGCCTTCACGCGGAAGGTGTCCATGACGCGCAGGATCGAGGTGGCGTTCTTCGCCTCGCCCTGGTCGCCGACCTGGCCGCCCGACTCAGCGTAGAAGGGCGTGCGGTTGAAGACGACGACGCACTCGCTGCCGGCCTCGACCTTCTCGACGGGCTCGCCGTTGGCGTAGAGCGCGATCACCTCGGCGCCCTTCTCCTCGAGCGTCTCGTAGCCCGTGAAGACGGTGTCGGCGCCGGAGTAGGCGAGACCGAGGGACATCTTGAACTTGGCCGAGGCACGCGCGGCGGCGCGCTGGCGCTCCATGGCGCGGTCGAATTCCTCGGTGTTGACCGTGAGGCCGCGCTCGCGGCACACGTCCCACGTGAGGTCCGCGGGGAAGCCGTACGTGTCGTGAAGCTTGAAGACGAGCTCGCCGTCGAGAACGCCGTCGGTGTTCTTCGCGATGGCCTCGTCGAGGATCTCCATGCCCTTGCTGAGCGTGAGCAAGAAGCGGCGCTCCTCCTCCTCGATCACCTTCGGGATCTCGGGATTGTTGAGCTCCGGATAGGCCTCGGCCATTTCCTTCCTGACGGCGTCGACGAGCTTGTAGAAGAACGGGCCGCGGGCGCCGAGCTTGTAGCCGTGGCGGATGGCGCGGCGGCAGATGCGGCGCAGCACGTAGGCGCGGCCCTCGTTGCCCGGGATCACGCCGTCGGCGACGCAGAAGGCGCAGGCGCGGATGTGGTCGGCGATGACGCGCAGCGACGGCGACGTCGGATCGGCCTCGGTCTCGGAGACGCTCTCGACGGCGGCCTTGGCGGCGGCGAGCAGGTTCTGGAAGAGGTCGATGTCGTAGTTGCTGTGCACGCCCTGCAGAACCGTGGCGATGCGCTCGAGGCCCATGCCCGTGTCGATCGAGGGACGCGGGAGCTTGTGCATCTCGCCCTTCTCGTCACGGTAGAACTGCATGAACACGAGGTTCCAGATCTCCATGTAGCGGTCGCCGTCCTCGTCGGGGCTGCCCGGGGGGCCGCCCTGCACGGACTCGCCGTGGTCGTAGAAGATCTCGGAGCAGGGGCCGCAGGGACCGGTGTCGCCCATCATCCAGAAGTTGTCGGACATGTAGCGGGCGCCCTTGTTGTCGCCGATGCGGACGATGCGGTCGGCGGGGATGCCCACCTGCTCGTGCCAGATGTTGTAGGCCTCGTCATCCTCGGCGTAGACCGTCACCCAGAGCTTCTCGGGCGGCAGGTGGAAGTGCTGCGTGAGCAGCTCCCAGGCGAAGCTGATCGCATCCTTCTTGAAGTAGTCGCCGAACGAGAAGTTGCCGAGCATCTCGAAGAAGGTGTGATGGCGGGCGGTGTAGCCGACGTTGTCGAGGTCGTTGTGCTTGCCGCCGGCGCGGATGCACTTCTGCGAGGTCGTCGCGCGGCAGTAGCTGCGCTTGTCGAAGCCAAGGAACACGTCCTTGAACTGGTTCATGCCGGCGTTGGTGAAGAGAAGCGTCGGATCGTTGCCGGGAACGACCGGGCTGGACGCGACGATGGTGTGACCCTTGCTTTCGTAGAACTTCAGAAAGGTCCGTCGGATGTCTGAGACTTTCATGGGTTGTAGGTCTGGGTGTGGATAGAAAACTGTCCGCTCGGGCCGCGCGCCGGGACGGCGCGTGGGGCTCTGTCCGGGGTGACGGGCACGCGGTGCGAGTGAGATGGGTGCCGCGGGAGAAAGCCGGCCGTTGATCCGGCTTCGGATCCGGTGAATAGGCCCCTGCGGCGGCGCCCGAAACTGATAATTTTAGCCATTTCGAGGAAAGTCCGAGGGATCTTTGCGCGCCACAGGGAGTCCCGGCCGGGGTGCGCCGGGTGGACGCCGGCCCAAAAGAGAAGCGGCGCCGGGGACCCGCGAGGGTCCGCCGCGCCGCTTTCACTGGCCCTGAGTCCGGGAACCGGGCGTCAGGCGATGCGGGAGTAGCCGCCCGCGCGGCTCGACTCGCGCAGATACCGGTCGAACTGCATGGCGACGGCGCGCACGAAGATCTTGCCCTTCGGGAGCACGACGAGGCGGTCGTCGTAGAGCTCGACGAGCTCATGGTTCACGTAGGGGCGCATCTTCGAGAGCTCGAGCGCGAAGGTCTCGTTGAAGTTGATGCCGAAGCGCTCCTCGACGTCCTTCTTGCGCAGTTCGAAGTTGCACATGATCTGCATGATCACGTAGCGGCGAAGCTCATCGTCGCCGGAGAGCAGGTAGCCGCGGTTCGTCGCGAGACGGCCCTCGCTGATGGCGGCCTGCCAGTCCTCGTGCTCGCGCGGGTTGCAGGCGTAGGCGCCGCCGATCTTCGAGATCGCGGAGACGCCGAGCGCCACCATGTCGCACTCGGCCTTCGTCGAGTAGCCCTGGAAGTTGCGCTGCAGCGTGCCTTCGACCTGGGCCTTCGAGAGCTCGTCGTCGTGCTTGGCGAAGTGGTCCATGCCGATGTAGCGGTAGCCGTTCTGCGTGAGGCGCGTGATGGCGTCGAACATGATGTTCACCTTCTCGACGGTGTCGGGAAGGTCGGCGGGCAGAATGCGGCGCTGGGCCTTGAAGTGGTTCGGCAGGTGCGCGTAGTGGTAGAGCGCGATGCGGTCGGGCGAGAGCTCGAGCACCTGGTCGATCGTCTTCGAGAAGGTCTCGCGGGTCTGCTTCGGGAGACCGTAGATGAGATCCATGTTGATCGATTCGAATCCCTCGGCGCGCGCGGCGTCCATCGTCTCCTTCGTCATCTCGAAGGGCTGGATGCGGTTGACGGCCTTCTGCACGTCGGGGTTGAAGTCCTGGACGCCTAGCGACATGCGGTTGAGACCGACCTTGCGCAGCGTCTTCACCTTGTCGGGGTTGCAGGTGCGCGGATCGACCTCGATCGAGAACTCGCCGCCCGCCTTGGCGAGCGGGAAGCGCTTCGTGAGCGTCTCCATCATGAGCTCGAACTCGTCCTCGGTGAGGAAGGTCGGCGTGCCGCCGCCGAAGTGCAGCTGCTCGAGCTCCTGGCTGCCCGTGATGTGCTCCTTCACGAGGTCGCACTCGCGGCCGATCATCTCGATGTAGGCGGCCGAGCGGCTGTGGTCGCGCGTGACGATCTTGTTGCAGCCGCAGTAGAAGCAGACGTCGTTGCAGAACGGCACGTGGACGTAGAGCGAGAGCGGCGCGGGCTCGGCCGCGGAGCCGCGGCCGGCGAGGGCCTTCTCGTAGTCGGCCGGGCCGAAGGAGGCGTTGAAGCGGTCAGCGGTCGGGTAGGAGGTGTAGCGCGGCGCGGGTACGTCGAACTTCTTGAGCAGTTCCATCTCGGGCAGCTCAACGCCGCTGGTTTCCGGATTCGTCATCGTCACGGGTCTCTAGTTATATGATTTAGGTTAAGCTTCCTGTTATTATTCGGTAGGCAAGATCAGCTTTATTGACGTCGATCAACGCGAGGAAGCCCTGGGGCAATCCGGGCAAATTCCCTGCCGGGGCAGGCCTGCCAGTCGCCGGAATGTGATTCTAGGCGCACGAGATTATTCGAAAATTAGCTGTACGCCGCGTGCCAGCGCGGGTCGCCCCGGGTGCCCCGCAAAAGTGTCGCGGAACCCCTCAGAGGGCGTCCGACCCCCGGCGCTCAAAAGGGACCCCAGAGGAGTTGTTGTGATCAATCTTTCGGCGTTGCGCGTTGCCTGTTCTAACTGCAGTCTCCGTGAGGCGTGCCTGCCCACCGGGCTCACGCTCAAGGAGATCGAGCGCCTTGAGGACCTCGTGACCTCCCGCCGCCGCATCAAGCGCGGAGACGCCCTCTTCAGGGCCGGCGACCGGTTCGAGAACCTCTATGCGGTCCGTCTCGGGTTCCTGAAGAGCACCGTGATGAGCAGCGACGGCCGCGAGCAGGTGACGAACTTCTACATGGCCGGCGAGATGATCGGCTTCGACGGTATCGCGAGCGGCGTGCACTCGAGCGACGTGCTCGCGCTCGAGGACACCGAGGTCTGCATCATCCCCTACGCGAAGCTTGAGGACGCCGCGACCTCCATGCGCTCCATGGGCGGCCACGTGATGCGTCTGCTCTCGCGCGAGATCGTCCGCCAGCACGGCGTGATGCTGCTGCTCGGTTCCATGCATGCCGAGGAGCGCCTCGCGGCGTTCCTGCTCTCGCTCTCGCAGCGCTTCGAGCAGCGCGGCTATTCGAGGAGCGAGTTCGTGCTGCGCATGACGCGCGCCGAGATCGGCTCCTACCTCGGCCTGAAGCTCGAGACCGTGAGCCGCGTGCTCTCGCGCTTCTCGCATGACGGCCTGATCGAGGTGAACCAGAAGCACGTGCGCATCTTCGAGCCCGAGGGTCTGCGCGCGATCGTCTCGGGTGTGCCGCTCCCGAGCGACGCCGACTGACCGGCAGACGATTCACAGAGACAATGAAGCCCGGGTGAGCCGAAACTCCCCGGGCTTTGCCGTCTCTGCTCTGAGTGACTTTAGACGGTCTCGCGGGCGCGGCGCACGTCGCCGAGGGCGAGCACGCCGAGGATGACGAGCGTGACCGAGAAGGCGAGGAACGCCGAGTCGGCCATCGTCATGAACTCCGCGTCGGGGATCAGGTACCAGCCGCCCGACTCGCGGTAGAGCTCGATGAGCCGCTCCTGGAGCGGGGAGAGCTCGGTCCCGGCGGGGACGTCGGGGAGGTCGTAGCCGCACTCGCCCGTGGGCTGGAACCAGTCAGGGGCGAGGCGCTCGGCAGGGAACCCGAAGGGAAAGCGCGGCTCGAGCGAGCAGCCCTCGAACCCGAAGAGCGCCTCGGGGTCGTCGCTGCGGAGCGCATGATGGATGCCTTGCAGGCGGATCGTCGTGAGGAGCCCGTAGACGCTGGCGGCGGCGCCTCCGACGTAGCCGAGGATCCTGAGCGGCAAGAGGCGCGGCGCGGCCGCGGTGACGAGCGCAGCGAGTCCGAGCACGGTGAGGGCGAAGCGGATGTAGACGCAGAGCTCGCATGGTCTCATGTAAAGCCACTTCTGGAAGACCTCATGCGAGATGAGGACGATGAGCCCGGCGAGGAACGCGATGACGAGCCAGGGCAGGCGGGATCTTGCCAGGGCCCCGGGGCGTGAGATGAGCGGCACGGACATGGCGGCCTGCTCCTTTTAGAGAGGTTTCTTCGAGAGCTCGGCGACGAGGTCCACGAAGCCCCGCACAGAGCGGATGCGCTTTGTGAGGATCAGGTAGCGGCCGTTGACGACATAGGCCGGTATCCCCTGCAGGCGCGCCGTCTCAAGCGAGCTCTTCCAGAGGTCGGCGAGCGCCTGCACCTCGGGCGTCACGCGGGCGGCGGCAAAGGCTTCCGCAGTGAGCCCCACGGGCTTCAGGGCCGTCTCGAGGAACGCCTCCTCGCCCTCGGGCCAGCGGTAGCCCTGGCGGTGATAGGCCTTGTAGACCGCGTCCTTCGACTTCCTGAAGAGCGAAGTCTCGTCCTCCATGGACCGGCCCGCGGCCTCGTCCTGCAGGCGGCACCAGGCGAAGAGCTCGGTGGCCGTGCGGCCGTACTTGCCCCGGGTCTCGAGGTGGTACATGTCGAACTTCAGGCCCGTCTCCTTCTCCGCGAGCGGCATCGCCTTGGGGTCGACGCCCGTGTCGTAGCGGAAGCAGAAGGGGCAGTCATAGGCCCAGATCTTGACGATCTTGCCGGCCCCGCCGGGAAGGGGCTTCTCGAGTGTGATGTAGTCCTCGTCGTCATCGGCCGCGAAAGCGGCGGCAGGCAGGACTGCGGCTCCGGCCAGAAGGGCGGCCGAGGCAAGGAAGGTGCGGCGGAGCATGGGGTGTTTCCTCGAGGGCACGGTCGGCCTCGGGGCTGGCGGACAGGTGCGGTGGGCGTTTCTAAGTAGAAGTATCTAGTGAGTATAAGGGCACACCGCTTAAATGTGACTGACATCGAGAGGCGTCGGCTGCTGATCCGGGCCTCGCCCGGATAAACAGGAGCCGCGTGAATCCCCGGGGGAAATCACGCGGCTGCGGGGGAGAAACTCGATTGGTGTTCTCAGAGGACCGGCGGCACGCGGTCGAGCCGGTCGGTGCAGACCGAGTCGACGCCCATGCGGAAGAGCTTCAGGATGGTGTCGCGGTCGTTGGGCGTGTAGGCGAAGAGCCAGAGACCGGCCTCCTTGATCTGCCGGCAGAGGTCGGGCGTGAGGAAGCGCCAGTCCGCGTTGAGCGAGACGCAGCCGAGGGTCTCGCAGGCGCGGCGCCAGTCGGCGGGAACGTCATCGACGAGGAGCGCGCGGGGCAGGTAGGGAGCGGCCTCGCGGGCGGCGGAGAGCGCCTCGCGGGAGTAGGAGGAGAGCAGCGGCGCCGCCTTCGAGACGTTCGCCTGCTGATCGCCGTTGGGCGAGATCACATCGCTGTAGGCCTCGGCGACGGCCGTGGCCACGGTGAGGCCCGTCTCGAACTCATGCCCCTTGGCGGGCTTGATCTCAAGGTTCAGCCACATGCCGTTCCTGCGGCACCACTCGAGCGCGTCCGAGAGAAGCGGCGGATGGACGCCGTACCAGAAGGGGGAGTGCCAGCCGCCGGCGTCGAGCTTCCTCAGCTCATCGGCGGTGAGCTCGGGAACGCTGCGGCTGTCGTCGCGGATCGTGCGGCCGAACTTCTCGTCGTGCATCAGCACGGGAACGCCGTCGCGCGTGAGCATCGCATCGGTCTCGACGCCGCGGTAGCCGTGGATGAGGCCGGTGCGGAAGGCCTCGAGAGTGTTCTCGGGGGCGAGAACGCCGCCGGCGCGGTGCGCGAGGATGCGCGGGAAGGGCCAGGGAAGGCCGGAAGGAGAAATGCCGTTGGTCATGACCGGAACTCAGGATCAATCTTGTGCGAAAAACGGCTCTCGCTCAGAGTCTGGGAGACGGGAACCCGCAGAAGCGAAGCATAGTGCAGAAACACGGGAATAAACGCGCCCTGAAAGCCTTCCTGCCCGGGCATTTCGGCGGGAAACTCCGCTCTTCAGCGGCTCGGAGTGTCCCGGAGGGCGTTTTACGCTACGGCAGGAATTCAGCGCGGCCCGGGGAACTGCACGGGTGGCGCGCCTGACGGAAACGAAGCAAAAGCTCTGCCCGGGCGAGTGCCGCGCGTACCGCATTGACGGGGTACCTGCCGGCTTCCTCGCAGGGCGCGACGTCAGCAGGCTGCAGAAGGTATTGGATCTCAGGATCCTGCTTCCCAATAAGTCGAAAAAAAACCTCGCGAACGTTTTCCCGGCGTTCGCGAGGCTCAACCCTCATTTTCTCAACCTATCAGGAGAAAAGACATCCGGGCGGAACTCTCAATCGCCCGTCTGCTTGAGATGAACTATACCCGCGGGAGCGCCCGTCAGGGGTAACTCATCCGTGAGTCCTGCAACAAAACGTGTTATTGGACATCCTGGATGGCAGAATAAAAAAAGCCTCGCAGGTGTTTTCCCTTCACCCGCGAGGCTCAACCCTCAATTTTTTCAACCCAAAAGTCAGGAGAAACTCACAGCGAGAAACCGTTCTCTCTTCCGTTCCCTCACTGTGAGATGAACTATACAGGGACTTTTAGCCGAAAGGCTTTTCGAAATCGTGAGGAATGCAACAAGACGTTGATTCCGCTTGGAGAAGGCGGTTTCGCGTCCTGGCGTCCGCTTTCAGGATGCACGGACGAAAAAAAAGCCTCGCAGGTGTTTTCCCGGCACCCGCGAGGCCCAACCCTCAATTTTCTCAACCCAAAAGTCAGGAGAGACTCACAGTGGAAGTTCCGCTCTCACCCGGAACTCGTCTGTTGAATGAACTATACAGAAGGAGGCCTGTCGCGGGCATTGCAGAATCGTGAAGCTTGCAACAAATCGTTGGGAGAGGTTCGGAAAGTTTTCAGCCCGTGTTCCGAAAGCGAAAAAAAACCTCGCGAGCTTTTTCCCATCACTCGCGAGGCTCAACCCTCAATTTTCTCAACCTTAAGTCAGGAGAAACTCAACGCGATTCGTTCTCTCGGCGAAACCGTTGATGGAACGTACTATACGGGCGACGGGCTCCCGAAGGCATTACGAAACCGTGAGGCTTGCAACAAAACGTGAGAACGCGCACAACTCTTAACATCTGCTGTACCTGCGGTCCGGGAAAACGCGAACGCCGCCCGTGAGCGTTGAAGTCACGGGCGGCGTTCTGGAGGTCAGTCCGAAGCGTGCGGGCTGTCAGAAGCGGCGGCGACGGTTGCGGCGCTCCTCCTCAAGGATGGCCGCGGCGGCGGGGGCGATCTCCCCGGCCGTGAGGCCGGCGAGGCGCTCCGCGCCCGCGCGGGCGTGCAGACTCACGGCGCCGAGGACGGACTCGACCGTGTCGTAGTGCTGCGCGAAGAAGGAGCCGATCATGCCGGCGAGGACATCGCCGCTGCCGGCGGTCGCGAGCGAGCCCGTGCCGATCGACGAGAGCCAGGTGCGCGAGGAGCGCATCGCGACGAGCGTGCCCGGTCCCTTGAGGACCGTGATCGCGCCGGTCTGCAGCGCGATGTCGCGCACGGCGTTGACGCGGTCGGCCTGGATGGTCTTCGGCTCGACGTGGAGCAGACGTGCGCCCTCGACCTCGTGCGGGGTGATGACGGTGGCGACCGTGCGGTGCAGCAGCGTCGTGAGGAGATCCTTGTCCGCGGCGATGAGGTTGAGCGCGTCGGCGTCGATGACGAGCGGGCACTCGGAGTTGAGCGCGGCCACGAGGCGCTCGCGGGCCTTCGGGGTGGTGCCGAGGCCCGGTCCGATGACGGCGGCGGTGAAGCGGCTGAAGTCGAGCGGGGCACGGGAGAACATCAGCTCCGGAGCGACCGGGTCGACGGCCGGGGCGGTCTCGGCGAGGAGCTCGACGGTGACCGTTCCCGCGCCCATGCGCAGGCCGGCGCGCGCGGCGAGAAGCGCGGCGCCCACGTGACCCGCGGCGCCGCCCACGACGGCGAGGTGGCCGAAGGTGCCCTTGTGCGAGAAGTTCGGGCGGGTGAGGAGAATGTGCTCGTAGTCGGAAGCGTCGATGACGCCGAGGCGCGTGAGCGGCACCGAGACGTCAAGCTCGCTCATCACGACCTCGCCCGCGGCATCGGCGCCTTCGTTCATGAAGAGGCCGGACTTGTGCGAGAGGAAGGTGACGGTGGCGTCGGCGTGAACGCCCGGGACGGTGCCGACCCAGCGGCCCGTCTCGCTGTTGAGACCCGACGGAACGTCAAGCGCGACCTTGAAGCCCATGCGCTCGTTGAACCAGAGGAGCGCGTCGAGGTAGTCGCCCGTGATCGGACGCACGAGACCCGTGCCGAAGAGGCCGTCGACGACGACGTCGGCCTTCTGCGCCATGTAGGGGTCCTGCAGCGTGGTGCCGCCCTTGGCGCGCCACTCGGCGAGCATCTCGCGCGCGAGATCCGTCTTCGGTTCGCCGCCCGGGAGCACGAGCTCGACCGAGAAGCCGCGCTCCTTGAGCTCCATCGCGCAGACGATCGCGTCGCCGCCGTTGTTGCCCGGACCGGCGACCAGAACGGCGTGACCGGAGGGCACGCGGCTCACGATGAACTCGGCGGCGAAGGCGCCGGCGCGGCGCATCAGGGTGTCAAGACCCATGCGGTTGGCGCAGCGGGCCTCGAGCTCGCGCGCCTCCTCAATGTTCATTACGGTAAGGCTCATTTCTTTTCTTTCTTGGTCCTGCTCTTGATGAAGGAGAGCGTTTGTGTGAAGTCCGCTCATTCTAAGAGCGCAGCGGCCCGAGCGCAGGACGCCGGGGCGCGGTACATTTAGAAGCTTCGACGAATACTCTTTCTCAACCACCTCCGACCGAACTCTCATGAGCCGCTATCCGCTGATTCAGCTTCCCGCGCCCTATGCGAAGCGCGACAACGACCCCCTTGAGGAGCGCACCACCTCCCAGGAGGTTCTCTTTGACGGCAAGTTCGTCAGGCTCGTGCGTGACCAGATCACGCTGCCCGACGGCGGGCACTCGCAGCGCCTCTATCTCTCCCACGGCGGCGCAGCCGCGATGGCCGCCCTCGGCGAGGACGGCACGATCCTTCTCGAGCGCCAGTGGCGCCATCCGCTGCGCCAGAGCTTCTGGGAGCTTCCCGCGGGCAAGATCGACCCGGGCGAGGACGAACTTGACTGCGCCCGCCGCGAGCTCATCGAGGAGTGCGGCGTCGAGGCCGAGCGTTTCACGCGGCTCGGCGTGATCAACAATGCCATCGGCTACAGCAACGAGCACATCGTGATCTACCTCGCCGAGGGCCTTTCCGAGACCGAGCAGAAGCTCGACGAGGGCGAGAACCTCGAGGTCTGGCGCGTTCCCTTCGACGAGGCCGTGCGCATGGCGACCGACGGACGCATCACGGACGTGAAGACGATCTGCGGCATCTTCTGGGTGAAGGAACTGCTCGCGAAGCGCGGCTGATCACTTCTCAGACGGTCTCTAATAGAAGAGGGGGCGCGGGACAACATCTGGTCCCGGCGCTCCCTTTCTTTTCGCGCCTTCAGGCGCTGCAAGGCGCTGATAAAACAAAAGCCCCGCGGCTTCATACCGTGAGGCTTTTAGTTTTTCGCTTCGTCCGAGTCGGGGACAATGGCGGAGAAGGAGGGATTCGAACCCTCGAGGCCCGCTATTTTGGACCTGCACCCTTAGCAGGGGTGTGCATTCGACCTCTCTGCCACTTCTCCGCGCCATTGTTCCGTACGCGTCAAAGCGATGATGATCTGTGGTGCGCCAGGCAGGATTCGAACCCACGACCCTCTGGTTCGTAGCCAGATACTCTATCCAACTGAGCTACTGGCGCACTGAGAAGTGGCATTCTGCATCGATCGCGCCCGAAGTGCAAGAGCAGAATTGAAAGATACCAAGAATACGGTATTAAGCCGGCATGGATGAACCGGGCCGGAGGCCGGGCAAGGCATACCGCCTACCCCTTGTGGCGGGGCGAAGGAGTCTCATCGAACAAGTTACAATGAAGGGCTTCAAAAACGGCGGTTCCGTGAGACCGTGCGGTTTTCGGGGCGACGGCCCCGGGGGCCCACTGTGACTCTCACCCGGAGCCGGCGTTTCTCAGACCGTAATCCATTCAATTCCCGCGGCGTTCACTCCCCCGACAAGACGCCGGAACTCACGGACTCTCGGCATGACAACAAGACTGAGCCTTCGAAACATAACGAAGCGCTACCCGGGCATCGTCGCCAACGACGGCGTGACGCTCGACATCGCACCCGGTGAGGTGCTCGCCATCCTCGGCGAGAACGGCGCCGGCAAGTCGACCCTCATGAAGATCATCTACGGCGCGGTGCGCCCCGACGAGGGAGAGATCTCCTTCGACGGCAAGCCGCTCGCGGTCGAGAGCCCCGCGCAGGCCCGCGAGCTCGGCATTGCGATGGTCCACCAGCACTTCGCGCTTTTTGACACGCTCACCGTCACGGAGAACGTGGCGCTCGGTCTCACGGGAAACCTCTCGCCCTCGCAGATCGAGAACGAAATCCGCTCGCTCGGCGAGCGCTACGGCCTTGAGGTGGATCCGAAGGCGGTCGTGATGGAACTCTCCATGGGCGAGCGCCAGCGCGTCGAGATTCTCCGCGCCCTGATGACCCACCCGAAGCTCCTCATTCTTGACGAGCCGACCTCGGTGCTCACGCCCCAGGCCGTGCGCAAGCTCTTCACGACGCTGCACAAGCTCGCCGACGAGGGCGTCTCGATTCTCTTCATCTCCCACAAGCTCGACGAGATCCGCGAGCTCGCTGACCGCTGCGTGGTGCTCCGCGCCGGCCGCGCGGTCGCGAGCGTCGATCCGAAGGCTGAGACCGAGGATGCGCTCGCGCGTCTGATGATCGGCAACGATCCTCCGAAGGTGAGTGAATCCTCCGGCAGGACGGGCGACGTGATCTTCGAGATGAACAACGTGACCGTCCCCGGCACGACCCGCGTCTGCGGCATCAGCGACGTCAACGTCTCGGTGCGCGCCGGCGAGATCGTCGGCATCGCCGGCATCTCCGGCAACGGCCAGTCGATCTTCATGGGCGCCGCCGCCGGCGAACGCCCGACCGAGCCCGATCATGTAAAGCTCTTCGGCCGCCCCGTGGGCGACCTCGACACCTACGGGCGCCGTCTCTCGGGCCTGCGCTACGTGCCCGAGCAGCGCCTCGGCCACGCCGCGGTGCCGGAGCTCTCGCTCACGGCGAACAACTTCCTCACGAGCGATTCGCTCGTCCGCGGCGGCTTCATCATGAGGGCCAAGGCGAAGACGTTCGCCAACAAGATCATCGAGCGCTTCCACGTGAAGACCACCGGCCCCGAGAAGGCGGCCGGCAGCCTCTCGGGCGGCAACCTGCAGAAGTTCATCATGGGCCGCGAGATTCTCAACCGTCCGCGCGTGCTCCTCGTGCATCAGCCGACCTGGGGCGTTGACGTGGGCGCGGCGGCCGTGATCCGCAACAGCCTCATACGCCTGCGCGACGACGGCGCCGCCATCATCGTCGTGAGCGAGGAAATCGACGAGCTCTTCGAGATCTCCGACCGCATCGGCGTGATGTACCGCGGCGCGCTCTCGCCCGTCGTTCCGAAGAACACCCTCACGGTCGAGGAAGTCGGCCGCTGGATGTCCGGCCTCTGGCCCGACTCCCCCTTCTCCAAGAACAACGCGGAGGCCTGATAAAAAATGGCTCAGTTTCCCATTGCCATGACCCCGCGCCCCGAGCGAGCCCGGTCTTTTGCACTGCTCTCACCGCTCATCGCACTGCTGCTCACGGTCCTCACGGGCTTCATCCTCTTCGCCGCGCTCGGCCAGGATCCCTGGCGCGCGCTCTCGATCTTCTTCATCGCTCCGCTCGACAGCCTGCGCGGCTGGACCGAGGTGGGCGTCAAGATGACGCCGCTCCTGCTCTGCGCCGTGGGCCTCGTCGTCTGCTTCAAGTCGAACATCTGGAACATCGGCGCCGAGGGCCAGCTCGTCGTGGGCGCCATCACGGGCGGCATCGCGGCGCTCGCCTGCGATCCCTCCTTCGGCAAGTGGTACGTTGTCGTCGTCATGCTCGCATCCGCCGCGGGCGGCGCGGTCTGGGGCGGCATCACGGCGCTCCTTCGCCACAAGTTCCACGCGAACGAGATCCTCGTCTCGCTGATGCTCGTCTACGTCGCGCAGCTCCTGCTCGCCTGGTGCGTGCAGGGCCCGATGCGCGATCCGCAGGGCTTCGGCTTCCCGCAGACGGCGCTCTTTGAGTCCGGGGCGCTGCTGCCGGTGCTCTCCGGCACGCGTCTGCACCTGGGCGCCCTTCTCGCGCTCATCTCCGCAGTCGGCATCTGGCTCCTGATGGACCGCATGGCCTTGGGCTTCCAGTTCAAGGTCTCCGGCATGGCGCCGCTGGCGGCACGCTACGCGGGCTACCATCCGGGCAAGCTCATCTGGGCGTCGATGCTCATCAGCGGCGCGCTCGCCGGCCTCGCGGGCGGCATCGAGGCCTCGGGCCCCTTGGGCCAGCTCACCCCGAACATCTCCCCGGGCTACGGCTTCGCCGCGATCATCGTGGCCTTCGTGGGGCGCCTCTCGCCCCTCGGCTGCATCCCGGCCGCCTTCGTGATGGCGCTCTTCTACCTGGGCGGCGAGCTCGCCCAGAGCCGCCTCGGGCTGCCGAGCTCGATCACGGGCGTCTACCAGGGCCTGCTCCTCTTCTTCATCCTCGCCTGTGACACGATGATCCTCTACCGTCTCTCCTGGCGCGGCTTCTCCTCCGCCCGCACGAAGGAGGGCAACTGACCATGTCTCTCGCAGCTTCGATCATCTCCAGCACGCTCAACGCCGGAACGCCGCTCCTCATCGCCGCGGCCGGCATCGTCATCCATGAGAAGTCGGGCGTGCTCAACCTCGGCATCGAGGGCAT
The DNA here is from genome assembly GCF_030539355.1 of Sutterella sp. GTDB lineage: Bacteria > Pseudomonadota > Gammaproteobacteria > Burkholderiales > Burkholderiaceae_F > Sutterella. Next base: position 15,477 of record NZ_JAUNSF010000054.1, read on the forward strand.
CATGCTCATGGGCGCCGTCGTCGGTTTCTCGACCACGTTCGCCACGGGCAGCTTCGCGCTCGGCTTCCTCGCGGGAGCGGGCGTCGGCATCCTCCTCGGACTGCTCTTCGCCTTCTTCACGCTCGGCATGCACGCGAACCAGTACGCCGCCGGTCTCGCGCTCACGCTCTTCGGCACCGGCCTCTCGGCCTTCATCGGGAAGCCCCTCCAGGGCCAGGCCCTCGACGAGCGCGCGATGTCAGGCATCCCCGGTCTCAAGGACATTCCCTTCGTGGGCGAGGCGCTCTTCTCGGTGCACCCGCTCGTGTACGGCGCGCTCCTCCTCATCTTCGCCGTCTGGTGGTTCCTCTTCCGCACCCGCGCGGGCCTCGTGCTCCGCGCCGTCGGCGAGGAGCCGAACTCGGCCTATGCGCTCGGCTTCCCCGTGCTCAAGATTCGTCTCTGCGCGGTGATCTTCGGCGCGCTCTGCGCCGGCGTCGCGGGCGCCTACCTCTCGCTCGTCTACACGCCCCTCTGGGTCGAGGGCATGACCGCGGGCCGCGGCTGGATCGCGCTCGCGCTCGTCACGTTCGCCACCTGGCGTCCGGCGCGCGTCGTCATCGGCGCCTACCTCTTCGGCGGCGTGACGATGCTGCAGTTCGCCTTCCAGGGCATGGGCATCAGCATCTCGCCGCAGTTCATGGCGATGACGCCCTACCTCGCGACGATCCTCGTGCTCGTGCTCATCTCGCGCAACCCCGTCTGGATCCGCCTCAACGTTCCCGCCTCGCTCGGCCGCACGTTCGTGCCGCGCGGGTAAGCGTTCACTCACTTTTTTATCCTTATCCACTGGCTTTTTTCCGGAGATTCCCCGAATGCAGAAGCGATATGCCTTCAAGCTTGCCCTTGCCGGTGCCGCCGCGCTCGCCCTCACCGCCTGCGGTGAGAAGACCGAGCCCGCGAAGACCGCCGCCGCCCCCGCCGCGGCCGAGCCCGCCAAGAGCACCGGCCCCCTCAAGGTCGCGTTCATGTACGTGAGCCCCGCCAACGAGGAAGGGTGGTCCACGCAGCATGACCTCGCGCGCCAGGCCGTCGAGAAGAAGTTCGGCGACCGCATTCAGGTGACGACCGTCGAGAACATCCCGGAGAACGCCGACGCCGAGCGCGTTCTGCGTGACCTCGCGCAGCAGGGCAACAAGATCATCTTCGCGACGTCCTTCGGCTACATGAACGCCGTGCTCAAGGTCGCCAAGGAGTTCCCGGACGTCAAGTTCGAGCACGCCACCGGCTACAAGACCGCCGAGAACGTCTCGAACTACTCGGCCCGCTTCTACGAGGCCCGCTATCTCGCGGGCAAGCTCGCCGGCGCCACCACGAAGTCCGGGAAGATCGGCTATGTCGCCGCCATTCCCATCCCCGAGGTGCTCCAGGGCATCAACGCCTTCACGCTCGGCGTGAGGAGCGTCAACCCGGACGCCAGGGTGCACGTCGTCTGGACCTCGGCCTGGTACGACCCGGGCAAGGAGTCCGACGCGACGAAGTCCCTGATCGGCCAGGGCTGCGACGTGCTCACGCACCACACCAACTCCTCCGCGGTCGCCTCGACCTGCGAGGAGGCGAAGGTCCCGGTGCTGAGCTACAACACCGCGATGAAGCGCGCCGCGCCGACGATGCTCCTGGGCGGCGTCATCCACATCTGGGACGAGTTCTACGCAGGCCGCATCCAGGCCGTGATGGACGGCACCTGGAAGTCGCAGTCCGTCTGGGGCGGCGCTCCCGAGGGCATGATCGGTCTCGTCGAGATCGCGAAGACCGCGCCCGAGGCTGTCACGAAGGACATCGCCGACACGATGAAGCGCATGGCCTCGCGTGAGCTCCATCCGTTCACGGGCCCGGTCGTCGACAACACGGGCAAGGTGCAGCTCGAGGCGGGCGTGAAGGCCACCGACGAGCATCTGCTCTCGATGGGCTACCTCGTCGAGGGCGTCGCGGGCAAGCTCCCGACCGCCAAGTGACAATGCCATGAGGCAGGGGCGGCCGATCTCTCGCCGCCCCGGTTCGCCTCGGACAGGAATTTCCCCGTTTTTTTTCTGACCTCTCTTCGTTAAGGAATCTGATCATGCAGAAGCGTGTACTCATCAAACTCGCCCTCGCCGGCGCCGTGACGCTCAGCCTCGCGGCCTGCGGCGACAAGGAGGAGGCGCCCAAGACGGCCGCGGCTCCGGCCGCCGCTCCCGCTGCCCAGGGCCCGCTCAAGGTGGCCTTCGTCTACGTGAGCCCCGCGAGCGAGGAAGGCTGGTCGCGCCAGCATGATCTCGCCCGCCAGGCGATGGAGAAGCAGTTCGGCGACAAGATCCAGGTCACGGCCGTCGAGAACATCCCCGCGGGCGCGGACTCCGAGCGAGTTCTGCGCGACCTCGCGGAGCAGGGCAACAAGCTCATCTTCGCGACCTCGTTCGGCTACATGAACTCGATCCTCAAGGTCGCCAAGGAGTTCCCGGACGTCAAGTTCGAGCACGCCACGGGCTACAAGACCGCCGAGAACGTCGCCGTCTACACGGCCCGCTTCTACCAGGCCCGCTACCTCGCCGGCATCCTCGCGGGCGCCACGACGAAGAGCAATGTCCTCGGCTACGTCGCCGCCGTGCCGATCCCCGAGGTGCTCCAGGGCATCAACGCCTTCACGCTCGGCGCGCGGAGCGTCAATCCGAACATCGAGGTCCGCGTCGTCTGGACCTCCTCCTGGTATGACCCGGGCAAGGAAGCCGACGCGACGAAGACGCTCGTGGGCCAGCAGGCCGACGTGCTCACGCACCACACCGACTCGCCCGCCGTCGCCTCGACCTGCGAGGAGCTCGGCGTGCCCGTGATCAGCTACAACACCGCCATGAAGCGCATCGCCCCGAATCATCTCCTCGCGGGCGTCGTGCAGAACTGGGACGCCTACTACGCCGGCCGCATCCAGGCCGTGCTTGACGGCACCTGGAAGACGCACAACGTCTGGGGCGGCATCCCCGAGCACATGACGAATCTCGCCGACATCGCCCCGAGCGCGCCGCAGTCCGCGATCGAGAAGATCCGCGCGGCCTACGAGGGCATGGAGAAGGGCAGCTTCAGCCCGTTCACGGGTCCGATCACCGACAACGAGGGCAATCTCGTCGTCAAGGACGGCGTGAAGTGCGACGACAACACGCTCCTCAACATGGGCTGGCTCGTCAAGTGCGTCGTCGGCAAGGTCCCGACGCAGCAGTGATCGAAGCCCGCACCGGGAGCGCGGTGAATCACGCGCTCTCTCCGCGGTGACCTTCGGGAAGCCTCCGGCAGATCCTCTGGATGCCGGGGGCTTTTTGTAATTCAGAGACACCAGGTTCAATACGGCAGACCGTTCCGAATCCCGGCGGCATCTGTCAGCGGGTGTCATTCCTGCGCACCGGGCGCCATACTCCCAATGGGGGAGAAAGTGCACTAGAGACATCTCCTTATAATCGGGCATTTCCCGATAATCTGCCGATCCTCCCGTGCACCCGGCATCTGCCCGTAATCATCGGATGCATCGGCGTCGACGGCGTGTCTCTCATTGACGGAGATGGCGCGTCGCGAAGAAACAGGAGTCTCCCGAAAATGGATTCAAAGTCCGTCGGTTCGGTCATCGAGCCGTCGCTGCCTGAACTCACCCTGCGAGGCATGATCCTCGGTGCGCTCATCACCGTGATCTTCACCGCCTCCAACGTCTACCTCGGCCTCAAGGTCGGCATGACGTTTTCCTCCTCCATCCCGGCCGCCATCATCTCGATGGCCATCCTGCGCCTCTGCCACAACTCGAACATCCTCGAGAACAACATGGTGCAGACCGAGGCGAGCGCGGCAGGCACGCTCTCCGCGGTGATCTTCGTGCTCCCGGGCCTCGTCATGCTCGGCTACTGGCAGAACTTCCCGCTCCTGCAGACGCTGCTGCTCTGCGCCTGCGGCGGCTGCCTCGGCGTGCTCTTCACGATCCCGCTGCGCCGCGCGCTCGTCGTGAACTCCGACCTCCGCTATCCGGAAGGCCGCGCCGCCGCCGAGATCCTGAAGGTGGGCAGCGAGGGCGCCAAGTCCGAGATGGGCAGCGCCGGCATGCGCGACATCGTCGCTGGTGCCTCGCTCTCGAGCATCTTCACGCTCTCCTGTCTTTGACAGCTCCGAAAGGCTGAACTCCGCGAGAACTCGCGAGG
>NZ_JAUNSF010000175.1 GCF_030539355.1 Sutterella sp.
AAATCCCTGATTCTTGATATAAATCAGGCACTTAGTTTATAGAAGCCCCCTTAAGAAGATCCTTGATCCACTCCACCCCACCCTTGGCTTCGAGTCTCTCGAACTCAACATCCGTCAATCTGAAAGCCACCATGTGAGGACGTTTCTCTCGATCCTCATCACCTTCGGGCAGGGCAGCCACGACCTCCTTCACGAACAATGAGTTCCCCAGCACTTTTAGGCGAGCCGCCACATCAACCGGGAACGACAATGTTATGACCTTGCGCCCCTGCGGGTACAGCGGAGGTCTGCCCATTCTTGTCGGCATCTTCTCGCTTGAAGCCTCTTTGACTTCACTCTTAGTTTGCTTCTTTCGCATTTACGTAAGTGTGTTTGTGTGGTAGTATCACCACTGAGGATCATTGAAACCTTCGATGATTCTACGGGACCTCAGTCCTTGAAGACTTCTCCGTTCGCCACAAAGACGGCCGCCCGCGGGCCGATCCACTAATCACAAATCCCAAGCGAACGGAAGGTTCGTGAGCCAATCAAGACCGACTCCTGATGCCGTGAGGCTTCAGTGCTCCCCTTGTGCGCTCACACGCGACAGCTTCGCAACAGGAACCTGTACGCCTCAGACGACTCCCGCTCATGGCTCGTCCGAGGTCCGAAAGTTCCACACAATCTTCCTGGGAGGGAAAGAAAATGCTCGATCCGCGACTCTGCATGGTGATCATCGACGGCGCCGTGCGCACCGAGGACATCGCCTCATGCACCCTTACGCGACAAGGGCCTGCCATCGTCTTCGCCGACTACCTCGAGAAGGTGTACGTCTACAGCCGCGCTCGCTGCCAGGTTCTCACCGAGCCCGAGGAGTTTCTGCCCCAGGAATGGCGCTTCTATTGGAAGACCGCCAAGGGGCTCGTGCGTCAGTTTCCGACTGTCGCCCGGAAGTTCTCTACGCTTTTCTTCGGCCGCTGGTACTTCGAGATGTCTGACGGCACGTCCTGCACGAAGGGCCTCCAGGAGGTCTTCTGCGAGCGCCTCGGCGCCGCGGAAGCACTCCGCGCGCGCGACCCCTTCCAGTACCTCACGCACGCCGCCGCGCTCTCCGAGATCCCCTCGCCCGACGGATCGACGAAGCCGCTGAGTCTCGCGAAGTACTTCGAGCGACTCGACTTCTCGCTCACAGAGAAGCGCCTCATACACACGTGGCTCGACCCGAAGGCCTATCCCGTCCGCGAAGTCAAAAGCTGGACCTACCACGAAGTCATCTACCCCTTCGGCGTCAATGCAAGCCAGAGGGAGGCCGTCACGCGCGCGCTCAGCTCGAGCCTCTCCGTGATCGAAGGCCCTCCCGGCACCGGCAAGACCCAGACGATCCTCAACATCATCGCCAATTTGATCATCCGCGGCAGGAGCACGCTCGTTGTCTCGAACAGCAACTCCGCCACCTCCAATGTCGTTGAAAAGCTCGAGGCCGCAGACCTCGGCTGCCTCTGCGCGAAGCTCGGCCGCGCCGAGTTCGTCGAGGCCTTCAAGGCCTCCCAGGCGGAGAACACGCTGCCGGCCATGTCGGACTGGCAGCTCCTCTGGTGGACGGCGGCGAGGTATCGTCGGCGCATCCGCAAACTCAACAAGAGCATCGACCGCCTGCTCACGGTCGAGCGCGAGCACGCGCGCGTGAAGGACCTGCTCGCCGCCGCCGAGACCGAGCTCCGCAACTTCACGGCGTCCGTTGCTCTCCCCGACATCGCGCTCCGTCCCCTTCCCTGGGCGATCAAGTATGAGGAACTCATGGCGCTCCGCGTCCGCATGGCCGATGACTCCGCCCCTGAGGAAGAGCGCGGTCTCTTCGCGTGGCTGAAGCGCTGGCTCTCGAAGCGCCGGGTCTCGAGCATCTTCACCGAACCCGCACGCTGGCAGGAGCTCCCGACCGAGTCGAAGCTCCTGGTGCTCGACCGCGCGCTCTGCACGCTCAAGATCGCTGAGCTTGAGGAGGAGCTCGCCAGCCTCGGGAAGGAGCTCGCGAAGGGGCGCCTCCAGGACATGCAGGGCGAAGTTCAGAGGCTCTCGATGGCTCTGCTCCGGAGCTGTGTTGCCTACCGCCTCGAGGACTTCGACCACGGCGCCGCCGAGCCGATCGGCAGCCCCGACTTCACCTGGCGATACCCGGTGGTCACAAGCTCGACCTTCTCGTCGGCGAAGACCCTGCAGGAACGCGAGCTTTTTGACTACGTCATCATGGACGAGGCCTCCCAGGTCGCTATCCCCGCGGGCGCGCTCTCGATCGCCTGCGCCGAGAACGCCGTCATCGTCGGCGACTCGAAGCAGCTCCCGCACGTGGTCTCGGACCGAAACAAGCTGGAACTCGAGCATCTTTTCGGAATGTTCAAGCTCCCGGAGGGCATGAACGCCGCGAAGCACTCCTTCCTCGACTCCGTCAAGATGACCGTCCCGGACGTGCCGTGCACGCTCCTGCGCGAGCACTACCGGTGCGACCCGAAGATCATCGGCTTCTCGAACGCCATGTACTACGGCGGCGAGCTTGTGGTCATGACGAAGGACCGCAGCGACGAGCCCCGCGTCAACGCGACGTCGCCGGCGCTGAAAGTCATCCGCACGGTGCCGGGGGCGCACGCCCGCGGTCACGTCAACGAGCGCGAGGCCGAGGCCGTCGCCGCGGAGGTCGCCCGCATCCGCGCCGAGAACCCCGGGGCCTCGATCGGCGTGATAACGCCTTTCCGCCGCCAGGCCGAGCTTCTCCAGAGGAAGACCGGTCTCGGCGAGGAAGACGTCTCGACCGTGCACAAGTTCCAGGGCCGCGAGCGCGACGCCGTCATCCTCTCGACCGTCGGCAACGTCATCACCCCGTTCATTGAGGATCCTCATCTGCTGAATGTCGCGGTCTCCAGGGCAAAGAAGAGTCTCACGCTCGTCACGACCGGCAACGACATTCCGGAGACCTCCGACATCGGCCAGCTGATCCGCTGGATCGAGTACGAGTCCGGCACGGTAACGGAGTCCGAGGTCCGCTCTGTCTTCGACCTCCTCTACTCCGACTATGCCGAGGCCCGCCGCAGGTACCTCAGGAATCATGACCGCATATCCGAGTTTGACTCCGAGAATCTCGTGAACGCCCTCATTCACAACATCCTCCGCTCCGACAAGT
>NZ_JAUNSF010000176.1 GCF_030539355.1 Sutterella sp.
CATGAAGATCGCCAATGACATCCGCTGGCTCGCCTCGGGTCCGCGCTGCGGCCTCGGAGAGATCAACATCCCCGCCAACGAGCCGGGCTCCTCGATCATGCCGGGCAAGGTCAATCCCACCCAGTGCGAGGCCGTCACGATGGTCGCCGTCCAGGTCATGGGCAACGCCACGGCGATCAACTTCGGCGCGACGCAGGGCAACTTCGAGCTCAACGTCTTCAAGCCCGTCATCGCCTACAACCTGATCCAGTCGATCAAGAACCTCGCCGATGTGATGAAGTCCTTCGAGATTCACTGCGTCACGGGCATCACCGCCAACACGGCGAAGTTGAACGAGCTCATGACCCGCTCGCTCATGCTTGTGACGGCTCTTTCCCCGCTCGTCGGCTACGACAACGCGGCGAAGATCGCCCACTACGCGCACAAGAAGGACATGAGCCTGAAGGACGCAGCGCTTGAGCTGGGTCTCTGCACGGCAGAAGAGTTCGACGTCTATGTCGATCCGAAGAAGATGATTCACCCGAATCCGGTGAAGGCCGGCTGACCGGTGAGCGACGAATTCCGGGTCTGATGTCCGAGCGCCCGGGATGATGTGAAGGGCCGCGCTTGCTCCTGAAGAGCGCGGCCCTTTTTGCGCCTTCCCTGACCGGATCGTCGGGCTCGTCGTAGCTGATGACCGAGAGGTGCATGTACCAGCAGATCATGCGCAGAGCCACCGTGAAGACCGAGGCCGAGAGGAGCGCCGCGTCGGCCGACGTCCCCGTGAGAAGCAGGATGTAGAGCCAGCAGCCCGCGAAGGCCGCCGACGCATAGGGCTGCTTGTCGGTGAGCACCATCGGCACGCGCGAGAGGAAGACGTCACGCAGGAGGCCGCCGAAGACGCCCGTGCACACGCCGATCAGCACCGCCGGAAGGTTCGTGAGCCCGGCGTCGAGCGCGAGCGCGGTGCCGCCCACGGAGAAGAAGGCGAGGCCGATCGCATCGGCCCAGATCACGGTCGTGTAGAGCGCCTTGAACTTGAACCACTTGAGCGCCGGCGCGAAGACCGCGAGCGCGATCGTGAAGCAGACGTACTCGGGGTGCGCCACCCAGTAGTAGGTCTCGGCGTGGATGATGGTGTCACGCACGACGCCGCCCCCGAAGGCGGTGGTGAAGGCCATCACGAAGACGCCCACCGGGTCGAGGTTCTTGCCCTCGGCGGCGAGCACGCCGGCGATGGCGAAGGCGACGATGCCGATCAGGTCGGTGATTTCGAGGAGGTTGCTGAACATCTTCCAGAGGTTTCCCAGACGGACGGTGCGCCTATTTTCCTTCAGGCGTCCCGGCCGTCCAACGGATTTTCCCGGGCGACGAGAGGCAGTTGAAACCGGGTAGGTGGAATGTCTTAGATTGAGTAAACTCAGGAAGCTCAGGAGAACGCGGCGGAGGCCGGAAGGCGTGCCGCCGGTGAATTCACAAGGAACCGGAAGGAGGAAGGAAATTGGACGCAAACCGTAGGACCGAGACGGATCTCGAGCAGGCGCTGCGGCCGAAGTCCATCTTCCGCGCGGCCATGCCGCTCCTCGCGGGCCTTCTCCTCGAGCAGCTGATCGGCCTCACCGACGTGCTCTTCCTCGGCCGCTACGGCGAGGCGGAGCTCGCCGCCGCCGGCATCGCGAGCATCTTCGTCATGCTCCTCGTGATGCTCGGCATCGGCTACTCGATCGGCGCGCAGTCGCTGATGTCGCGCGCGAACGGCGCCGGGGACCTCAGGCGCGTGGGCGAGGTGTTCCGGCAGAGCGCGCTCTTTCTCGTGATCGCGGGCGCGGTGGTGGCCATCGTCACCGTTGTGCTCCTCGAGCCCGTCTTCGCCCCGGCGATCGGCTCGCCCGAGGTGCGCCGCGCGGCCGTCGACTATGTTTTCTGGCGCACGATCGCGCTCCCCGTGGCGTACCTCTGCCTGCTCGGCCGGGCGTTCTTCGTCTCGATCCTCCGGCCGCGCGTGCTCACGGTGAGCTCGTTCGTGATGGTCGCGGTGAACTGTGCGCTCAACGCCGTGCTCATCTTCGGCATCGGACCCTTCCCGGAGCTCGGCATCGCGGGCGCGGCGATCGCCTCCGCGCTGAGCGAGATCGCTGCGCTTCTCGTGCTCTTCATCCGTCTCGCGATGGAGCGCGAGTGGCTTGTGCGGACGCTCTCGGGCCCGTGGGCCCCGGTGAGGGAGCTCCAGTCGAAGCTCTTCGGGCTCGGACGGTGGCTGATGCTGCAGGAGGCGGTCGCCTTCGGCGTCTGGCTCTTCTTCTTCATCTCGGTCGAGCAGATCACGGGCGAGCGCGGCCTCGCGATCAGCAACGTCGTGCGGCAGCTCGGAAGCCTCCTCTTCCTCTTCGTGCACGCCTTCGGCACGACCTGCGGCTCGCTCGCCGCGAATCTCGCGGGCGCGGGGAGCCCGGAGCGCATCAGCGGCCTCTGTTGGCTGGGCCTGAAGATCTGCGCGGCGGCGATGGTGCTCCCGTCGGCAGTCTTCCTTCTCTTCCCGGAGGCGGTGCTCGGGCTCCTCACCGACCTCCCCGACGTGATCGAGGACTCCAAGCCCGCCTACTACGTGATGACGGTCTCCTACATCCTATCAATTCCCTGTTATTACTACTATTTCATCCTGGGGGCGCTGGGCTTCGCGCGCGAGAGCTTCCGCATCACCATCCTCGCCGCGTTCGTCTACGCGCTCTACGTGGGGCTCCTTGCCATGGTCGGCACCTCCGTCGCGGTTTTCTGGACCTCGGACACGGTCTACGCCGTCGTGCTCGGCGCCGGAGCGTGGCTCGTGTGGCTCAGAAGCGGCCGCAGACTGCGTCAGGGAGCGCTGACTTCCGCGGACTGACGCGGTTTGTTGCATTTTTTCCCCGTCATTCAGAGCCGTACATGACGGTTCTGACGCCTCCGGGCCTGAAGAGGCAAAAATTCCCTGTTTATCAAAGGCTATCGGGGAGGGCAGGAATCCCGGGGGAGGGGATTTGCGGATCCGGGAATGATGCGGACCGTCTCCCTCAGGCTTCACGAACCCGCGCCGAACAAGGGATCGCGGGGCATCGGGAGAAGAAATTTTTTTCCCTGCCCCTGCCACGGGGGCCTTTTCTTGGTTATAGTAGTGCCG
>NZ_JAUNSF010000055.1 GCF_030539355.1 Sutterella sp.
TAATTTTTCCCGCGGAAGCCGCCCGCGCAGTCTGCGCTGCGCCCGGCTTCCTGCTCCCTCCGAAAAACCCTCAGCAGTGATGACGAAATTCACGCCCGGCCGCACGGCCCTCATTTCCGCAGTTCTTCTCGCCGTCGGCGGCGCCGGGTCGCTCCCCGCCGCCGCCGCGCCGGACGCTCCCAGTGCCGCAGCTCTGCAGCCGCAGCGAGAGATTGACCGTCTGCGCTCCGGCATGGAGCGTCACCGCGTCGAGCGCGAGGCCGAGCGCATGAAAGAGGCCGAGCACCCGGAGCGCGCCTCGGGCGAGGCCACGGGCGACCGCCCCGCGGGCGAGTTCAGCTTCCGCCTGACCGAGCTCCTGCACACCGAGAGCTCGGTTCTCTCCGAGGCCGAGTGGACGTCGATCACCGCCTCCTGGCTCGGTCACGAGGTCGGGCCGCAGGAGATCTCCGACATCCTCAAGGCCGTCAACGACGCCTACCGCAGCAAGGGCTACGTCGTCTGTCGCGCCGTCGTGAAGCCTCAGCGCATCTCCGAGGGACGGCTTCTCATCACCCTCATCGAGGGAAAGACGGGGAAGGTGACCGTTGACGGCAACGACACAACGAACCCCGAATATCTTTTCAGCGCCGTGACGCTTCCCGAGGGCGAGGTCGCCAACTACGACCGGATGGTCGAGGAGCTCATCCGCTTCAACATGACCAACGACGTGCAGCTGCGCATGGATGTGCATGCCGGCGAGAAGCCCGGCACCACAGACTACGACCTGCACGCCACCGAGCCCGATCCGTGGAACGTCGTCGTCTTCGCCGACACGACGGGCACGCGCTCGACGGGCCGCGTCCGTGCGGGCGCCTCCTTCACCGCCCCGAGCGTGCTCGGCATCCGCGACGCCTTCAGCTTGCTCGGCATCAAGAGCGAGGGCTCGACCACGGGCTTCGTGAGCTACTCGCTGCCGATCAACGCCAGCGGCACCCGCGTCTCGGTCAGCTACTCCGAGGGCGACGTGGACGTGGTGAACGGCGAGACGGTGAGCTACGGCGTCGAGGGCGACTCCACGCGCCTCGAGGGCCGCATCGACCACCCGTTCTACGTGACCGCGACCGACAAGATCACGGCCTACTTCTCCTACGCCCACCAGACGTCCGAGACGAAGATGTTCGAGACGATCGTCACGAGCGACCTGAAGATCGACGCCTACACGATCGGCGCGGAGGGCTTCCGCCTCGGCGAGAAGTCGCTCGTCTACCTCAACGTGAACTTCTCGAAGCACGACGCCGAGAACGCGGCGAGTGAGTGGGAGGGCTCGAACTACTTCACGAACGGCTCGCTCCTCTGGCGCGTGATGCCCGTCGAGCGGCTCACGCTCTCGGTGACGGGTGCCTGGCAGTTCCGCCTCGGAGGCGACGCCGTGGTGAGCGCCGATCAGTTCTCGGTCGGTCACTCGTACGGCGTGCGCGGCTACGACAACGACGTGCTCGCGGCCGACAACGGTTACTTTGTCAATTTCGAGGCCGGCTGGGATGTCGCGGGCAACGGCTCGCGCCTCTTCGGCTTCTTTGACGGCGCGCATCTCGCGGGCAACTCGGTCTACGAGAAGTCCGCGCTCGCGAGCTTCGGCGCCGGCCTCACCTGGCCGCTCTGGACCGACGCGAGCGTGACGGTCACCGCCTCCCGCCCGATCCTGAGAAGCCTCGGCGACGGCTACTACGCCAACAACGCCCGCTTCGACCTCGCCTTCTCGGCGCTCTGGTAACCCGGGCCCGATTTTTCAGCACTTTTCATTTCCTCTCCTCCCTCAGAAAAAAGGATCTGACATGCATCTCTTCATCAAGAAGACGCTTGCCGCCCTTGTTGTCACGGCCGGCCTCGCCTCCTGCGCCACGGCTCCGGCTCCCGGGGCCGCAGTCGGCACTGCTCCGGCCGCAGAGGCCGCGCCCGGCACGCAGGCCATTCCCGCCACGAAGCCCGAGGTGCTCCAGGAGCGTCCCTATCTCGGCTTCGAGGACTACCTCCCGCCGCCTCCGGAAAAGAACGGCGAGAACTACGCCTGGAAGCGCCAGGCCGACGAACTGGCCCGCGCGAAGGGCGTCGAGATCCGCAAGACCGCCCGCGGCGATCTTGCGAAGTATGACGCCGAGTCCGCCAAGACGAAGATGCGCGAGATCATGATCTCGGAGGTTCTCGGCTTTGAGATCAGCGAAAAGGCGACGCCTGCGATTCACCGTTACCTCTATACGGCGGTCGAACTGGGCTTTCATGCGGTGGACAACACCAAGAAGAAGTTCAACCGTGACCGTCCTTTCGTCTCTCACACCGATGATCCGACCTGCCGCCCGGACATCCGCGACACCCTGAACAAGCATGCCTCCTACCCCTCGGGCCACACGATCTCGGCCTGGGTCGCGGCGCTGGCGGCCTCCTCCGTCATGCCCTCGCGCGCCGACGTCATCACGAAGCGCATGTACGAGGCGGGCGAGAGCCGCTGGATCTGCGGCCATCACTGGCAGAGCGACGTCGAGGCCGCGCGCAACCTCGGCTCGTCCGCGTTCGCCTACTTCGTGAGCACGCCTGAGTTCGCGAAACTCTACGACGAGGCCCGTGCCGAGGCCGACGCGCTGATCGCGAAGAAGAACAACTGACAGAAGGAACAGACATGCATTTCTTCAAGAAGACGCTTGCCGCGCTTGTTGTCACCGCCGGCCTTGCCTCCTGCACCACGACTCCGGCTCCTGAGACCGCGCCCGGCACGCGCGCCATTCCCGCCACGGTGCCCGAAGTGCTCCAGAAGCATCCTTATCTCGGCTTCGAGGATTACCTGCCGCCCCCTCCGGAAAAGAACGGCGAGAACTATGCCTGGAAGCGCCAGGCCGACGAACTGGCCCGCGCGAGGGGCATCGAGATCCGCAGCACCGAGCGCGGCGAGCTTGCCAAGCGTGACGCGGAGTCCGCCGCCGTCGAGATGCGCGAGATCATGATCTCGGAGGTTCTCGGCATTGAGATCAGCGAAAAGGCGACGCCTGCGATTCACCGTTATCTCGATATCGCGGTCACCCTTGCCGGGGACGGCGGCGGAAACGCCAAGAGGAAGTTCAGGCGTGACCGTCCGTTCACCGTTCATCCCGAGGACGAGACCTGCCGTCCGGACATCCGCGACACCCTGAACAAGCACGCCTCCTACCCCTCCGGTCACACGACCTCGGCCTGGGCCGCGGCGCTCGCGATGTCCGCGATCATGCCCTCGCGCGCCGACGTCATCACGAAGCGCATGTACGAGGCGGGCGAGAGCCGCTGGATCTGCGGCCACCACTGGCAGAGCGACGTCGAGGCCGGGCGCAACATCGCCTCGTCCGGGTTCGCGTACTTCGTGAGCAGACCTGAGTTCCGGAAGCTGTACCTCGAGGCCCGCGCCGAGGCCGACGCGCTGCTCGCGAAGAAGAGCAACTGATGCCCTGCTTCTCCCGGCGCCCTGTCAGGGCGCCGCTGCTCCCTCGGAGGAAGAATACGACCATGATTCAAAAGTCCACTCTCGCTGCGCTCTTCGCCGCACTCCTCGCTGCGGGCACCGTTCAGGCGGCCGATGTCGCCCCTGCCGCAGCCCCCGCCAAGGCGCTTCCCCAGACGCTCCCCGAGCAGGTGGTCGCGGGCGAGTACCTCGGCTTCGAGGACTTCCTGCCCGCGCCTCCGGAGAAGCTCGGCGAGGGCTACGCCTGGAAGCGCGCCGCCGACGAGCGCGCCCGCGAGGCGGGTGTGAAGCTGCGCGCGACCGCCCGCGGCGACCTCGCGAAGTACGACGCCGAGTCCGCCCTGACCGAGATGCGCGAGATCATGCTCTCCGAGGTGATCGGCATGGAGATCAGCGAAAAGGCCACTCCGGCGATCCATCGCTACCTCGACGAGGCGATCCAGAACGCCCGGAAGGCCATGAGGAACGCCAAGGCGAAGCACATGCGCGACCGCCCGTTCGCTCAGCATCCCGAGGACGAGACCTGCCGCCCGGACATCCGCGACCAGCTCAACGCCCACGTCTCCTATCCGTCGGGTCACACGATCACGGCCTGGACCGCGGGTCTTGTGCTGAGTTCGGTGATGCCTTCGCGCGGCGACATCATCCTGAAGCGCATGTACGAGGCGGGCGAGAGCCGCTGGATCTGCGGCCATCACTGGCAGAGCGACGTCGAGGCGGGCCGCAACATGGCTGCGGCTGCCTTCGCGTTCTTCGTGAGCCGCCCCGATTACCCGGAGATCTACGCCGCGGCCCGCGCCGAGGCTGACGCGCTGATCGAGAAGAAGAACAACTGATCCACCGGCCGCCCTCCGGGGCAGTCATCGGGACAAGAGACGGGAAGCGTCCTTCTGCGGGACCGCTTCCCGTTTTTTTTCTGACAGAACGTTTCCGCGGCAAACAAACGCTGACAGGTTCAACGTCGGGCGCCACGGGACGCGGCCGGGCACTGCTGTAACATTGACCGTCCCTCACCGGTTTACCTCAAAGAAACGTCAATGGACAGCATTTCCCACGCGATTCAGCTCATCTGCGTCTACGCGATCCCGCTCATCTTCGCGATCACCCTTCACGAGTCGGCCCACGGCTGGGCCGCGGCGCGTCTCGGAGACATGACCGCCACGCGTCTCGGGCGCGTGACGATCAACCCGATTCCGCACATCGATCCCATCGGCACGATCGCCATCCCCGGCGCCCTCATTCTGATGAGCGCCCTCACCGGAGGCGGCGGGCTTCTCTTCGGCTGGGCCAAGCCCGTGCCGATCAACCCGTGGAACTTCCGCAACCCCGTGCGCGGCATGATGATCACCGCGCTCGCCGGGCCCCTCTCGAACGCCCTGCAGATGCTCGCCTGGGCGTTCCTCCTCAAGCTCTGCGTGATGTTCGGCATCTACGAGAGCTTCGTGATCTCGGTCTGCTCGGCGGGCATCTCGGTGAACCTCATGCTCATGGCCTTCAACCTGATCCCGATCCCGCCGCTTGACGGCGGCCGCATCGTGAGGGGGCTTCTCCCCGCGAAGGCCGGTCAGGCCTTCGACCAGCTCGAGCGCTACGGCATGATCATCCTCCTCGTGCTGATGGTGGGCGGCGGTCTCACGTTCTTCGTGCGCCCCTTCCTGATGTTCGGGCAGTGGCTCGTGAACCTCGTGCTCTGAGGAGAAAGAAAAAATGGCTCTCTGCAAGAACGAGATGCAGAACTGCATGCAGCTGCCGTCGGCGTGGCTCATGCGCTGGCTCGAGGCCGTGCGTCCCGGCTCCCGGGTGCTCGACGTCGCCTGCGGCGAGGGGCGCCACACGAGCCTCATGCTCATGAAGGGCTACCGCGTCACGGCCGTTGACCGGGATCTCTCCTTCGTGCGCCCGCTCGCAGGATTCCCCGGCCTCACGCTCGAGAAGCGCGACCTCGAGAGCGGCCCCTGGCCCTGGGGCGAGGGGGCGTTCGACGCGGTCCTCGTGACGAACTACCTTCACCGCCCGCACTTCCCGGACTACTTCCGCACGCTCGCCCCGGGCGGTCTCTTCATCATGGAGACCTTCACGGAGGTGAACACCCGCATCTGGGGGCGTCCGAGGAACCCGGACCATTACCTCCTCACCGGGGAGCTGCTGAAACTGACGCCCGAGGGCGCCCGCGTCGTCGCCTACGAGGAGGGGCTCACGGAGAACCGCCTCGGCGTCGCGCGCATCGTCTGGATGAAGCCGGGCGACGAAGCGCCGATGGCCGTGGGGCTCGGAACGCGGTAACAAATTGCACATACTTTGCGCAGGCTCGGTTTCCGGGCCTGCGCTTTGATAGAATTTTTTGAATTTACTGATGCTTCGTTCCTCCCCGACGGGGAGCAGCGGAGCCGAAATTTTTTTCTGATCGGAATTCCAAACCAACATGTCCCAGCGCGCGTTACGCCTCGCCGCCGCCATCGCGGCCACCGCTGCCATCACAGGCTGCTCCGTCCTCGGTATCGATCCGACGAGTGAGAAGGTTCAGTACGAATCCTCCAACTCGCGCGCGAACCTTGAGGTTCCGCCGGATCTGACGCCCATCGCGAGCGACGACCGCTTCCAGGTCCCGGCCCGCCAGGGCGTGGTGAGTGCGAACGCCGAGGCGCAGCGCCAGCAGGCCGCGATGAACGCCGAGCCCTCGCCGGCGAACGCCAGCATCGTCCCGCTCACCGTCCAGGCCAAGGTGATGAAGGAAGGCGCGAGCCGCTGGCTCCGAGTCAACGCCACGCCCGAGCAGCTCTGGCCCGTCGTGCAGGACTTCTGGCCCTCCGTCGGTCTCATCGTCCGCGAGCAGAACCCGAAGACCGGCTACATGGAGACCGAGTGGGCCGAGAACCGCGCCAAGCTCCCGCAGGACATCATCCGCCGCACGATCGGCCGCGTGATCGACTTTGCGTACTCCACGGGCGAGCAGGACCAGTACCGCACCCGCATGGAGCGCAACGACGACGGCACGACCGACATCTTCGTCACGCACCGCTCGATGGTCGAGGTCGTGACCGGCGCCCAGAAGGAAAGCACCGTCTGGCAGCCCGGCCCGTCGGATCCCACGATGGAGGCCGAGATGCTGCAGCGCCTGGCGCTGCGCATCGACAGCGAGTTCAATCCTGACGCCTCGGGCGAGGCCCAGGCCGCCGCTCAGAAGGAACTCGCCGAGCAGCTCGAGGTCGCCCCGGCCGTTCCGAAGGCGACGATCGAGAACGGCACCGACGGCAAGGCCGCCGCGGTCGTCCTCACCGACGGCTTCGACCAGAGCTGGCGCCGCGTCGGCGTCGTGCTCGACCGCATGGGCTTCGAGCAGATCGACCGCGACCGCACCGCCGGCTGGTTCCTCGTGCGCTATCTCGACCCGGCCTACGAGGCCGCCGAGAAGGAGAAGCGCGGATTCTTCGCGAACCTCTTCAGCTCCGACTCCGCCGTCGAGGCTCCGCAGTACCGCATCCACTTGGGCGACGAGGGCATGACGACCCGCATCACGGTTCAGAACGCCGAGGGCGGCGAGGATGAGACGGGCGTCGCTCCGAACATCCTGACGCTCCTGGCCGAGCAGCTCCGCTAAAGGGCTCCCGGCGGGATGAACTCGATCCTCACGAAGCTCCTCAACAGCGTCGGCCTCCACACGGAGGCCGAGCTTGAGGAGGCGCGCAAGGAGGGCGGCGGGCAGAGCCCGGCGCCCCTCGTTGTCAACGGCATCACCGTCGACAACTCCCCCGCGGGCCGCATCTTCCGCCAGTGCGCGGAGGACCTGCCGGAGCTTTCCTACGCGCTGCAGACGCAGGTGAAGGCGCAGTCGATCGAGAAGATCCGCAAGCTCCTCCTCAAGGGAAAGATCACCGAGGAGGAGTTCAATGACTGGAAGCGGCGCATCATCACGCTCTGACACAAGGAAGAGCGCGTGAGCAGGCACCCGGGAAAGTTTTTCCACACCGACACCGCGGACGACACGTCGCCCGCGGTTTCTTTTCTCGCGGTGCTCGGAAAGCTCTTCCTCGCGGCCTTCAACCCGCAGGTGCGCGCGGGCCGGGGCCAGTTCGCCCGCGGACTCGCCCTCTGGGGCGCCTGCGGCGTCGCCGGCTGGCTCTCGCTCGACCCGGTCGCGGACGCGACCTGGATCTCCGACGAGGCGATCGTCGTGATCGCGCGCGTCTACAGCTGGGCGACGGCCCTCTGGTCGATCGGTCTCTTCGTGCTTCTCGCGCGCCGGTGCCACGACTGGGCGCTCGGGGGAGGGTGGGCGTTTCTGCTCTGCGTCCCCGGCCTCAACGTGCTCCTCATAGCGGCGGCGCTATTTGTGCCCGGCCGTCCCACGGCGCGGCAGCTCTGGCGCGATAATCCTGCCGAATAGTTTCTCCTTCCGGAGGCGGAGGCCGACCATGTTCTTCTCGCTCACCGATTACCTGCTTTTCCTCCCCGCGGTGCTCGTCATCACGCTGATGCCGGGACCGGACTTCGCGATCGTCGTGAAGACGGCGCTCCTCTCGGGCCGCAGGCCCGCGATCCTCTGCGCGCTGGGCGTCACCTGCGGCGTGGCGGTGCACACCGTCGCCGCGATCCTCGGCATCTCCGCGGTCATCGCGAGCTCGGCGACGCTCTTCTCGGTGCTGAAGTGGGCTGGCGCCGCGTACCTCTTCTGGCTCGGATTCCAGGCCCTGCGCGCCTCCTTCACGAAGGAGAAGGGCGAGGCGGGCGAGGAGGCCGTCCATGAGCTCATTGAGAAGGCGGAGAAGCAGACCGGGCGCGCCGCCTTCAGAAGCGGCCTGCTCTGCAACCTTCTCAACCCGAAGGTCGTGATCTTCGTGCTCACGTTCTTCCCGCAGTTCATCGATCCGTCGCTGCCGTCGGGCCCGCAGCTTGCGCTCCTCGGCGGCACCTGGATGGTGATGGGCCTCGTGTGGCTCTCGGTGCTCGTCATTCTCATGGCGAGGATCCGCCCGGTCTTCGGCCGCCCGGCCTTCCAGCGGTGGCTCAACCGCACGATGGGCGCGATCCTCATCCTCTTCGGCCTGAGACTTGCCGCGGCCGAGAACTGATAGAGTTGCGGTCCTCATCACTGAAGAAGAGAGACACGAATGTCTGAACCAATCACCAAGGGCATGCTCGTCACCCTGAAGATCCTCATGGCCGACATGACGGGCAGGACCATTGACGAGACGCCCGAGGACGGCATGGTCTACCTCCACGGCAGCGGCGACATCTTCCCGAAGCTCGAGGCGGCGCTCGAGGGGCATTTCGCAGGCGAGGGCTTCACGATTCATCTCGAGCCCGAGGACGCCTTCGGCGAGTACGACGCCGAGGCGATCCGCCTCGTGCCCGTCGAGAACTTCGCGCACTCCGAGCAGCTCGAGCCGGGCGCCGTCGTCGACGAGGTCCCGGGCGAGGCGCCCGACGGCCGCACGTGGCGCGTCACCGACCTCGCCGAGGGCATGGCCGTGCTCGAGGCCAACCATCCGCTCGCCGGCATCGGCCTGCAGTTCGACGTGAAGATCCTCGACGTCCATGAGCCGACCGAGTGCGAGCTCGAGGCGATGGAGGACGACGGCACCGAGTCGCTCGTGCCCCCGTTCCTCAAGATCGCCGACCGGATCGTGAGCGAGGATGACGAGGACGACACGCCCTACGAGACCGCCGGCGGCGCACCCGCCGAGCCCGACGACTCCTCGATGGCGAGGCTCGCGAAGCCCCCGCGCATCCTGCGCTGAGCGCCCGTTCTGTCCGTGGGATTTCCCCGGGCGGCATGAGGATTGCTTGAGACGAAAGGGTGGATTCCTCAAGAAGGACTCCGCCCTTTTTTTCATCCCCATCACAAATCCCTCAGCCACCCCCGGAGACTTCCCCATGTTCACTCCCAGGATTCGTGCCGCGCTCGCAGGCTTCGCCGCCTGTCTCACGCTCGCGGGCGCCGCAGGCGCGGCGAACGCCGAGTCCGTCATCCGCATCGTTCCGAACGCCGACCTGAAGATCCTCGATCCCTTCTGGACCACCGCGTTCGTGACGCGCCACCACGGCTACATGATCTACGACACGCTCTTCGGCCTGACCCAGAAGGGCGAGATCAAGCCGCAGATGATCGACACCTGGACCGTGTCGCCCGACAACATGCACTACAGCTTCACGCTGCGCGAGGGGCTGAAGTTCTCCGACGGCACCGACGTGACGACGAAGGACGTGATCCAGTCGATCCGCCGTTGGGGTGCCCGCGACAACCTGGGCTCGAAGCTCCTCGCCGTGCTCGACAAAATGGAGCCGAAGGACGCCCGCACGTTCACGCTCGACTTCAAGGAGCCCTTCGGCGTGGTGCTCGACGCCTTCTCGAAGCCCTCCTCGATCCCGCTCTTCATCATGCCCGAGAAGGTCGCGCAGACCGACCCTTATAAGCAGATCACCGAGATGACGGGCTCGGGTCCGTACGCCTTCGTTCCCGAGCGCTACCGCCCGGGCGAGCGCGTGGTCTACGTGAAGAACAAGTACTACAAGCCGCGCGCCGAGGCCCCGGACGGCACGACGGGCGGCAAGAACGTCTACGTCGACGAGGTGCACTGGGTGATTCTCAGGGACGCGCAGACGCAGGTGAACGCCATCGAGAAGGGCGAGGTCGACGTGATCGAGAAGACGCCGAACGAGCACTTCAAGGCGCTCAACGACAACCCCGCGATCGAGCTCGTCAACCAGACGGGCAAGACCTCCTCGATGCTGCACATCAACCACGCGATCCCGCCCTTCAACAACCCGAAGATCGCGCAGGCCGCCCTCATGGCGATCAATCAGACGGCGCTGCTGCGCGCGCAGATCGTCTACAAGGAGCTCTACAACACCTGCACCTCGATCTATCCATGCGGGTCGGTCTACGCGTCCGACAACACGGGCTACTTCACCGGCAAGCCTCAGTTCGCGAAGGCCAAGGCGCTCCTCAAGGAGGCCGGCTACGACGGCACGCCGATCGTTCTGCTTCTGCCTGCCGACGTGGTGGTTCTCAACAAGTATCCGACCGTGATGGCCGAGCTCCTGCGCCGCGCCGGTTTCACGGTTGACCTCCAGTCGACCGACTGGGCGAGCGTGCTCACGCGCCGCTCGAAGAGCGTCCCCGTCTCCGAGGGCGGCTGGAACGCCTTCATCACGAACTGGAGCGAGGCGGACACCTTCAATCCGGTCTTCTTCGCGCCGCTCACGGGCTCCGGCATGAAGGGCTGGTTCGGCTGGACCGACGACCCCGAGCTTGAGCGCCTGAAGGACGAGTTCATCAAGGCCTCCGACATTGCCGAGAAGAAGAAAATCGCCGAGGGCATCCAGCTCCGTGTGATGGAGTCCGGTGTCTACGGCATGCTCGGCGAGTTCAAGGCCATGACCGCGGTGCGCAAAGAGGTCACCGGCATCGTTCCCGCACCGATCAATGTCTACTGGAACCTGAAGAAGGACGAAAAGTAAGCACGGATGCACCGGAACGGTGAATCGTTCCTGAAATTAAAAAAGCTCGGTAAATCCGCGTAGGGAAGCCGCCCGATGTTCGTTATCGGGCGTCAGGACTTGCGCGGATTTCCATTTCCGTGCAAATGGCATCCCGATTGCTAGGTTTAGAGTGAATATAGGACGCGTATGCACCTTTTCGGCGCATGCCCGAGCCCCTGCCAGAAAAATCAAGAAGAGCAGGAAACGCACGCCTGCCGTCACAGATCTCCGACAAGCTATTCGGAAAAGCTCAGGGGAACGACGGACAGGATTCCCAAAGGACCCTCGGACTTCGGGGAAGGAAATCCAAAATGAACCTCCGTATCAAGAACTCGCTCGCCGCGGTCGCCGCCGCGGCTGCCATCGCCGTCATGTCGGTCTCGCCCGCCATGGCCGAAACCGTGCTCAAGGTCGTGCCGCACGCCGACCTGAAGATCCTCGACCCGGTGTGGACCACCGCGTTCGTGACGCGCCACCACGGCTACATGATCTACGACACGCTCTTCGGCCTCTCCCAGTCGGGCGAGATCAGGCCGCAGCTCGTCGACACGTACACCGCGTCGCCTGACAACATGCACTTCAGCTTCACGCTGCGCGAGGGTCTGAAGTTCTCCGACGGCAGCGATCTCACGACGAAGGACGTGATCCAGTCGATCAAGCGCTGGGGCGCGCGCGACAACCTCGGCGCCAAGCTCCTCGCGGCGCTCGACAAGATGGAGGCGAAGGACGCCCGCACGTTCACGCTCGACTTCAAGGAGCCCTTCGGCATGGTGCTCGACGCCTTCTCGAAGCCCTCGTCGATTCCGCTCTTCATCATGCCCGAGAAGGTCGCCCAGACCGATCCCTTCAAGCAGATCACGGACATGACGGGCTCGGGCCCCTATGCTTTTGACGCTGAGCGCTACCGTCCGGGCGAGCGCGTCGTCTACCTCAAGAACAAGTACTACAAGCCGCGCAACGAGCCCGCCGACGGCCTCGCGGGCGGCAAGCACGTCAACGTCGACGAACTCGACTGGGTGATCCTGCGCGACGCGCAGACGGTGGCCAACGCCATCACCAAGGGCGAGGTCGACATGGTCGAGATGGTTCCGAACGAGCAGTACCCGATCCTCAAGGCCGACAAGAACATCCGCCTCGAGAACCAGACGGGCAAGCAGTCGGCGATGCTCCACATCAACCACGCCATCCCGCCCTTCAACAATCCGAAGATTGCTCAGGCCGCCCTCATGGCGATCAACCAGATCGCGCTGCAGCGCGCGCAGATCGTCCACAAGGAGCTCTACAACGCCTGCAAGTCGATCTATCCGTGCGGCTCGATGTACGCCTCCGACAACACGGGCTACTTCACCGGCAAGCCGCAGTTCGAGAAGGCCAAGGCGCTGCTGAAGGAAGCCGGCTACGACGGCACCCCGATCGTGCTGATGCTCCCCGCGGACATGCCGAGCCTCAACAAGTATCCGCCCGTGATGGCCGAGCTCCTGAGGCGCGCCGGCTTCACGGTTGACCTCCAGTCGACCGACTGGGCCACGCTCGTCACCCGCCGCACCAAGACCTCGCCCACGAGCGAGGGCGGCTGGAACGGCTTCATCACCTTCTGGAACCAGGCCGACACCTTCAACCCGATCTTCTTCGCCCCGCTCACGGGCTCGGGTCTCAAGGGCTGGTTCGGCTGGACCGACGATCCCGAGCTCGAGCGCCTGAAGGACGCCTTCATCAAGACCTCCGACCAGGCCGAGCGCAAGAAGATCGCCGAGGGCATCCAGCTGCGCGTGATGGAGTCGGGCGTCTACGGCATGCTCGGCGAAGCCAAGCCCATGGTTGCTCTGCGCAACAACATCTCCGGTCTCGTCCCGGCGCCGGTGAGCGTGTTCTGGGGCCTGAAGAAGGACTGATCCCCGGAGGCCGCTTCCGCGCGAGCCCGGCCGTCCTGAGCTGACGGCCCTCGAAGCGCGGGAGCGGGCCGCTCATCCTGAAAAAGAGCGCGCCGGACTCCCCAAAGAGTCACCGGCGCGCATCACGCTTCCCGTTCCGATGCGTCTTTCATGAAGGACGTGTTGGGCGGGCAAGCGGAAGAATACATTCCGGGCCTTTCGTGCCCGGACCTCCACCCCGGGGAAGGACCGTCCGTAATTCCGGACCGAAGGGCGCTCATCGGTAAAAAAACGTGGCGCCTCAAGGCCGGGCTCACGCCGTCCGTCCCATCGAAGCGGGAGATTCCGCCATGTTCATAGTCCGAAGGCTGCTTGCCTTCATACCGGTCATGATCATCGTCGCGCTGATCGTGTTCCTGATGCTGCACCTCTCGCCGGGCGACCCCGTCGCGGCGATCGCCGGCGACTCCGCGACCGCCGAGGACATCGCGCGCATCCGCGCCGAGCTCGGTCTCGACGATCCGATCTGGATGCAGTTCTATCACTGGATGATCGCGATGCTCCAGGGCGACCTCGGGCAGTCGTACTTCCTCAACCGCCCCGTGGTGACGCTGATCGCCGACCGCATCGGGCCGACGCTCTCGCTCGCGGGCTTCACGATCGTGCTCACGGTTCTGATCTCCGTGCCGCTCGGCACGTGGGCCGCCTACCGCCAGGGCGGCTGGGTCGACCGCGCGCTCATGGCCTTCTCGGTCCTCGGCTTCTCGATCCCCGCCTTCGTGCTCGGCTACTGCCTCGTGTGGTTCCTCGGGCTGCATCTCAACATCTTCCCGACGCAGGGCTACGTGCGTTATGACGAGAGCATCGAGGGGTGGATCTCGCACCTCATCCTGCCCTCCATCACGCTCTGCTGCATCTACATCGCCCTCATCGCCCGCGTGACGCGCGCCTCCGTGGCCGAGGCCCTCTCCGAGGACTACATCCGCACGGCCCGCGCCAAGGGCATCGCCGAGTGGCGGGTGCTGCTGCGCCACGGCCTTGCCAACGCCGCCGTGCCGATCGTCACCGTGATCGGCGTGGGCATCGCGATCCTGATCGGCGGCGTCGTCGTCACCGAGATCGTCTTCGCGATCCCCGGCCTGGGGAGCCTCACGATTGACGCGGTGATGTCGCGCGACTACCCGCTCATCCAGGGCATCACGCTCTTCTTCTCGATGCTCTACATGTTCATCAACCTCGTGATCGACCTGAGCTACACGCTCTTCGATCCGCGGATCCGTTACTGACACCCAAGGAGGACGAAATGTTCGCAAAAGTTCTCGCAAAGGTGCTCGCCAACTGGTCCGTGAGGATCGGCGGCGGCGTGCTGCTTCTCCTGATTCTTCTCTCGGTCGGGGCGCCGTACCTCGGCACCATCGATCCCACGATGCTCGACCCGGGCAGCCAGAACCTGCTCCCGGGCACGACGAATCTCTTCATGACCCTGGACGGCGACGAGTTCGAGCACTTCTTCCTGATGGGAAGCGATTCGCTCGGCCGTGACATCTGGAGCCGCACGCTCTATGGCGGCCGTGTGTCGATCACGCTCGGCATCTCGGTGGCGATCCTCGCCGTCATCTTCGGCACGATCTTCGGCCTGCTCTCGGGCTACTTCCGCATCGTCGACGCGATCGTGATGCGCGTGATGGACGGCTTCATGTCGATCCCGGCCGTGCTCTTCGCGATCAGCCTGATCGCGATGTTCGGCAACAAGCTGCCCGTGGTGATCTGCGCCATCGCCGTTCCGAGCGTGCCCCGCATCGCGCGACTCGTGCGCTCCGTGGTGCTCTCCGTGCGCGAGGAGCCCTATGTCGAGGCTGCCATCGCGCTCGACACGCCGGTCTGGAAGATCCTTCTGAGGCACATCCTCCCGAACGCCACGGCGCCCCTCATCGTGCAGGGCACCTACGTCTGCGCCGAGGCGATCCTCGTCGAGGCCATCCTCTCCTTCCTCGGCGTCGGCATGCCGGTCGAGGCGGCGACCTGGGGCAACATCATGGCCGAGGGCCGCAGCCAGTTCAACGCGTTCCCGCACATGGTGCTGCTCCCGGGCATCTTCCTCGTGCTCACGATTCTTTCGGTCAACATCCTCGGCGACGGTCTTCGCGACACGCTCGATCCGAAGTTCAACAAGCGAGGTGACAAATGAGCGAGGCCGCTGAAAAAAGCATTGTTCTCGAGGTGAAGGACCTCGCGGTCTCGCTTCCGCCCGGGGGTGACCGTCCGAACGCCGTCGAGGGCGTGAGCTTCACCGTCCGCGCGGGCGAGGTGACCTGCCTCATCGGCGAGTCGGGCTCGGGCAAGTCCGTGATAGCCTCGACCGTGATGGGGCTGCTCCCGAAGGGCCTCAAGCCCGTCAAGGGCTCCGTGCGCCTCATGGGCCAGGAGCTCCTCGGCAAGACCCACGAGCAGATCAGGAAGCTGCGCGGCGAGCGCATGGCGATGGTCTTCCAGGAGCCGATGACGGCTCTGAACCCCGTCATGACCTGCGGCGATCAGTTGGACGAGATGTTGAAGGCCCACGTCGACATGCTCCCCTACGACCGCCGCACGCGCATCCTCGACATCCTCGAGCAGGTGCGCCTCCCCGATCCGCCGCGCATCTACCGCTCGTACCCGCACCAGCTCTCGGGCGGACAGCGCCAGCGCATCGTGATCGCGATGGCGCTCATCCTCAAGCCCGACCTCCTCATCTGCGACGAGCCGACCACGGCGCTTGACGTGACGACGCAGGCGAGCATCCTGAAGCTCATCCTCGAGCTGCAGCAGAAGAACGACACCGCGGTGCTCTTCATCACGCACGACTTCGGCGTGGTGAGCGAGATCGCCAACCAGGTCGTCGTCCTCGAGCTCGGCCACCAGATCGAGACGGGCTCGGCCGAGGAGGTGCTGCAGCACCCGCAGGAGCCCTACACGCAGATGCTCATCAACGCGGTGCCGGAACTGAAGCCCCGCACCCGTCCGCCCGTCGACCGCTCGAAGAAGCTGATCGAGGCGAACAACATCGTCAAGACCTACACGATGGGCGGCTTCTTCACGGGCTACGTGAAGGTGGAGGCTCTGAAGGGGGTCTCCGTCTCGCTCTCGCGCGGCCAGACGATCGGCATCGTCGGCGAGTCGGGGTCGGGCAAGTCCACCTTCGCGCGCTGCATCGCGCGCCTGATTGACCCGACCGCGGGCGAGATCATCGTCGACGGCGGCGACATTGCGCACCTTCCGAGGCGTCACCTCCACTCGTACCGCCGCAAGGTCCAGGTGGTCTTCCAGGATCCGTATCGCTCGCTCGACCCCCGCATGACCGTGGGCGAGTCGATCATCGAGGGCCCGGTCAACTTCGGCGTCCCGCGCGAGAAGGCCTGGAAGCGCGCCGAGGAGCTGATGGGCCTGATCCGCCTCTCGCCCGATGTGCTCAGCCGCTACCCGAACCAGTTCTCGGGCGGCCAGCGCCAGCGCATCTCGATTGCGCGCGCGCTCGCCTGCGAGCCCGAGGTGATCATCGCCGACGAGGCGGTCTCCGCCCTTGACGTGTCGGTCCAGGCCGACATCCTGAAGCTCCTCGAGGACATCCAGAAGCAGCTCGGCATCGGCATCCTCTTCGTCACGCACGACCTGCGCGTGGCGAGCCAGATCTGCGACGAGGTGATCGTCATCAGCAAGGGCACGGCCGTCGAGACGGGGCCGGTGAACGAGGTTTTCTTCAACCCGAAGGACGCCTACACGCAGTCGCTCATCGCGGCCGCGCCGGGCAAGCAGTATCCCTTCGGCAGAACGGCGCATCTCTTCTGAGGCACCGCGTTTTCATTGCAGCAAAAGGACATCAATCATGACGGTTCTTGAAACGCTTCAGCAGAAGGCAGCGACCTATGCCGAGTGGCGTCACGACTTTCATCAGCACCCCGAGCTCGGGCTCGAGGAGGTGCGCACGGCCGGCATCGTCGCGGAGAAACTGCGCAGCTGGGGCATCGAGGTCACCGAGAAGGTGGGCGTCACAGGCGTCGTGGGCGTCATACGCGGCAGCCTCGGGCCGGGCAAGACGATAGGGCTCCGCGCCGACATGGACGCGCTCGCGATGACGGAGACGGGCACCTGTCCGTGGAAGTCCGTGAACGTCGGCGTCATGCACGGCTGCGGCCACGACGGACACACGACGATGCTCCTCGCGGCGGCCGAGTACCTCGCCGCCCACCGCGACTTCCATGGAACGGTGATCCTCATTTTCCAGCCCGCCGAGGAAGGCAACGGCGGCGCGCGCGCGATGCTCGCCGACGGACTCTTCGAGCGCTTCCCGATGGACGAGATCTTCGGCATGCACAACGCCGCCGAGGTGCGTCCGGGATATTTCACGGGCCTCAAGGGGGCCGCGATGGCGGGTTCGGACTTCTTCACGATCCGCGTGAAGGGAAAGGGCGCGCACGGCTCGGCGCCGCAGAACTCGGTGGACGCCACGCTCACGGCCGCGATGATCGTCACGAGCCTGCAGCAGATCGTCGCGAGGAACGTGGCGCCCCTCGATTCCGCAGTGGTCTCGGTGACGAAGAACCACGCGGGCTCGGCCTTCAACGTCATTCCGCAGGATGCGGAGCTCGGCGGCTGCACGCGCTTCTTCTCAGAGAAGACGGGCGCGATGCTGCGCAGCCGCATCGAGGCCGTCTCGAAGGCGGTCGCCGAGTCGTGCGGCGCCACGGCCGAGGTCGAGTTCAATTCGATCTACTCCGTGCTCGAGAACGACGCCGAGCTCACCGACGCGATGATGAACGCCGCCCGCGAGGTGGTCGGCCCCGAGAACGTGGGCTACGCCTCGGCGCCCAGGATGGGCAGTGAGGACTTCTCCTTCCTCAGCCAGCGCGTCCGCGGCGCCTACTGCTTCCTCGGAGGCCAGGCTCCGCACAGCGTGAAAAATCACCACAACCCGGGCTATGACTTCGATGACCGCATTCTCCATGTCGGAGCCGCGATCTGGGTGAAGCTCGTCGAGCAGCGGCTCGGGTGAGAACAGAAACTATCAGGAGCATCCCAAATGTCAGTACTTGAGGAAATCTCGGCCCGCTCGGAAGAGCTTGCCGAGTGGCGTCACGACTTTCACCGGCACCCCGAGCTCGGGCTCGAGGAGGTGCGCACGGCCGGCGTCGTGGCTGAGAAGCTCCGCGGCTGGGGCGTCGAGGTGACCGAACAGGTGGGCATTACGGGCGTCGTGGGCGTCATACGCGGCAGCCTCGGGCCGGGAAAGACCATTGGGTTCCGCGCCGACATGGACGCGCTTGCGATGACGGAGAAGGGCACGTGCCCGTGGAAGAGCGTCAACGACGGCGTCATGCACGGCTGCGGCCACGACGGGCACACGACGATGCTCCTCGGGGCCGCGAGGTATCTCGCGGAGCACCGCGATTTCAGGGGCACCGTGATTGTCATCTTCCAGCCGGCCGAGGAAGGGAACGGCGGCGCGCTCGCCATGCTGAAGGACGACCTCTTCGGCCGGTTCCCGATGGACGAGATCTACGGCATGCACAACTGGACCGGTCAGGAGCCCGGCTGCTTCCGCGGACGCCACGGCGCCGCGATGGCGGGCTCGGACTTCTTCACGATCCGCGTGAAGGGAAAGGGCGCCCACGGCTCCGCCCCGCAGCTTTCCGCCGACACGGCGCTCGCCGCGGCGATGATCGTCACGAGCCTGCAGCAGATCGTCGCGAGAAACGTCGCACCCCTTGACTCCGCGGTGGTCTCGGTCACGAAGATCCACACGGGTTCGGCCTTCAACATCATTCCGCAGGAGGCGGAATTGGGCGGCTGCACGCGGTTCTTTTCCGAATCAACCGGCGCGATGCTCCGCGACCGAATCGCGGCCGTCGCGAAGGCGGTCGCCGAGTCGGTGGGCTGCAGCGCGGAGACGGAGTTCGACTCGATCTACGGCGTGCTCGACAACGACGACGAGCTCACCGACGCGATGATGGACGCCGCCCGCGCGGTGGTGGGCGACGACAAGGTGGGCTATGCTCCCGAACCGCAGATGGCAAGCGAGGATTTCTCGTTCCTGCGCCGTCACGTCCGCGGCGCCTACGGCTTCCTCGGAGGCCAGGCTCCCCACGGCGCGACGAATCTTCACAACCCGGGCTATGACTTTGACGACCGCGTGCTCCCCATCGGAGCCGCGATCTGGGTCACGCTCGCTCAGCAGCGGCTCGGGTGAGGTTTACCGAGTACAGACAAAACCCAAATGACAGTCCTTGAAGGAGTGGCAGTTTCCTTTGCTGGCGCGGCTTCACGAGGTG
>NZ_JAUNSF010000056.1 GCF_030539355.1 Sutterella sp.
ATTTATATAAAATTTGCATAAAAAAAACCGGGACCCCGTGTCGGAGGGAGTCCCGGTCTTGTCCGTAGTCAGTGGCGGATCAGTCCTTGCCGTCGGATTCGATGAAGCTCTTCAGCTTGTCAGCGCGGCTCGGGTGGCGGAGCTTGCGCAGGGCCTTGGTCTCGATCTGGCGGATGCGCTCGCGGGTCACGTCGAACTGCTTGCCGACCTCCTCGAGGGTGTGGTCGGACTGCATCTCGATGCCGAAGCGCATGCGGAGCACCTTCGCCTCGCGGGGCGAGAGGCTGTCGAGCACCTGGCGGACGGTCTCGGAGAGCGACGTGTTCTGCAGAGCCTCCGCGGGCGCGACAGTCTGCGTGTCCTCGAGGAAGTCGCCGAGATGCGAGTCGTCGTCGTCACCGATCGGCGTCTCCATGGAGATCGGCTCCTTGGCGATCTTCATGATCTTGAGGATCTTGTCCTCGGGCATCTCCATCAGCTCGGCAAGCCTGCGGCTGTCAGGCTCGACACCCGTCTCCTGGAGCTCCTGGCGCGTGATGCGGTTCATGCGGTTGATCGTCTCGATCATGTGCACCGGGATGCGGATCGTGCGGGCCTGGTCGGCGATGCTGCGCGTGATGGCCTGGCGGATCCACCAGGTCGCGTAGGTCGAGAACTTGTAGCCGCGGCGGTACTCGAACTTGTCGACGGCCTTCATGAGGCCGACGTTGCCTTCCTGGATGAGGTCAAGGAACTGCAGGCCGCGGTTCGTGTACTTCTTCGCGATGGAAATGACGAGACGCAGGTTCGCCTCGGTCATCTCGCGCTTGGCGTTCCTCGCCTTCGCCTCGCCCGTGGCCATCTGCTTGAAGGTGTCGAGGAGCTCGCCGATCGTCATGTGACCGGAGCGCTCGAGCTCGGCCAAGTGCCTCTGCTCCTCCTCGACGGTCGCGCGCATGTGCAGGATCGCCGGGCCCTTCGCCGGGAAGGCAGCCGCGACCTCGTCGACCCACCCGAGGCGGGTCGCGTTCGGGATGAAGTTCGCGAGGAACCACTCGCGGTTGATGCCGGCCTTGCGGACGTACTCGTCGTAGACCACGCGCTCGGCGCGGCGCACGTCATTGATCGTGCCGCGCAGCGACTCGCAGAGCTTGTCCGCAGTCTTCGCGGTGAAGCGGATGCTCATGAGCTCCTTCTGGATCGCGTCGCGCAGACCCTCGAGCTCGGCCGCCTTCGGGCCCTTCTCGTCGAAGGCCGTGACGAGCGTGCGGAAGTGCGCCTCGACGCGATCGAAGACCTCGAGGCTCTTTTCCTTGAGTTCCTCGAGCTGGCCCACGGTCATGGCGGAGGCGCCCATGTCGGTCTCGTCCTCCTGGCTGCCGATCACGTTGCCCTGATCGTCCTGGGTGACGATGCCGTCGACGACCTCGTCGATGTCCTTCTTGCCCGTGCGGATCTCGTCGGCGTTCTCGAGGATCTCCTTCACGGTGATCGGGCAGCGCGCGATGGCGAGCACCATGTGCTTGAGCCCGTCCTCGATGCGCTTGCTGATCTCGATCTCGCCCTGGCGGGAGAGGAGCTCCACGGAGCCCATCTCGCGCATGTAGATGCGCACCGGATCGGTCGTGCGGCCGAACTCGCTCTCGACGGTCGAGAGCGCGGCCTCGGCCTCGGCCTCGGCGTCCTCGTCGCTCACCGCCTCGCCGGTGCCCTGCATGAGAAGCTGCTCCTCGTCGGGCGCGACCTCGTGGACGGCGATGTTGAGGTTGCCGAGAATGCTGACGATCTGCTCGATCGCGTCCTCGTCGAGGAGCGTGTTCGGGATGTTGTCGTTGATCTCGCTGTAGGTGACGTAGCCGCGCTCCTTGCCGAGCGTGATGAGCTTGAGGAGCCTCGAGCGGCGGTCCTCCTTCGACTCCTCCTCGGAGCCGTAGCCGTGCTTCATCGCCTCGAGGAGCGCCTTGTCACGCGCGGCGCGCGACTTGCGGGTGCGGCGGGGCTTCTTCGGGGCGGCCTCGGCGCCGGCGGCCGCGGCGGGCTCGGCGCCCTCCTCGGCTTCCTCGGTCTCCTCGGCCTCATCGGAGGCCTCGCCCTCCTCGTCCATGTCGGCGAGCTCGGGGATGTCGGCGTAGTCATCGACGCCGTCACCGTCGTCATCATCGATCACGTCGACGATGCCGTCCTCGTCGTCGAACCCTTCCTCGTCATCGGACTTCTTCTTGGGCTTGCGGCCGGGCCTGCCCTTCGGCTTCCCGTCCTTCGCCGCGGCCTTCTTCGCGCGGGGCTTTCTCGGCTTCGCGGCCTTCTCCGCCTTCCCGTCCTCGGCGGGTTCATCAGCGGGAGCGGCCTCGGCCGTCTGAGCCTCGGCGGCGGCCTCTTCAGTCTTCACGGTTTTCTTCGCGGCGGCCTTGCGGGTGCGCTTCGCGGGAGCGGGCTTCGCCGTCTCGCCGGCGGGCGCGGCATCAGCCGCGGCGGGCTCGGTGACGGAGGGCTCTGCGGTTTCAGCGGCCTTTTCGGCGACCTTTGCGGCGGTTCTGCGGGTGCGCTTCGGCTTCGCGGGAGCCTCGGCCTTCCCGTCCGCCTCGGCGGCGGGTTCGGCGGAAACAGTCTCAGGGGACTCGGCCTTCGCGGCGCGCTTTCTCGGCGCGCACTTGCGGCGGGCGGGCTTTGCGGGCGAGGGCTCGGCCTCGGTCGCGGGAGCCTCACCAGCCTCAGGCGAGGCCTGGGCCTCGGCGGGCTGAGCGGTTTCGGCAGGCGCCGCGGGCTCGGGCGCCGGAGCGGCCTCCGTCTCCACGGCGGCGGCCTTCTTCGAGGACTTTCTCAGACGCGGCGTCGGGCGCGGCGCTTCATCGGCCGCGGCAGTGCGGGCCTTCTTCTTGGAGGCGCGCTTGCCCGCCGCAGGCTTCTCGTCCTCGACGGATTCGATCGAGAGCGTGAGACCGGAGGTCTCGAGCGTCGGAGCCGCCTTCTCCTTCTTCTTGGAGCGCTTCTTCGACCCCGTCTCTATCGTCACCTCCGTGGTCACGGTTTCTTTCTTCGACTTTTTTGCCACCGCCATCGTGTGCTTTCTCCAGCGAACCCACCGCAAAAAGGAAGTAACCGCGGGCGCGCCCCTGCGCCTCTGGCTGCGATAGGTCTTGGGGGGACGGAATGCACCTCTCAGGGCAGTCCGTCCGCTCCGGAACAAGGAATCTCTCCTCAGGGACCCTGCGCCTCGGAAAGGGCTTCCCCCGCCTCCCCTCTCAAAGGGAAATAGAGAGCCTTCCCAGAAGCGATTCACCCATTCCGCTGCGGACTTTCGGGAGCCCCCTCTCTGCTTCGAAGGGGAAGTGCCCGAACCGGGCGCCTCCCCCTGCGGGGGGCTTCAGACTCTTGACATTTTCCGTCCATGCGGTAAATCGGCGGATCAGCTCAAATTCTGCCACATGAGACCGAATTTCACCCGTGGGGAAAATTCAGCCGATTCCTAGCAGTTACTGCGTTTTCGGGCCTCGGATGACGCATCCGGACAGGGCCTTCCGGGGCCCTTCCGAAGGGTCCTGCGGTGTGTCCCGAAATACCGGCGCGGACGCCCCGGCCCAGGATTCCGGGATGCCCCGCCCCCGCTCCTTCGCGTCCCCCGGAGGACACGGGCGATCCCCTCCGCCCTGCCGAATCCGGCGGATTGCCGCGCTTCCCCGCGTTCCCGGGCGGCGGCCGCCGGCTCCCGGTGAACACCCCTCGGCGACGCCTCCCGAGGCACCGTTCCTCCCGTCCCCGGGACCGTCCCTGCTCAAAAATGAGGCAGCGCAACCGCCCCCGAGGACGTGCAGAGGATCAGCAAATTTTTCCCGAGATTTTTAGGAAAAATTGCACGTACTTTTTTGTAACCAATTGAAAAAGTCGGCCGCAAAAAACAGAAAAATCAGGGTTTTCCCTAATAGATCAGCGGCGCCTGCGTCCGATATCGGGGTCCGCGTCCGGAATCGCGTCCGCTTCGTTTCCGGCGGCGAACTCGGCCTCCGCGGCGAGACCCGCGAAGCCCGCGTCGTCCATGCCGTCGTCGAAGCCCTCGGGCATGTCGGGCACGTACTCCTCGTCGCTGGGGGCGAAGCCGTCGTCGACGTCCGGGTTCCCCGCGGGGATGTCCGCGGGGGCGGGGGCAACGGGCGCGATGCCGGCACGCCTGCGCGCATCGGCCTCGAGCGCCGCGAAGCGTGCGTCGCGGTCGTCACGCGCCGTGCGTGCGACGACGGGTCCGGGAGCGGGTTCCTGAGCGGGCCCGGCAGGCGCCTTCCGGGCGGGCTGGGGCGCGAAGGGATCGTCCGCGGGAGCCGGGGCACTGCCGAAGGGCGAGGCGGGAGCCGCACCGAAGGGCGAGGCCGCCGGGGCGGCGGGCGCGGCCCCGAAGGCTGCGGCCGCGTTCTTTGCGAGCACTGTCTCGCGGGCTTCCCGGAGCGCATCGGCATTGCCGGAATCCTGCGACTTCTGCGCGCCGGCCTCCGCGGCCTCCATGGCCGCCCGGCCGAAGAGATGCTCCTGGAGCGCCCTCACCTTGGGGTTCGAGGAGAAGTTCATGTCGGCATGGCCGGCCTCGGTCTTCGCGAAGGCGCTGGCGCGCGAGGCGTCGGCGCTCTCGCGGTGACAGCTGCGCTCGTCCTCGGCGTTCTGTTCTATCGAGTGCTCGAGCACTTTCACGCGCTCCCAGAGCGCCCGCCGCTCCTCCATGTCGGGTTTCGAATCGCCGAGCATGGCAATGCGCGCCTTCGTGCGCTCGAGCTCGAAACGGAGGAAATCGCGCGTGAGTTCGATCCGGGCCGCCTTCTCGGAGGTCTCGAGCGTGAGCTCGCCCGAGAGCAGATCCATGTAGCGCCCGATGTCGGGCGAGTCCGAGAGCCGTGCGAGGAGCGTCGCGGGATTGGCGACCGTGCCGTCCTCGTCCGCGCTCGCGCGCCAGACCTCGACGATGCGGGAGGCCGCGGGGCTGCGGGACGTGACGAACTCATCCTCGATCTGGGAGGAGAACTCGGAGAGGAACTTCGGATAGGCGAGAAAGCACTGCAGCATCCTGTCGCGCACGTCCTGCACCTGGACGCGGGGCTCGGGCGAGGGGCGGCGTCGCCAGCCGTCACGGCCCGTGCGGTCACCCCAGTCGCTTCGGTCACCCCAGCCGTCCCTGCGGCCGCCGCGGCCGTAGGTGAGCCCCGTCGGGCGCGAGGGCGCAGGCACCGCGGCCGGTTCCGGCGCAATGCCCCACTCGCGCTGCAGATCCTCGAGCTGCAGACGGGCGAGCGAGGCCACCTCGCGCATGAGGGAGAGTCTCAGGACAGGGGCGTTCTTCATCGAAAGGATGAGGGGCTTCGCCTCCGCGGCGAGCTTAGCGCGCGACTCGGCGTAGATGAGCTCCTTCCCCTCAACCAATAGGCTCTTCAGGAAAACCGTGAGCGGCAGCGCCTTCTCGATCTCGCGCTCGTAGGCCTCCGGACCCTCGGCCTTGATGAGGCTGTCCGGGTCGTGCTCGGGCGGCAGCAGCACGAAGTGCGCCGCCTGGGTGTCGGCGATCACGGGGAGCGCGGCCTCGAGCGCCCTGCGGGCGGCCTTGCGGCCCGCGGAGTCGCCGTCAAACGAGAAGTACACGGCGTCGGAGAGCTTGAAGAGCTTCTTGACGTGCTCCGGGGTGATGGAGGTGCCGAGCGCCGCCACCGACTCGCGGAAACCGGCCTGCGAGAGCTGGATCACGTCCATGTAGCCCTCGCAGACGATCGCGCGCCCCTTCTCGATGATGGCTGTCCTGCCCTCGTAGAGACCGTAGAGCTCGCTGCCCTTGTGGTAGATCGGCGTCTCGGGGGAGTTCAGGTACTTCGGCTGCTCGTCGCCCTTCATCGTGCGGGCGCCGAAGCCGATCACCGTGCCCTTCGCCGACCGGATAGGGAACATGATGCGGTCGCGGAACGCGTCGTAGCGGCGGCCGTTCTTCTCGAGCACGAGACCCGTCTCGGTGAGTTCCTTCGCGTTGTACTTCTCGCCCGGGAACACCGCCTGCAGACCGTGCCAGCCGTCGGGCGAGTAGCCGAGGCCGAAGCGGGCCGCCGTCTCGCCGGTGAGCTCGCGGGCCTTGAGATAGTCAATGGCTCGAGTGGAGTCCTTCAGGCACTGCGTGTAGTAGTCCGCCGCCTCCTTCATGAAGTCGGAGAGCGTCTTCGCGCGTGCGCGCGCTTCGCGACGCGCGGGCGAGCGGTCCTCGGGAACCTCGAGGCCGTACATGCCGGCGAGCCTTCGTACCGCCTCGGGGAAGTCGAGGCGCTCCATCTCCATCAGGAACCCGATGGCGTTGCCGGCCTTGCCGCAGCCGAAGCACTTGTAGATCTGCTTCGAGGGGCTCACCGAGAACGACGGCGTCTTCTCCTTGTGGAAGGGGCAGCAGGCCATGAAGTTCCGGCCGCCCTTCTTGAGGGTCACATAGCGGCCGACCACGTCGACGATGTCGGCGCGGTCAAGCAGACTGGAGATGAAGCCCTCGGGAATCATGGGTGCGGGAAGAGAAGCCATCCGGACCGGCGTCCGGAGAGATGCGTGGAGGTTGATGCGCACCCGGGCGGGGCGCATGAAGGTGAAACTTGAGATTGTATAAAGGAAGGCCCTCCAGGCCCATGATCGATCTCAAGTCCCTGAGGCATCTCCTCTCAGGGGGCGTCGCCGTCGAGTCTCTCCAGGCTGAGGCAGCGAGGCTCAGAATCGCTGTGGTTTCCAGGCTCAGCGAGCCGAGGTATCGCATCTCGCCCTCTCGTGGGTCAGGGCTCAGAATCGCCGGGGCTTCCCAACTCAATGACCTGTGGCATCCGGTCTCAATCATCCGCCGGGCTGAGTGCCGGAAACAGCGTCCTCGCGGGATTCGGACGCAGAAAAAAGAAAACCTCCGCAAGCCAGCCTGTGGCCACGGAGGTTTCTTCTTTGCCAGACCCGGACTTCAGGAGAAGCCGGATCAGCGACGACATTTCAGGCCGCTGGGATTCCTCCCGGACACTTGAACGTCCGTCAGAGCTTATCTTTCGATCAGGCCGTGAGACGGGCCTTCACGAGGGCGGAGACCTTGCCGAGATCGGCGCGGCCCGTGACGCGCGCCTTGACGGCACCCATCACCTTGCCCATGCCGGCCATGCCGGAGGCACCCGTCTGGGCGATGACCTCGTCGATGATGGCGGCGATCTCGTCGTCGCTCAACTGCTTCGGGAGATAACCCGAGAGCACATCAATTTCGGCCTGCTCCTTCTGGGCGAGGTCCTCACGGCCGCCTGCGCGGTACTGTTCGACGGAATCGCGGCGCTGCTTGACCATCTTCGTGATGGTCTCCATCACGACGGCGTCAGTCGCCTCGATCCTTTCATCGATCTCCCGCTGCTTCACCGCAGCGAGAAGGAGACGAATCGTGCTCAGACGGGCGGCGTCATGCTCGCGCATCGCAGCCTTCATATCCTCGCGGATTCTGTCCTTAATCATCACCATCCTTCGGTCGATGTCCGCTCATCACTTTATGGAAGGGGGACATCTGAAAGTTGTTTCGCGTGTGCTTCTCCCCGTCCATGAAGGACGGGCGCACCCGCAAAGGGTTTCTGAGAGTCGCTCGGGGAAGAAGAATTAGTAGAGCTTCTTCGGGAGCATCATGCTGCGGAGGCGCTTGTAGTGGCGCTTGACCGCGGCGGCCTTCTTGCGCTTACGCTCAGCGGTGGGCTTCTCATAGAATTCGCGCGCACGGAGCTCGGTCAGAAGGCCGGACTTCTCGATGGTGCGCTTGAAGCGACGCATGGCGACTTCGAAGGGTTCGTTCTCTTTAACGCGGATAGTAGGCATTAGACACCAAATGTGATGACCCGGAAATGTTCACAGGAAACTCAGCCTCGTCTGGTTCCGGGGCAAGATGCGGCTGAGCGGAAAGCGGGCATTTTCTCACAATCCGTGCCGCAACTCAACGCCCGGGACGAATTTTTTTCGCCTTTTTCCACCCTTTCCTGCCCTTTCTCGCCCGACTTCACCCTTTCCCGACCGGCCGTGCCCCTGCGGAGCCGCCCACCCCGCGCGCGGCTCTTCTAAAATGCGCTCCCATCATGCTAGTACTCGGTATCGAATCCTCCTGCGATGAAACCGGCGCCGCCCTCATCTCCGACACGGAGGGGCTGCTCGCCGACGCGCTCCACACCCAGATTGACATGCACCGCGCCTACGGCGGCGTGGTGCCCGAGCTCGCGAGCCGCGACCACATCCGCCGCGTCGTGGCGCTCACCGACGAGGTGCTCGCCCGCGCGGGCAAGACCCGGAAGGACCTCACGGCGATCGCCGTCACCGAGGGCCCGGGCCTCGCGGGGGCGCTTCTCGCCGGCAACTCCGTCGCCCACGCGATGGGGTTCGCGCTCGGCATCCCCGTCGTGGGCGTGCACCACATGGAGGGGCACCTCCTCGCGGCGCGCCTCGCCGACCCCGCGCCCGAGTTCCCGTTCCTCGCGCTCCTCGTCTCGGGCGGTCACACCCAGATCCTCAGGGTCGAGAAGTTCGGCAGCTACGAACTGCTCGGCGAAACCCTCGACGACGCCGCGGGCGAGGCCTTTGACAAGACCGCGCAGCTCCTCGGCCTCCCCTACCCCGGCGGCCCCGCCGTCTCCGCGCTCGCCGAGAAGGGCGTGCCCGGCGCGATCGAGCTCGCCCGCCCGATGATCCACGCGCCCAACCTCTCGATGAGCTTCTCGGGCCTCAAGACCTCGGTGCTCACGGCGGTGCGCTCCGCCCCGGATCCGCAGGACGAGACCTTCCGCGCGAACCTTGCGCGCGGGTTCGTCGACGCCCTCGTGGATGTGCTCGCCGCGAAGCTCGTGCGTGCGATCAAGATGACGCGCCTCAATCACGTGGTGGTGGCGGGCGGCGTCTCCGCCAACCGCCAGCTTAGAGAGCGTCTCACGCTCGAGGTGAAGCGCCGCAGAGGCGAGATCTATTTCCCGCCGATGCGCCTCTGCACCGACAACGGCGCGATGATCGCCTGCGCGGGCATCGCCAGGCTCGAGTCGATGAGCGACGAGGAGAGGAATGCACTGCTCGACAAGCTTGCCTTCGGCGTGCGACCCCGCTGGCCGCTCGAGATGCTGCCGGCGGCGTCGCTCCCCGGAAATCTCACGGTCTGAGCCGGCGCCCAGCTCTGAACAAATGAAAGCCCGCCCTGGAACGAACTCCTCGGGCGGGCTTCTTTCTGCCCGCTGCCAGACCGGCAGAAACAGCAAAGCCCGGCAGGATGAACCTGAACCGGGCTTCTCGCTTCCGGCGCCGATCCCTTCGGGATCAGAGCGGGACGGACTTGAGCTCAGAATTACTTGAGCTTCGTCTCCTTGTAGACCACGTGCTTGCGGGCAACCGGGTCGTACTTGGAGATTTCCATCTTGCCGGACATCGTCTTCTTGTTCTTGGTCGTGGTGTAGAAATGACCCGTGCCAGCGGAAGAGACGAGCTTGATCTTATCGCGTGCGCTTTTCGCCATGGTGAAACTCCTCTATGTTGAGATTAGATTTCGCCGCGGGCGCGAAGATCCGCGAGAACGGCATCAATGCCAACCTTATCGACCGTGCGCAGGCCCGCGTTCGTCAGACGAAGACGGACCCAGCGGTTCTCGCTCTCAACCCAGAAACGGCGGTACTGCAGATTGGGCATGAAGCGACGCTTGGTCTTGTTATTCGCGTGCGAGACCTGATGGCCGACCATCGGCGCCTTACCGGTGACTTGACACACTCGTGCCATCTTAAACTCCAGAAATAAAAAACGTCTCGCAGGCCTCATCGCCCCTCGATCGAGGCGGAGCACCGGACGAGCGCTGAAAAGTTGATGATTCTAAGTCAGTCTCCGGGATCGACGCCACCGCTCCCGGGCACCCATTGCCCTTGACGGACCGGCTTGGCTCCCCACAGTGTCAGTACAGGGCTCCCGGCGGCGCGGAGAAATTGACAGGGAGCGCATTGTACCCGCTTCGAGAGCGTCCGTGTGTGAAAACGGGCGTTTTTCTTTTATGCTTCTCCGATCGGCCTCTCCAACAAGCCTCTCGAAGAAGGATTCCCCCATGCAGGTTCACCTTGCCCAGCCCCGCGGCTTCTGCGCGGGCGTCACGCGCGCCATCGCCATCGTCGAGCGCGCGCTCGCCATCTACGGCGCCCCGATCTACGTCCGGCACGAGATCGTGCACAACCGCACCGTGGTTGAGGACCTGCGCCGCCGCGGCGCCGTCTTCGTCGACGACCTCGCGGACGTGCCCGAGGGCTCGACGCTCGTCTTCTCCGCGCACGGCGTGCCGAAGGCCGTGGAGCGCGAGGCCGAGGAAAGGAAGCTCAGGGTCTTCGACGCCACCTGCCCGCTCGTCACAAAAGTGCACAAGGAAGTGGGCCGCTGGCGCCGCGAGGGACGCTCGATCATCATGATCGGCCATGCCGGGCACCCGGAGGTCGAGGGCACGATGGGCCAGGTCGAGGACGGCATCCATCTCGTGGAGAAGGCGGCCGACGTGCCGAAGCTCCCCTTCACCGACGCCGACACCATCGCCTACGTCACGCAGACCACGATCAGCGCGGACGACAGCCGCGACGTGATCGAGGCGCTGCGCGCGCGCTACCCGCACATCCAGGAGCCGAAGCGCCAGGACATCTGCTACGCGACGCAGAACCGCCAGGAGGCCGTGAAGACGCTCGCGCTCTCCGGCGTCGACGTGGTCTTCGTGATCGGTTCCTCGACGAGCTCGAACTCGAACCGCCTGCGCGAGGTGGCCGAGCGCCAGGGCGTGCACGCCTACCTCGTCGACTCCGCCGCGCACGTCGATCCGAAGTGGCTCGAGGGCGTCAGTGCCATCGGCATCACCGCCGGCGCCTCGGCGCCCGAGTCCCTCGTGCAGGGCATTGTGGAATGGCTCAGGGAGAACTTCGGGCCCATTGAAGTCAAGACCCTGCCGGGCGAGGAGGAGAACGTCGCCTTCCCGCTTCCGAAGGGCCTCTGGGAGAGCGACCTGCAGGCGGCCCGCGCCGCGACCGGGGGACTTGCCCGCGAGCTCGCCGGCCTCAGCGTCCGCCCGGCCGACGGTGATCAGAAGGCGTGACGGACACCCCGGGCGGGTCGGTGTAGGATTCGCCCCACGAACACTTCAGGGTTTACCCTGAGACGTACCTGACCGTTCCCGGTCAGGCCTGAACTGAATACGGAGAGATCGAGTTGTCGAAATCCCAGCACCAGAGTCTCACGCCCGCGACGCAGTGGCTGCGCGAGCACAAGATTCCCTTCGAGGAAAAGTCCTACGAGTACGTCGAGCACGGCGGCACGGCGCTGGCTGCCTCGGCCTGCGGCCTTGACCATCACCACGTCATCAAGACGCTCGTGATGGAGGACGAGAACGCCAAGCCCCTCATCATCCTGATGCACGGCGACTGCGAGGTGTCGACGAAGAACCTCGCGCGCCAGATCGGCGCGAAGCACGTCAACCCCTGCAAGCCCGAGCAGGCGCAGAGGAACTCGGGCTACTTCGTGGGCGGCACGAGCCCCTTCGGCACGAGGAAGCGCATGCCCGTCTACGTCGAGGCGTCGATCCTCGAGCTCGACCGGATCTTCATCAACGGCGGCCGCCGCGGCTACCAGGTCGGCATCGACCCGAAGGTGCTGCGCGATGTGCTGGGCGCCAAGCCCGTGAACTGCGCCATCCCCGGCTGACCGGCTTCCGGTCCCCGGAAATGAGAAAGGCGGCCTGATCCCGATCGCCGGGAGGCCGCCTTTGTTGTCTGAAGGGCTCCGGCGAACCGGAGCCCTGTGACTCTGGGGGTTACTCGTCGCGCTGCAGCACCGCCGAGAAGAAGCCGTCGGTGTTGTTGACGTGCGGGAGGAGCTGCATGTAGCCGCCGAAGCGTTCGAGCTGGCCCTCGCCGAAGGTGATGCCCT
Organism: Sutterella sp.; assembly: GCF_030539355.1. Taxonomy (GTDB): domain Bacteria; phylum Pseudomonadota; class Gammaproteobacteria; order Burkholderiales; family Burkholderiaceae_F; genus Sutterella. The sequence continues at coordinate 11,902 of NZ_JAUNSF010000056.1, forward strand.
GCTGCGCGAAGACCTCGGCGACGGGGACGAGCTTCCAGCCGGGGTTCTCGGCGAGGAAGGCCTCGACGACGTCCTGGTTTTCGCGCTTCAGGAGCGAGCAGGTCGCGTAGACGAGTCTGCCGCCCTTCTTCACGAGCTTCGCGGCACTGGCGAGCACGCTCTTCTGGATCTCGTTGATGCGATTGAGCTCCTCGGGCGAGAGACGCCACTTGAGGTCCGGGTTGCGGCGCAGCGTTCCCGTGCCCGTGCAGGGGGCGTCGACGAGCACGCGGTCGAACTTGCCGTTGAGCCTCCTCACGCGCGGATCCTGCTCGGAGCGGATCGCGATCGGGTGGACGTTCGTGAGTCCGGCGCGTCGCATGCGGGGCGCAAGGCCCGCGAGGCGCTTCTCGTTCACGTCGAAGGCGTAGAGGCTGCCCGTGGAGCGCATCAGCGCGCCGATCGCGAGGGTCTTTCCGCCCGCGCCCGCGCAGAAGTCGCAGATCATCTCGCGGCGGCGCGGCGTCAGGAGACGGGCGATGAGCTGGCTGCCCTCGTCCTGCACGTCAACGAGGCCGTCCTGGTAGATGGGCCAGCGGGTGAGACCGGGCTTCGTGGGGAGACGCACGCCGTCGGGCGAGAGCGGGGTCGGGTGAGCCTCGACGCCGTTCTTCGCGAGCTCTGCGAGGACCTCCTCGCGGGTGGTCTTGAGCAGATTCACGCGGAGGTCCAGGGGCGCGCCCTCGACCATCGCCTGATAGAGATCTTTCGAATCCGGGTACTGCGCCTCGATCAGGTCGAACATCCACTGCGGGAGCTCCGCGGCGACGTGCGCCGGGGCCTTGGAGGCATCAAAGGCGAGGACGTTCTTCAAGGGACCTTCCTCGGAGCCGATCGCGGAGGGCGGCAGCGCATCGATGCCGTGCTGGCGGGCGAGGACGGCGAGCGCGGCGAGCTTCGGCGCGCGGTCCGGATGCACGGGGCGCATCGCGGCACGCAGGGTCCCGTAGCGGCGCAGCGCATCGTAGATGCCCTCGGCGATCAAGCCGCGGTCGCGCATGCCGAGCTGCGGGTTGCTCTTGAAGAAGAGCTTCATCAACACATCGGCCGGGCCGTCGAAGCGCAGGATCACCTTGAGGGCGCGGGCGAGCTCGTCGACGATCAGCGTCGTGATGCGGACCTTGCCCGGGGTCTTCGGCGCCATGCGGTGCTCGGGCGTCTTCGGGCCCGAGTGACGGACGTTGCCCTCGGCCGCGCGCTCCGCGCGGCGGCGCTTGTCAGCGGCGATCTGGCGCTCGGTGCGCTTCTTGCCCTCGGCGGGGCGCTCCGTGCGGCGGGGCTTCTGCATTTCGAAGGCGCGGCGCTTCTTCGGGTGGTTCTCAGCAGGCATGACAGGATGCTCTTTCTAAAAAAAGGAGGTAATCAATCGGCGAAGAAGACCGCGAGCTCGCGCGCGGTGGCGTCGTCCATGACGGCGCGGCCGTCCACGAGCTTCACGCGGCCCTCGGCCACGGCGCGCACGCACTTCGGATAGACGCGGTGCTCATAGGGGAGCAGGCGCGCGGCGAGCGAGTCCGGCGTGTCGGTGGTCATCACGGGAACGACCGACTGGCCGATGATCGCGCCGCCGTCGAGGACGGCCGAGACGAAGTGCACGGTCGAGCCGTGGACGCGGCAGCCCGCCTCGATGCAGCGGCGGTGCGTGTCGAGGCCGGGGAAGAGCGGCAGCAGCGCCGGGTGGATGTTGAGGATCTTGCCTTCCCAGCGGTTGACGAAGGAGGGCGTGAGGATGCGCATGAAGCCCGCGAGCACGATGACGGCCGGGTCGTACGGGTCGATCAGGCGCGCGAGCTCCGCCTCGAACGCTTCGCGGGTGGCGTAGGCCTTGTGGTCGACCGCGTAGGCGTCGAGCCCCGCGGCGCGGGCCGTGGCGAGACCCTTGGCCTCGGGACGGTTCGAGAAGACGGCGGCGATGCGCAGACCGGCGGCCTCCCAGTTCTCCTCGCGCGCGGTGCGCAGGATGGCCTCGAAGTTGCTCCCGCGGCCGGAGAGCAGAATGACGATGTTCTTCATGGGAAATCTTGTGAGGAGTGATGGCGGCGGGAGGCCGTCCGGACAGGAGAAAAGGTGCGTATTGTAGGGAGCGGACGGGCGGCATGGGCAAAATTGCCTAGTGCGCTTCTCAGAGGTCGAACGGACCCGCAGGAAAGGCGCGTCCCCCGCGCAGAGCTTAGTATTATAAAATTTCGAGCTCGAATCATCCCGATCACTTACGAGTCGTCCTTCAAGTAGCAATGCACGTTTTCCGCGGTTTACCTTCTCCTCGCCTGCGCGTTCCGAGCGCGATCGCCATCGGCAATTTCGACGGCGTCCACACCGGTCACCAGGCACTGCTCGCCGGCCTTGTCGAGGCCGCGCGCAGCCGCGGACTCGTGCCGAGCGTCCTCACGTTCGAGCCGCATCCGCGCGAGTACTTCCCGCACCTCGATCCGGTTCCGCGGATCTCGACGCTTGCCGACAAGGTGAAGCACCTGCTTGAGTGCGGCGTCGAGCGCATCTACATGCTGCCCTTCAACGGCCGCATCGCCAACGAAGGCGCCGAGGCGTTCGTGCGCCGCGTGCTCGTCGAGGGCCTCGACTGCCGCTGGGTGACCGTGGGCGAGGACTTCCGCTTCGGCTCGGGGAGGTCGGCTTCCGCGCACGACCTCGCGCGCTTCGGCGAAACGTGGCGCTACGAGACCTGGATCTCGCCCCTTCTCTTCCACGGCGAAAAGAAGGTGAGCTCGACACGCGTGCGCCAGGCGCTCGAGGCGGGCGACTTCTACGAGGCGTCCCTCATGCTCGGGCGCCCCTACACGATGACGGGCCGCGTGATCCACGGCGCGGAGCTCGGCCGCACGCTCGGCTACCCGACGCTCAACCTCTCGCCCATCCCCCCGGGAAGCCGTGCGCGTCCCGCGCTCGCCGGCGTCTTCGCCGTCAAGGTCGAGGGGCTTTCCTCCGCGCCGCTTTCCGGCGTTGCTTCGCTGGGGCTCCGCCCCACGGTCTCGAGCGCCCGCCGGTGGCTCCTCGAGACGCATGTCTTTGACTGGAAGGGCGACGCCTACGGGCGCACGGTCACCGTGCGCTTCGTCGAGCGAATACGGATGGAAAAGAAATTCAGCGGTCTGGAGGAACTCCAGGCCGCCATACGCAACGACGCCGTTCGTGCGCGTCAGATCCTGGGACTTCCTCCCGGGACTTTCTGAGGCAGAGACGCGGACGGGGAAGAATCCGGCCGCCGAAAAGCGCCCCTCACATCTCATCCTTCCGGGGAATTGATGCACGAGGGGCGAAGAGACAAAAATTATTGATTCTCACTCGACGCGCTCGCATGGATTCCCCTCGAGCGCGTCTGTCGCTAGAGAAGAAGCACGAAAAAACCTTGTATCAACCCGGACGGGATGCCCGGGGTCCGGTGCCCGGAATGCCCGGACTCATTCGCGCCCGTCCACCTGAAGAGCCCGAGGGGGCCAGGAGCCTGGAAAAAGATGGCAAAGCCTGACAACGCGTCCAAGGACGCCAGCAAGAAGTACCCGCTCAACCTTCCCGACACGCCGTTCCCGATGCGCGGCAACCTCCCGAAGCGCGAACCCGGCTGGGTGCGCGACTGGGAGGAGAAGAAGATCTTCCAGCGCATCGTCGATGCGCGCCGCGACGCGAAGAAGTTCATCCTTCACGACGGCCCGCCCTATGCGAACGGCCAGATCCATCTCGGCCACGCGGTCAACAAGATCATCAAGGACATGATCAACAAGGAGAAGACCCTCGAGGGGTTCTGCGCTCCGTACGTGCCGGGCTGGGACTGCCACGGCATGCCGATCGAGGTCCAGATCGAGAAGCTCCACGGGAAGAACCTGCCGGTCGACAAGATGCAGTCGCTTGCCCGCGCCTACGCGATGGAACAGTCCGAGCTCCAGCTCGCCGACTTCAAGCGCCTCGGCGTCCTCGGCTTCTGGGAGAACCCGTACCGCACGATGCGCTTCGAGACCGAGGCGGCCGAGATCGTGGCCCTGAAGAAGATCATGGAGAAGGGCTACGTCTACCGCGGCTTGAAGCCCGTCAACTGGTGCTTCGACTGCCAGAGCGCGCTCGCCGAGGCCGAGGTCGAGTACAAGGACAAGGACTCCCCCATGCTCGACGTGGCCTTTGCCCTCGCCGACGAGGACAAGGCGCGCGTCGAGGAGATCTTCGGGGTGAAGCTCGAAAAGCCCTGCTCGATCGTGATCTGGACCACGACCCCGTGGACCATCCCCGCCAACCAGGCGCTCAACATGCACCCCGAGCTCGACTACGCGCTCGTCGACTGCGGTGACCGCTACCTCATCCTCGCCCAAAAGCTTGCCGAGGACTGCTGCAAGCGCTACGGCTTCCCCTGCACGGTCGTCGCGACCGCGAAGGGCGCGAAGTTCGAGCTCGTCCGCTTCAAGCACCCGCTCTACGACATGCACGAGGGCTACCGCCGCACGGCGCCGGTGTACCTCGCCGACTACGTCGACGCCACCGCCGGCACGGGCATCGTGCACTCGGCCCCGGCCTACGGCGTGGATGACTTCGTCTCCTGCAAGCGCTACGGCATGCCGAACGACGACATCCTCAACCCCGTCCAGGGCGACGGCACGTACGCCGAGTGGCTGCCGTTCTTCGCCGGCCTCAACATCTGGCAGGCGAACCCGAAGATCCTCGACACGCTGCGCGTTGCCGGCTCGCTCCTTTCGTCCGGCCACATGATGCACAGCTACATGCACTGCTGGCGCCACAAGACCCCGCTCATCTACCGCGCCACCGCGCAGTGGTTCGTGCGCATGGACGAGCCCGACGAGGACACGAAGAGCGTGCTCGGTCTCCCCGCGCAGCCGAAGACCCTGCGCCAGGCCGCGCTCGAGGGCGTCAAGGCCACGAAGTTCTTCCCCGAGTGGGGTGTGAACCGCCTCTACGCGATGATCGAGAACCGTCCCGACTGGTGCATCTCGCGCCAGCGCAACTGGGGCGTGCCGCTTCCGTTCTTCATGCACAAGGCCACGGGCGAACTGCACCCCCGCACGCTCGAGCTCATGGACAAGGTCGCCGAGATCGTCGCCAAGGGCGGTATCGAATCGTGGGCGAAGCTCGAGCCCGCCGACCTCCTCGGCGACGAGGCGAAGGACTACGTCAAGTCGACCGACATCCTTGACGTCTGGTTCGACTCGGGCACGACGCACTACACCGTGATGCGCGGCTCGCACAAGGACTGCCTCACGTGGCCAGCCGACCTCTACCTCGAGGGCAGCGACCAGCACCGCGGCTGGTTCCACTCGTCGCTCCTCACCGGCACGATGCTCGACGGCCGTCCGCCCTATGACCAGCTCCTCACGCACGGCTTCTGCGTCGACGAGAAGGGCGAGAAGATGTCGAAGTCGAAGGGCAACATCGTCCGTCCGCAGGAGATCAGCGACAAGTACGGCGCCGAGATCCTCCGCCTCTGGACGGCCTCGACCGACTACTCGGGCGAGCTGCGCCTGGGGCCGACGATTCTCAACCGCGTCGTCGAGTCCTACCGCCGCATCCGCAACACGCTCCGCTTCCTCCTCGCCAACACCTCCGACTTCGATCCGAAGACCGAGGCCGTGCCCGTGGACGAGCTTCTCGAGCTCGACCGCTGGGCGATCGCCTACGCCGAGGACTTCCAGAAGCGTGTGCTCGTCGAATACAAGGACTACCGCTTCCACAATGTGGTGACGCTCCTGCAGACCTTCGCCTCGACCGACCTCGGCAGCTTCTACCTTGATGTGTTGAAGGACCGCCTCTACACGACGGCCCCGAAGAGCCTCGCGCGCCGCTCGGCCCAGACGGCCCTCTACCTCATCACGGCGATGCTGCTGCGCCTGATCGCGCCGATCCTCTCCTTCACGGCCGAGGAGGCGTTCGCGATCTTCTCGCCCAACGAAGCCGAGACGATCTTCGTCGAGAAGTTCGAGCCTCTCCCTGAGGTGAAGGACGCCGAGAAGCTCCTCGCGAAGTGGGCCGCCATCCGCGCTCTGCGCGCCGACGTGCAGAAGGCGATCGAGGACCAGCGCACCGCCGGTGCGATCGGCTCGTCGCTGCAGGCCGTGGGCGAGATCGCCGCTCCGGGCGAGCTCTACGACGCGCTCGCGAGCCTCGGCGACGAACTCCGCTTCGTGATGATCATGTCCGACGTGAAGCTCGTGAAGGCCGATCAGGTCTCGATCACGGTGCGCGCCTCCGACGCGCAGAAGTGCGAGCGCTGCTGGCACTACGTGCCGGGCGTCGGCACGGTCGCCGAGCACCCGACGATCTGCCCGCGCTGCGCCGCGAACCTCTTCGGCGCCGGTGAGAAGCGCCTCTTCGCCTGATGGCTGAGGGGCAGCGCAGACGCTCCGCCGCCTCCCGCCCGGCCGGTTCCACCGGCCGGTCCGCCGGAGGGTCGGGCGCGTCCTCATCACCGAAGCCGTCGAGGCCGTCGGGTCCCACGACGGGGAAGTTCGCGCTCTGGACGTTCCTCGGGTTTCTCGTGTTCGTTCTCGACCAGGTCACCAAGTTCTGGTTCGAGCGGCACCTCGACCCGGGCGACATCCATCCGGTCTTCCCGTGCTTCAACCTCACGCTCGCGCACAACTACGGCGCGGCCTTCTCGTTCCTCGCTGAGATGGGCGGCTGGCAGCGCTGGGTGCTCTCGGCCTTTGCACTCGTCGTTGTCGTCGTGGTGCTGAGGCTCCTCAAGCGCCACAGCGACCGCAAACTCTTCAGCCTCGCGCTCACGCTCATCGCGGCCGGTGCGATCGGCAACCTCGCCGACCGCGTCACCTCGGGCTACGTGATCGACTTCCTCGACTTCTACTGGAGGAACTGGCACTGGCCGGCCTTCAACGTCGCCGACGTCGCGATCTGCACGGGAGCGGCCGGCATCGTGCTCGACGAACTGCTGGGCCTCAGGAAGGACCGCTGAAGCATCTGACGAAGCCGGAGGATCCACGCGATTCACTTTTGTCACCCCGTCCGGGTCGTCCCGGGCGGGGTGATCTCTTTCTGCCTCTTCCTGTCTTTGACAGCTTAAAGTCGAAAAAATTCTTATAGATCAGGTCGTTAAGTG
>NZ_JAUNSF010000177.1 GCF_030539355.1 Sutterella sp.
GATCGTGTACTCGACCTCGGACGTCGTTCCGAAGCCCACCGACATGTGCGGGGATTCGAACTTGCGGATCTTGGCGAAGACCGTCACCTTCATCGGCGCGCCGTCGCGAAAGAGCCCGGCCTGGTCGATTCCGGACTGCAGCGCGTCCTTGAAGGCCGAGATGAAGTTGTCGCCCTCGGAGGTCTGCGGCGTCACGCCCACGTAGATCTCGCCCGTCTGCTCCTCCTTCTTGGCATAGGAGACGTTGACGCTCCTCAGCTCCGCCTCGACCTTCTCGGTCGAGAACTCGATGTCGGCGGGAGTGAAGTCAAGGGGCGGCACCGCGCAGCCGGTGAGCGCGAGGGCGAGCGGGACGAGGGCAAGGAGGGCGAGCTTCTTCATGATGATAATCCGGATTGTTTTAACGGGAAAATGAGAAATGAGGCGGAGGATGAACCCGTGAGCGAGATGGAGATACTCCGCAGGGCATGAAGTCTACAGATCCTGAACGGCAAAAAGCAAAAACTGACGGTTTCTCTTCGACGTACATTCGACATCACGCGCTGACGATTATCTTCAGCGAGGACGAAGGGAGAAGACTGATCGCGCAATGTACAGCGAAGAGCGGCGACACCGCGCGGATCGTCAGCCCTGACTGTCAGAAAGCTCACAAGTAAAGCAAAAACTTGACAAAACAGGCGACGGTCAAACCCGTTGATTCATCAATGAATTTCACTGAAACGGAACGTCTGTCAAATCCATAGTATATTCACTGGAATTGACGGATTTTGTTGAGTAAATGCTTGCGATTTGCTGTGATAAACTTTTTCCCTTCGCGCTTCACAAGAGGGAGGGAAAATGGAAAAAGCATTCAATGGAAAGGACCTGACGGGACAGCGCTTCGGGCGGCTCGTGGTCGAAGGCTTCTCCCACACGGTGCGGCGCGAGCATCTCAATCCGGACGGCTCGGCGGGCAAGCCCTCCTACGCCTACTACTGGCACTGTCTGTGCGACTGCGGAAACCGTACGACGGTCTCCTCGGGGTGTCTCACCACCGGCACCACACGCTCCTGCGGGTGCCTGCGGCGCGGGGGCCGTCGCAGCCGCGTCACCGGCGGCAGGGCGCCGACCGACCGCCAGCAGGCCTGGAGGATCTGGTACGCCATCATGCGGAAGTGCGAGATCCCAGGGGCGCCCGGCTGGAACAACTGCGGCGCGAAGGGCATTCGCCTCTGCGACGAGTGGAAGGTGTTCGAGGGGTTCGACGCCTGGCTCGCCGAGAACGACTGGGCACCGGGGAAGCGCCTCTGGCGCCGGGACCTCTCGGTCGGCTGGTCGCCTGCGAACTGCTACCTCGCGACGCCCGAGGAGGAGCGGGCGCTCCACACGGGGCAGTACAGGAGCGAGCACCCGCTCTACGCGTACTGGCACAACCTGCGGCAGCGCTGCGAGAACAAGCGGCACGGCGCCTACGCCAACACGGGGGCGCTGGGCGTCAGGCTCTGCGAGGAGTGGCTCGACTTCGACGCCTTCTTCGCCTGGTGCGTCGCGCAGCAGTGGAGGAAGGGCCTCTACGTCGTGCGGAAGGACTGCACGAAGGACTTCTCCCCGGAGAACTGCATGCTCTCCGAGCAGAAGGAGAATGCGTGGAGAAGGAAGCGCAGGGTGTTCCCGGACGAGGAGGAGTGATCTCTGCGCGCCTCGGATGCTGAAGAAAAGCGAAGACCGGCCCGCTCGACGTGAAGCCGGTCTTCCGAGCTTTCAGGCTCCGCTGTGACGGAACCTCAGGGCTCGATGAGGAGCGCCTCCTCGCGGGACTCGCCCTTCTCGATGCGGAAGCTCTTCAAGACCGGGCGGTCGCGGTCGGCGAGCGAGAGAATCATGTAGCTCGCGCCCGGGTCGAAGGCGAGGCGCTTGTCCTCCTCGGACGGCCTCGAGGGCGTCTCCGGGTGGGAGTGCCAGTTGCCGAGCGCGTCGAGCCCCGCCGCGCGCATGTCCTTCAGAGCCGTGAGATGGTCCTTCGGCGAGATCGTGAAGTGCTCGTTCGAGTGATCCGTGTTCTCAAGCAGGTAGACGCGCTTCACGACGCGCACGCCGCCCTGCTCGACGCCCGCGATCAGCCCGCAGGCCTCCTCGGGGAGCACCGAGCGGGCGTGCGCGACGATCCGGTCGTAGTCAATGCGTGAGAGCTGGATCATGAATGGGCTCCGATTTTGTCCTCGCAGACCGTCTGCTCGTAGTCAAAGGGCCTGAAGATCGTGGGGTGGTCGCCGCAGACCGCGCAGCCGCGGCTCCGGCCCGGGAGCTTCACCTCGTGGAAGGTCATCTTGATCGCGTCGAAGGTGAGCAGCCTTCCGGTGAGGAGATCCCCGAGACCGAGAATGTACTTGATGGCCTCGAGCGCTTCAAGGCAGCCGATGATGCCGGCCATCACGCCGATCACGCCCGCCTGGCGGCAGGTGGGGACGGCGTCCTTCGGCGGCGGCTCGCGGAAGACGCAGCGGTAGCAGGGCTCCTCCGCGCCCGGCACCCAGGTCATCACCTGGCCCTGGAAGCGGATGATGCCGGCGTGGACGAACGGCTTCTTCGCGAGCACGCAGGCGTCGTTGATGAGGAACTTCGCCGCGAAGTTGTCCGTGGCGTCGATCACGAAGTCGTAGTCCGCGATGATGCCGCCGATGTTGTTCGCGGTGATGAAGTCGTAGTACGTGTTGACCGTGATGCCCGGGTTGATGGCGAGCATCGTCTCCTTCGCGCTCTCGACCTTCGGGCGGCCGATGTCATTCGTCGTGTGAATGACCTGGCGCTGCAGGTTCGAGAGGTCCACGACGTCGGCGTCGGCGATGCCGATCGTGCCCACGCCCGCGGCGGCGAGGTACATCGCTGCCGGGGCGCCGAGGCCGCCCGCGCCGATGATGAGAACCTTCGCGGCGAGGAGCTTCCTCTGGCCCTTGGGCCCCACCTCCTTCAGAATCAGGTGCCTCGAGTAGCGCTCGAGGTCTTCGTTGGTGAAGGCCATCAGCAGCCTCCGCCCATGAAGAAGATGATCTCGACCACGTCGCCCTCGGCGAGCACGCGCGCCGGGAATTCC
>NZ_JAUNSF010000057.1 GCF_030539355.1 Sutterella sp.
TCCCCGGAGATCGTGGCGCCCGACTTCACGTTGATGGTCGAGACGAGCGCGTTCTCCGAGATGTAGATCGCCGTTCCCGAGGGCGCGGAGACGGCGCCTGAGATGTTCACCGTCTCGACGAGCGCGCCGTCAATCGCGCTGAGCGTCCCGAGACGGGCGGTGTTTGTCCAGTAGCCGCTCGACACCGAGGCATTGATGTAGGAGCCGCGATACGCGTCGGAGTTGCCGAGCAGGTTGCTGCCGAAGTCGAAGACGAGCGCCTTGCCGCCCTCGCCCGCGGCCGAGACGGTCGAGCCCGCCTCGAGGGTGAGCGTGTGGCTGTTGCCGTAGGTGAAGGCGATGCCGGTGCCGTTCGTGCCGTTGGCGGAGACCGTGTACCCCGAGTCAAGGGTGATGTCGTTCATCTGGCCGTCGACGCGCACGCCGAAGCTCTCCGCGCCGTCGGCGAGCTGGTCGGCGGCGATGGTGACCTCGTTGAGCGAGCCGTAGACATGAACGCCCACGGCACCCGTCTGCGTGCTCGCGACACCGGTGACCCACTCGCCCGCCTCGCGGGCCCAGAAGGCCTGCGAGATCGTGATCGCCGCGTCGTTGTAGCTGCCGCTCGAGTAGATCGAGGTGCCGAAGTAGCGCTTGCGGTCGATCGTGTAGCCGAGATCCTGGAGCACGGCGAGCTCGGCCTCCATAGGCAGAGCCCAGTTTCGCCAGCTTTGGTGACTCATCAGAGAGTTCTGGAGCTCGAGGTGAGAGAGTTCTAACCCCACGCTGCCGCCCTCGTTGCCGTTCACCGGGATGCCGCCGATCACCGAGTTGGCGATCGTCGGATCAACCACCGACCAGGTGCCGGTCTCTTCATTCTGAACAAGGAAGTCCGTGTCGGCGTAGTAGATGGCCGTGGTCGCGCCGATCACCTCGGTCACGTTGGTGCCCGCGAACTTCACGCCGCTCGCCTCGCTGCCGTGTTTGTCGTCGGAGAGCACGTAGAAGACCGACTCGTCGCGCGATTTCGTTCCGTGTTCGATGCCGTCGAGATTTTTGAGTTCGTCTTCCGTGACCGTCTGGAAGGTCACGCCCTGGCTCGCGGACGTGCCGTAGACATCCACGAGATGGCTCGCGAAGAGACTGCTGCCCTCGTCGGAGAGCGTGCCGGTCTCCTTGGAAACGTCGGCCACCATGCCGAGCGCGTGCATGACCTCGTGGACGATGATGGAGGTGAGGTGGAAGCTCATGCCGTTGCGGGAAAGGGGATTGAGCGTGAGCGCCTCGCGCTCGATGCTCGCCGCGGCGTAGAGCTCGATTCCGGTCGTAGGTTCGCGGTCGGCGCCTTCCTGCCTTGAGGTGTCGTGCCCGAGGAGCGCGGCCTGCAGGAGAGTCTCGCCCGAGGAGCCCACGAGGTCCGAGCCCGCGGAAGCGTTGTCAGCGACCGTGACGAGCGGAGAGATTTCGATCACGGGCACCGTCGCCCCGGCCCCGAGCACGTCGCTCCAGTAGTAGATCGAGTCCTTGACGGCCTGGAGCTCGGCCGAGGTGATCGAGCGCATCGCCTCGTCGGCCGCGAGGCCGGCGTTGTCGCTCGCGTCACCGATGCTGAGCGTCGCCCAGACCGATCCGTCCGCGCCCGTGACCTCCATCGTTGTGGAGGCCTGGGCCGCGGGGGCGAGAGCAAGTGAAAGAGCAAGAACGAGCGGGCTGAGGGAGTATCCCGGGCGCATGTTTGTTTTCTCCAGAAAAACGGACGGACGGCTGCTGACCTGCCGGTGTGCAGTCTTTTCAAAACAGGTTATTTTGGCACCATTCCCGGGGCGGGAATCAGGCGGCAGTTTCCGCTTCCGCCCTCCCGCACGGGCCCGATCAAGTCCGGGCGACTGTTTACAGGCAGTTGAAAAGGATCGTCCGCCGCTCCGGCGAAAGCGGGGTCTCGCGTGGCTCACGCGACACGAAGTCCGACGGACCGGCCTGGGCCGCCCTCGGCGGCAGCGGCCGCCGATCCCCGGAAGACGACGAGGGCCGGCCTTCCTGCCCGGAAGCCGACCCTGTCTCATCTTAGCGATGATGAGCGGCAAAAGCCTCAGAACTGCCAGCGGAGCTCCGCGCCGCCCGTGACCGCCGCGCCGTCGCCGTGGGTGAGTTCGCCCTCGAGCCGCACGGTAGCCGTGAAGCCCTTTTCATTCGCGAGCTCGAGCCCGCCGCCGATGAGCCAGCGGTTGCGGTCGTTCCAGTCGACGCGCTGGGTGAAGCTCCCCGGCATGCCGGCGAGCCCCGCCTTGAAGCCGCCCGCGTCCTGCATGAGCTCGCGCTCGTAGCCCGCCTGTCCCGTCCACTTCCAGGTGAAGCCCGTGACCGCGGAGGCGATCGGCGCAGTCGCGGCCGTGACGCCGACCGAGGCCCTCACAGAGCGGTACCAGGCGTCCTTGAGTTCGAGGCCGCCGAGGCTGCCCTCGGTCTTCGAGGGCGTGCGGAGCACCGTGCCCGTGAGGCCCACGGTCGGCCTCACCGAGACCGCGTCCGCGACCTCAAGCCTCGGACCGACCTTCGCGCCCAGGGTCGCGCTCCAGCGCGTGCCCTTCACCTCCTGGGAGGATCCGATCACGGTCTGCACGCGCTCGGTCTTCACGTTGGCGAGGCCGATGCGGCCCGAGAGGTCGAACCACCAAGTGCCTTCGGCATCAATGGCGTTCGCGGCCGAGGCACCGAGCCAGAAGCCCTCGCCGCGGGTCTTCGCGTGGAGGTTGTTCGATTCGGAGAAGTACGCGGCAGCCATCTGCCAGCCGATTTCCTGATCGGCTGAAGTGACAGTCACGCCGCCCGCGACGCCGGCGGCCTTCGTGCGCGAGTGCGCGCCCGAAGTGTTGTCGGCAAGACGTCCGCCGAAGGGCTGCAGCCAGACGTGGCGGCCCGATACCGCCTCGTCGGCCGGGCGGCGGGCGAGCGAGCGGTCAACGAGGCGCTCGACCGCGAAGCCCGAGCGGATGGCGGAGAGATGCGCATCGGCTCTCAGGTCCGCGATCGCCGCCGCGGCGACCGAGCGGTCGGTCGTGAAGTCGATCGAAGCGATGAGCGTCTGCGCGTTGCCCGTCGCGCTCTCGGCGCCGTTGTCCAGAAGCTTCGCGATCGCGCGTTCCTCGGCCGAGGCGTCGCTTCCAAGCAGGTTCGAGTAGGCGTTCGCGTAGCGGGTGACCTCGATCGTGTTCGCGTCGGGGGTCGTGAACCCGAGCGTGAGGGAGAGCGTGTTTAGAAGGTCAGTGTCCTGGACGACGCCGCCCTGCGTGAAGGCCTCCGTGCTGACGGTCCCGCCCGAGCCGGTGACGATCGCGGTGCCCGAGACCGCGGTCGCGTCGATCGTGTCGCCCGTGCGGAAGTAGCTCTCCTCCGGGATGAAGCGGACTGTGCTGTTTGCGAAGGAGGCTTCATCCGACACGGCCGAGGCCTCGTCCGAATCCGAGGACGAGGACGCCGTGCCGGGGGAGACCGCCCCCGTCACCTTGAGCGGGGTCACCTCGCCAGAGCTTGTCACGCCGAGGACGATCGCCGACCCGTCGCCGAGGATCAGGTCTCCTTCGAGCGTGATGTGCCCCGTCGCACCCGTGGCGTATAAGGTGCCGTAGTTTGCGAGGTACCCCTGCAGGCTCGAGTTGTCCGCGGCGCGCGCGTAGGCCGTGTCGAAGGAGGAGGCCGACGTGGTGTCAACGTCATCAGCCATCGCCGTCATCGTCCACGCGCCCTCGCCCATGAGGGTCGCGCCCGGGCTGATCGTGGCCGAGAGCACGGAGACGTCGCCCGTGATCGAGGAGGTGCCCGCGGCGAAGGTGAGCCTCAGGCCCTGCGCGCCCGAGATCGTGCCGGTGTAGCTGAAGTCAAAGTCCGCCGAGTCTCCGAAGACGAGGTTGGTCGTGAGGTCCGGCACCGCCCCGCTCTGCGCGGCCGCCGTCAGCGCCGACGCATCGCCCTCGGCCGCCCCCGAGGCAAGCAGGACCTGGGCGCGGATCGTTCCGCCGTACGATTGGGCGGTCTCGAGCTCAACCTCCGCCTCGAGGTAGTACTTCCCCTCATTGAGACGGTTTCCGCTCTCGTCCTGGTCGGCATAGAACGCGGCCGTCGTCCGGGCGTTCCACTCCGAGACGATGTCGCCCTCGATCACGGCGCCCGTGAGCACGTTGATCGTCGAGACGAGCGCATTCCCCGAGATGTATATCGCCGAGCCCGAGGGCGCGGAGACGGTGCCCGAGATGCTGACGGTGTCGACGAGCGCCCCCTGCACGGCGTCGAGCGACCCGGTGCGGGCGATGTTATTCCAGCAGGACTGGCAGAGCGTGCCGTCGGGCATCCGGACCTGCCCGACCCCCGCCACGATCCAGGAGCCGCGGTATCGCGCGTTGTCGGTGAGCAGGTTGTGCCCGAAGTCGAAGGCAAGGGCCTTGCCGCCCGCTCCCGTCGCCTCGACGGTTGCGCCCGATTCGACCGTGAGGCCGTGCCCGCGGCCGTAGGTGAAGCCGACGCCGAAGCCGTCGGTGCCGTTGGCGGAGACCGTGACGCCCGAGGCGACCGTGATCGAATTCTTCTGGCCGTCCACGCGCACGCCGAAGGCGTTGCTGCCGTCGGCGAGCTGGTCGGCGGCGATTCGAACGTCGTTGAGCGAGCCGTAGAGATGGACGCCGACGGCGCCCGCCTGCGTGCTCGCGATGCCCGTGAGCCATTCGCCGGCCTCGCGGGCCCAGAAGCCCTGCGTGATCGTGATCGCCGCATCACCGACGTTGCCGCTCGAGTAGATCGAGGTGCCGAAGAAGCGCTTGCGGTCGATCGTGTAGCCGAGGTCCTGCAGCGCCGCGAGCTCGGCCTCCATATAGGCGTTCCAGTTCATGTATGACTGGTGCGACATGAGCGAGTTCTGCAGCTCGATATGCGACAGCTCGGGCAGGAGCACGATCGTGCCGTCCGACGCCCGGCTCGCCTCGTAGCCGAGCACCGGGATGCCGCCCGTGACGGAATTGAGGCTCGAGGCTTCGGCGAGCCCGCTCGCCGTGCTCTCGTCGAGGATCTTCGCGTCGGGCAGGTAGATCACCGTGTCTTCGCCGATCACGTCCTTCACGTTGTCCCCGGCGAACTTCACGCCCGAGACAAGGCCGTACATCGTCGACGTGGTGGCGCCGCCGATCACGCAGAAGGTGGAGTCGTGGTCAAGCGGCGTCGTCAGGGTTCCCGCGGCCTCGGCGCTGACGTCCGCGGTCGTGACGAGCCGGATCTGACGGACACCCTCCCCGCCGAGGGAGGTGCCGTGGTAGTCAACGAGCTGCCGCACCCAGGCCGTGAGATCCGCATGATCGATCAGATCGAGGGAAACCGTGTAAGCGTTGAAGCGGCTCACGAATTCCGCGTCATCGAACGGGCTCGGGTCAACGACGTCCGCGAGCACGCCGAACGCATGGACGAGCTCGTGAGTGAGCGCCGCGGTGAGATTGCCCGAGGTCGCCGCGAAGGTTCCGGTGTCTCCGGTGTCGGCGACCGGCCAGCTGATGACTTTGATCCAGACGTTGGTCGTCATCGTCTCGGACGTGAGACAGGGCCCCGTGCCCTGGATGCAGGCCGCGAGGAGCGTCCGCCCGTCCTCGGTCGCGATGCTGGACGTGGCCGAAGCGCTGTTTTCAGGGGTCGAGAGCGTGATGAGGCGGATCTCCGGCAGATTCACGGGGCCGCCGAGCACGTCGCTCATGAAGACGACGGCTCTGCCGAGCGCCTCGAGGTCACTCGAGTTGACCGCCCGGAGGTTCGTGCCGAACCCCGCCTCCTGCGAATAGAGCTCGGAGGCGTCCTCGAGGATCGTGAGCGTCGCCCAGGGCGAGCCGTCGACGCCGGCGAGCGTCATCGTGGTGGCGGCGTCCGCCGCGGGTGCCGCCGCGAGCGCGGCGGCGAGCGCCGCGGCAAGGGGAGCGGGGAGAAACTTTGTTCTGGGGTCGGTCATGAGGGAGGACCTTGAGTGAGAGGGAGGAAAAAGGTGCGGCGGGCGGTCCGCCCCGGGACGGGGAATCCCGGCGAGGTGCCGCGTGAGAGCGCCGTCGATCCCGGCATTATTGCGCACCCGGGCACGGGAGCCCGGTCAGGCGCGGCCCCTGAGGACGGTTAAGGCCGGCTCCCTTCCCGGGAAACCGGCCTGAAATCTGCGAAGCAGAGCGTGACGCCTTCGGAATCAGAGCAGCGCGATCAGCTCGTCCGTGTCCTTCGGGTCCGTCGCCCAGGAGGTGGCGATGCGCAGAACGACGTGGTCCGCGTCGGTGCGCTCCCAGAAGCTCATCACGACCTCGCGGCCGAGGCGCTCGGCCTCCTCGTTCGTGAACTGCACGAAGATCTGGTTCGTGGGGTTGTCGTAGAGCGTCGTGTAGCCCTTCCCGCGCAGCGCCGCGCGGATGCGGTCCGCCTCGCGGTCGGCGTGGGCCGCGATCGTGAGACCGAGGCCATCGGCCATGAGCGTGTCGAACTGGATGCCGAGCACCTTGCCCTTGGCGAGCAGCGCCCCCTTCTGCTTCATCTGCGTGAAGAAGTGCGGCACCGTGCCCGCCTTCGGGAACACCACGGCCTCGCCGAAGAGCAGGCCGCACTTCGTGCCGCCGATGTAGAAGGCGTCGGTCAAGCGCGCGATGTCGGCGAGCGACACGTCATTCCCCGCGGCGGCGAGCCCGTAGAAGAGGCGCGCGCCGTCGAGGAAAAGCCTCGCGCCGTGGCGGTGCGTGATCTCGGAGATCGCCTCGAGCTCGGCGAGCGAGTAGAGCGTGCCGCACTCGGTCGACTGCGTGACGTAGACGAGGCCCGGCTGCACCATGTGCCAGCGGTTGCCGTCGCCCTCCCAGGAGCGGAACGCGGCCTCGAGGTCCGCCGGGACGATCTTGCCGTTGACCGAGGGGAGCTCGAGCACCTTGTGGCCCGACGCCTCGATCGCGCCCGCCTCGTGAACGGCGACGTGGCCGGTCTTCGCGGCGAAGACGCCCTGCCAGTTCTCGAGCATCGTGCTGATGACGACCATGTTGGTCTGCGTGCCGCCCGCGAGGAACCACACCTCGGCCTCGGGCGCGGCGGCGGCCTCGCGGATCTTTGCGCGGGCGGCGTCGCTGAAGACATCGTCCTCGCCGTAGCAGCCGGTCTTCACGAAGTTCTCGCGCACGAGGGCCTCGAGCACCTTCGGGTGCGCGGCATCAAGGTAGTCACAGGCAAAGTTGAGCATGGCGGAAAGTGGTCTCCGGGTGAAGGGAAGTAAAAGTCAGTGCGGGGGAGTTTATTCCCGCGGCTCCGCGTGCGTAAAATGCATTGCTCGCAATCCTGTTGTGAGCGAAGCTCACACAACTGAAAGTCACGCGCCCAGGCGTGCGGCCTGCCCGAGATGGAATTCCACGATGAACCTTGAGAAAGTCGCCTACCTGCTCACCGCGATCGAGGCGGGAAGCTTCTCGCTCGCTGCCGAGAAGCTCGGCATGACGCAGTCGGGCCTGAACCGCCAGATCTCCTCGCTCGAGGAGGAGCTCAAAACGACGCTCCTGCTGCGCGGCCGTCGCGGCGTCGTGCCCGCGAAGGGCGCCGAGCCTGTGATCGCGCGCCTCAGAGAACTCCTCGCCGCCGAGAAGCGCGTCGCCGAGGAGATCAATGCCGTGAAGGGGCTCCTCACCGGTTCGCTCGCTATCGGCTCCTACTTCTCGATCTCGACCTCGTGGCTCCCGCCGCTTTTGAAGGACTTCTCCGACCGCTACCCCGCGATCGAGCTCTCGACCTTCGAGGCCGCGGACGAGGAGCTCGTCAAGGGCCTGCGCGAGGGCACGCTCGACTGCGCCTTCCTCTCGCGCCACTCCTACGACGGGGACTTCTTCGAGCTCATGGAAACGGAGTTCGTCGCGTGGCTCCCGCCCGGGCACCGGCTCGCCGCGGCCGAATCCGTGACGCCCGAGGAGATCGCCGCCGAGCCCTTCATCTACCCGCGGATGCACAGCAACTCCGACATCGACGACTTCTTCTTGCGCCACCGCACGCGCCCGCGCATTCACCTCACGACCAACGACCCGTACTCGGCCTGGGCGATGGTGAACGCCGGCCTCGGCGTCTCGGTGAACAACCGACTCCAGAGCGTGAGCCTCAAGGGCAATGTCGTCCAGAAGCGCTTCCGCGTTCCCGAGCGCGTGACGCTCGGCCTCGCGCTGCCGTCGCTCGACACCGCGTCGCCCGCGCTGATGCGGCTGGTCACGATGGCCCGCACGATGGCCGAGGGGTTCGCGGACGGGCCTTTCGCCGAGGCGCTCCTCCCCGAGGCGCGCCGCCCCGCCTGAATTGAAGAGACTCATCATGAGCAACGTCATTGAAAGCTCCGAACGCTTCGACAGCCCCGGCGCGGTCGTGCGCGACCTCTTCCGCGACGCCGTCAGGATCGCCCGGCTGCACGGGATCGACCCGGAGTCGGCCTTCCAGGAGGCGCTTGAGGCCCTCGGCACCTGCCCGGCCGCGAGGGAAACCACGAGCGCCGCCCCGGCGGGCAAAGACCTCCCCAACGCACTCGACACCGCCTTCGCGCTCGCCCGGTCGACCACCGTCTTCGGGCGGATCCTCGCGATGCGCGAATTCCTCGCGAAGGAAAAGGCCGGTGCCTGGCAGAGCGCCTCGGACAACCGCATCTACTACGTCGCCTACGCCCGCCCCGTGGTCGCCTTCTGGGAGGACGTGGAGAACCTCTGCCGGGCGCTCCCCGCTGAATTTCAGGAGGTTCTGCCGCCCGACTTCCCCGAGCGCCCGCAGCCTGGGATGATCGAGAAGCTCGGCGCCCTCGGGGCACTCGCCTTCATTCACCGCATCGTCCGCGCGGAGCACGTCCGCGACGGCGTCTTCCTCGCCGCGACCGAGGCCGGGGGGCTGCAGCGGGCGCTTGACGTACTGGCTGGAGACTGAAAAGCCATCACGACGGCGGCTCGCTGATCCTTTGAGCCCCGTCGCAATACCTCGTTTTCCCTGTTCCCGAGCCGCTGTCGCGCAAAGACCCGAAGCATTAAAATTCAAAGACTTGACTCAGAAACCACCTCGCGCGCAGCCTCCCCGCGGCCGCGGCATGACCGGCCGCTCCCGCCTTCCCTCACTCACTGAGGCACCGCGCGGAAACCAACTCCGAAAGAAGCCATATGCAGAAACGCCAGTTCCTCTCGCTCCTCGTCGCCGGCGCCACGGCGATCTCCGTTCCCTTCTCCGTCGCCGTCGCCGCGCCGAAGAAGCGCGTCCTCAACGTCGGCATGGACGCCGCGTACCCGCCCTTCGGCGTGCGCGAGACCGAGACGGGCGCGTTCGTGGGCTATGACGTGGACATCATCCGCGCGATCGGCGCCGCCGAGGGCTTTGACGTGCGCATCCTCAACCTCCCGTTCGACGGCCTGATCCCGGCGCTGAAGGCCGGCAACATCGACGTCGCGATCAACGACATCACGATCACCGAGGAGCGCGCGAAGAGCGTCGACTTCTCGAACCGCTACTACATCGCGGGCCTCGGCGTCGTCGTGGAGAAGGGCAACACCTCGATCCGCACCCCCGAGGACCTCGAAGGCAAGCGCATCGCCGTCACGATCGGCTCCACGGGCGAGGAGGCCGTGCGCGGCATGAAGAACGTGAAGATCCGCGTCTTCAATCAGCTCAATGAATGCTTCCTTGAGCTGAAGAACGGCGGCGTCGACGCCGTCGTGAACGACATCCCGACGAACGACTACTACGCCAACGACGCGGGCCGTGATCACTGCGTGTCGCTCCCGATCGCCCTCACGGCCGAGGATCTCGGCATCGCTATCAGGAAGGGCAACCCCGAGGTCGTGAAGGCCATGAACTCGGGCCTCGCCAAGATCAAGCAGTCCGGCGAGTTCTCGAAGATCTATCAGAAGTGGTTCGGCAAGGAGCCGCCCGCCGCGCTCCTCAAGGACTGATCTGAACCGATCGGGAATCCGCCCTTCCCCTCCGGGGGAAGTCGATCCAAGGGCGTTCCGGCCCAGACGCCGGAGCGCCCTTATGTTCTCTGCGGGAACTCCGCCCCATCCCGCCGGAGGTAAGGTTTTCCCTGACACGGCGCGCCGCCCTGCCTCTCATGCCGCCCCGGATTGCGTCGGATCGCATGAAATAGGCATTTCCAAGTATTTGCCCCGTCTCGACCGCGCGCCCTGCTTCTGATAAGGTTTATGTCACGCGAAACGATAGAGGCGCGGAAGCGAGGAACCCCTGGGGAGCCGGCAGGCAGTGATCCAGCGGGGGAGGCAATTCCGCCGAACCCGAGGGCGTCCGGCACGGCCCCGCGGGTGGGAACGCAGGGGATACCTGCGGAACTGTCTGCTCGAAGCCGCATGAAGCCCGTGACTGCTCCTTTCCGAGGCACCTCACCGGGGGCTCAGGCGCTAGTAAGCAGTTGCGCTATCTTTCCGGCCGTCCGGGTGCCCATGAGCGGGCACCGCCTCCCGCACCCAGGGGGAGGAGGAAGGAAACGGCACCGAGGCCCGGGAGGCCGCGGCAGCCGCCCTTCGGGAAGGCCCGAGAAGGGAAGCGCAACGCCTCCCCGCCCCTCCGAAGAGGACCCCAGTGAAGAAATCAGGCACGGCGCCGCGGTGAACCGCAGGCCGCCCTCTCCGTCCGACCGCCGCAGAATTCATTCACCCGTCCCGCTGGCCATCCATGACCGCCGGCGGCACCCTTCATCTGGAGCACCTTGTCATGTCCCATCCCGTCATCCGCGGCTCGCTCGTCGCCCTCGTCACACCGTTCCATCCCGACGGCTCCGTGAACTTCGAGAAGCTCGGCGAACTGATCGACTTCCACCTCGCCAACAAGACCGACGCCCTCGTCATCCTCGGCACCACGGGCGAGTCCTCCACGATGACCCACGAGGAGGACAACGCGGTGTGCGAGTTCACCGTGAAGCGCGTCGCCGGCCGCATCCCCGTGATCTGCGGCTCGGGCTCGAACGACACCCAGACGATGCTCGAGAAGTCCCTCTCCTTCGAGCGCCTCGGCGCCGACGGCCTGCTCATCATCACGCCGTACTACAACAAGTCGAACGAGGAAGGCATCTACCAGCACTTCGTCACGGTCGCCGACGCGGTGAACATCCCCTGCATCCTCTACAACGTGCCGGGCCGCACGGGCTGCTCCATTTCGGAAGCGAACGTCGCCCGTCTCGCGAAGCACCCGAACATCATCGGCATCAAGGAGGCGAGCGGCAACATCAGCTACGCCGCCAAGATCGCCCGCTACCTGTCGGAAGACTTCGTCATGTACTCGGGCAACGACGACATGATCGTGCCGCTCCTCTCGCTCGGCGCCTCGGGCGTGATCTCGGTGCTCGCCAACGTCGCGCCGCTCCAGACCCACAACATGGTGATGGACTTCCTCGAGGGCAGGATCGAGGACGCCCGCCGCGCCCAGCTCGATCTGCTGCGCGTCACGAACGACCTCTTCATTGAGGTGAACCCGATCCCCGTGAAGGAAGCCATGAACCTCATGGGCATGGAAGTGGGCGGCTACCGTCTGCCCCTCTACCCGATGACCGAGGCGCACCGCGAGGTGCTCCGCGCGTCGTTGAAGGACGCCGGCTTCATCAAGTGATCTGACTGACAAAGCAGTCAGACGCCGCCCCAGGGCGCCCGGGACTCTCCGCTCCAGCAGGGTTCCGGAGCCTCCCGGGGCGGACCGCACCGAACAGAACCCAGAAAAGGAAAGTTGAAGAACATGAAGATCGCTCTCGTCGGCACGGGCCGCATGGGTCGCATGATCAGTGAGTGCGCCGCCGCCCGCGGCGTTGAGGTGGCGGGCGCCTACGACGCCAACAACATTGACGAGCTTGCCCAGCTCGGCCCCGTCGATGCCGTCATCGACTTCTCCGCCCCGGCGTCGCTCGACGCCGTCGAGGCCTACATCCGCCGCACGGGCGCCGCGCTCGTCTCCGGCACCACCGGCTACACGGCAGACCAGCTCGCCCGCATCCAGGCCCTGGGCGACGTCGCCCCCGTGATCCAGAGCGCCAATTACTCCGTGGGCGTCGCCGTCCTGAAGCGCCTCGCCGCCATCGCCGCGAAGCAGCTTGGAGGCGACTTCGACATCGAGATCACCGAGACGCACCACCGCATGAAGGCCGACGCCCCGAGCGGCACCGCGAAGCTCCTCGTGGCCGCGATCGATCCGGAAGGAAAGCGCAAGGTCGTCAACGGCCGCGAAGGCATGATGAAGCGCACTGCGGGCGAAGGCTCCGAGATCGGCGTCCATGCGCTGCGCGGCGGCACCGTCGCGGGCGTGCACACCGTCTCCTTCTTCGGCGAGGACGAGGAGGTGTCGCTCACCCACCGCGCCGAGTCGCGCAGGATCTTTGCGCTCGGCGCTCTGCGCGCCGCACAGCTCCTCGCCCCGCGCGCGAAGGGCATCTACACGCTCGACACGCTGCTTTTTCCCGAGGCCTGAGGCCCCATGAAGGCGGCACGATCGGGCAAAATTAAGTGTTAACCCGATGAAGGGCGCGCAGGGCTCAGGGAGCCGGCGCGCCCCGCGCGTCTCCTGCCGGTCCCCGGATCCGGGAAGAAGCGCACTTGCAGACCACCGAATTTTTTTCTTAAAGGACTTCCCCCCAAATGATGAACGCTCAGGAAATCATCCAGTACATCGCCTCGGCCGAGAAGAAGACGCCCGTGAAGATCACGATCCGCGAGAAGGCCCCGATCGACTACGGCGACGCGCAGGTCTTCGGCGCCGGCGACAAGATCGTCTTCGGCGACTGGAAGAAGCTCGGGCCGATCCTCGAGGCCAACAAGGCGAACATCGACGACATGGTGATCGAGAACGACTGCCGCAACAGCGCCATTCCGCTCCTCGACCTCAAGAACATCAACGCCCGCATCGAGCCGGGCGCCGTCATCCGTGACCAGGTCTCGATCGGCGACGGCGCGGTCATCATGATGGGCGCCATCATCAACATCGGCGCCGTCATCGGCGAGGGCACCATGATCGACATGGGCGTCGTCATGGGCGGCCGCGCCACGGTCGGCAAGCACTGCCACATCGGCGCGGGCACCGTTCTCGCCGGCGTCGTTGAGCCCGCCAGCGCCAAGCCCGTCATCATCGAGGACAACTGCTTCGTCGGCGCCAACGCCGTCGTGATCGAGGGCGTGCACGTCGGCGAGGGCGCGATCGTCGCCGCCGGCGCCGTCGTGATCGAGGACGTCCCCGCGGGCGCCGTCGTCGCGGGCGTTCCCGCGCGCATCATCAAGGAGCACCGCGACGCGGGCACGGACCAGAAGACCGCGCTCGAGCAGTCGCTCCGCAAGCTCTGATTCCTCCGATGAACCTCTGTGAGGTTCTCTGAAAGGAACTCTCGCCCGGCCGGGGTTTCTCCCCCGCGCCGGGCTTCATACACTTTTCCCTCCCCGGAATTCCGCCATGCTTTCGCGTCCCGCCCGCTTCCGCCGCGACCTTCACCGCATCCCCGAGCTTGACTTCGACCTCCCCGAGACCACGGCCTACCTCACGAACGTGCTCTCGACCCTTCCCTGCGAGGTCTTCTCGCCCGACGGCCACGGCGTCTGCGCGTGGTTCGACGCGGGAAAGGCCGAGTCGGTCGCCTTCCGCTCCGACATGGACGCGCTCCCGATCCGCGAGATGAACGAGGTGGACTTCGTCAGCACCCATCCGGGGAAGATGCACGCCTGCGGCCACGACGGGCACATGGCGATGGCGCTCGAGCTCGCGCATGCGGTGGCGGAGGTCAGGGAGCGGCTGACGAAGAACGTCCTCATCGTCTTCCAGCCCGCCGAGGAGACCACCGGCGGCGCGCAGCTCATCGTCAAGTCCGGCGTCTTCACGGAGAAGAACGTCAAGGCGATCTACGGCTTCCACCTCTGGCCCGATCTCCCGAAGGGCACGGTTTCCTCGCGCCCGGGTCCGCTTCTCGCGCGCTCGAACGAGATCACCGCCGACTTCGAGGGGAAGAGCACCCACATCGCGAAGTCCGAGGACGGCGCGGACGCGCTCTTGGCCGCGGCGCGCTTCGTCACCGCCGCCGACAGGATGCTCGGTCAGCTCCGCGCCGAGGAAGGTCCCTGGTGCACCTTGAAGTTCGGGCGGCTCGAGACGGGCACCGTGAGGAACGCCATCGCCGCGCGCGGGCACCTCGAGGGATCGCTGCGCGTCTTCAGCGACACGGCCTTCGAGAAGGCCTGGGGGTGGCTGCACGACATCGCCGACGAGATCACAAAGAACCTCGGGGTGAAGATCACCCTCACCCGGTCCGAGGGCTACCCGCCCGTCATCAATGACGAGGCGCTCTTCGCTGATGCGCTCGAGAAGGTGCCGGGACTCGGCACGCTCGAGAAGCCCCTTCTCATCGCCGAGGACTTTGCCTTCTACCAGAAGGCTTTGCCAGGTCTCTTCATGCTGCTCGGCACCGGCACGGGCATTCCGCTTCACTCAGACCGCTTCAACTTCGACGAGTCGGTGCTCGAGGCGGGCGTGGAGATCTACAAGAAGCTGCTGCCGCTCGCCTGAGACGGACGCGCTCATTCATTTCGCGAGAGGATCACCGATGCCCGGACTGTCAGCTGACGCGCGCGTGATCCTGCTTCTCACCGCGCCGCTTCCGGTCAAGGAGGGGACAGCGGCGCCCCCGCTCACCCCGTCGGAATACCGGCGGATCGCGGTCATTCTCCGAGACCTCGGCCGCCGTCCCGGCGACCTCCTCTCCCCGGGTTCGGCGACCGTATGGGAGGCCTGCGAAACCGTCGTCGGTTTCGAGCGGCTCGACAACCTTCTCATGCGCGACAAGGCCCTCGGCTCCGTCATCGGCCGCTGGGGTGCCGCCGGCGTTGTCCCCGTCACCCGCGCGGATCCCGGTTATCCGGCGGTCATCAAGCGCCGGCTCGGGCAGGACGCGCCCGCGGTGCTCTGGACCGCCGGCGACCGATCGCTTCTTTCGCGGCTCCCCGCCGATTCGCTCGCCGTAGTTGGCCCCCGCCGCGCCTCCGACGACGCCCTCCGGTTCGCCCGTGAGACGGGCGCCCTCTGCGCCCGGGCGGGGATCGCGGTGGTCTCGGGCGGAGCCCGGGGCGTGGACTCGGCCGCAATGCAAGGGGCGCTCGATGCGGGCGGAACGGCCTTCGGCATCCTCCCCGACAGCCTCGCCCGGCGTGCGAACGAGGGCGGGAACCGCGCGCTCATGCGCGAGGGCCGGCTCGCGCTGCTCTCCCCGTTCGAGCCCTTCTCCACCTTCCGCGCCTGGCAGGCGATGCAGAGAAACCGCTTGATCTACGCCTGCACCCGCGCGGCGCTCGTCGCCGATGCCGCGCTCAGGCAAGGCGGCACCTGGGCGGGCGCCTCGGAGGAACTCGCACGGTCCAGCGGTGTGCCGGTCTGGGTGCGCGACCTGCACGGGAGCGCGGGCCTCGAGGGCCTGAAGGCGATGGGAGCCCATGCCTGGCCCGAACCGCGAACGCCCGAGGAGCTCCGAGAGGTCATCGCCGCAGATCCGCGCCGGGACGACGCGCTCTTCTGACGTCCCGGCCTCAGAGCCAGTCCCGCCAGGAATGGAAGAAGTGTCCGTAGTAGCGCTTTCTGTCCTCGACCTTCAGCAGCATCTTCGTAACGGCGAACTCCGCCTGGATGGTGAACTTGGTGGACTGCCAGGCAGACTCCTTTTTTATCTCTCTGAGAACCCATCCGAACCACCCTATGTGGAAATTGTGTTCCTCACTCCTTGAGGGACACTCGGTGATCGCAGCGCCGAAAGCCTGCAGGAGCGTATCAACGAGGCGTTCCGCCTGAGGCAGATTGAGCGAGCGTATCTCGCGCAGAACCCGGTAGATCGACCACGCGAGACGAACGTCCATGGATCCCGTCGTGTCAGCACAGGCCCCGGCGAGGCCGATCAGTTCGAAGAACCGGCTGTAGAGCGCCGCTGCCTCCGTGCTCCTCTGCTCGGAGAGCAGGTTGAGAACAGGCTTGGAGAGGGCATAGAACACGTCCGAAACCAGAAATTCATCAAGCTGCCCCTGGAAGACCAGATTGCGGCGCATCAGGTGAATGGCGTTCCAGTTGTTGCGGATGTGCCAGGTCCTGATGTAGGTGTAGTTGAAGAAGTCGGTGGTCAGGAGATTCCTGGTCCCGATGATCGCCTGGGCATAGTCTCCGTTCACGTCGCGGACAATCTGCCGGATTCGCTGATTGTTCCCGCGTATGTCCTGCGGCACGGTGAGACTGACTGCTTTCTCGGACGCCACCAGCGAAATCCGTTCATAGGCAATGAGCACTCGACAGAGCGTGTGGAACGTGATCTCCGCGGGATGGCGCTCCCTTTCGCGCTCAAGAACCCTGAGAAGGTCCGTGCAGTTCATGCGCATCCGGCTCTGGCTGTTGTAGAGGTACGACTTCACGAGAAAAGCTTCCCGCAGCCACTCAATCGCGCGGACGGCCCCCGCCCAGTCCGCATCGCTCATCCTGACGAGCCGCTCCTTAGGCTCGAACCGCATCCGGTGAACGACGGCGTGATCGATCCCCGGGAATCCCGTCTCGCCCGTGCCGATGCTTTCCGAAGTGACGAAGAGGTAGTCGACGGGTCTCAAGTCCGGCGGGACGGAGAAGCACTCGCTGCGCTCCTTCATCTGAACCGCGCGGCGGATGTGACTGCGCCGCCAGGCAACGATCTGCGGTTCGTCAGACGACATGAGCGCCGCGAGCTTCGCGGCGAACCGGGCATCCTCGTCGGGAAGCTGTTCCTCGGACGCCACTTCCTCTCGCGTGAGGCAGTACGTGGTGATTGCTGCTTTCATGCCTCGGACCACCGGACAGACATTGAGAAAGACGTTGTCGTGCTCGGTATGGCAGACGCTGATCAGGACGGCCTCCGCGGCCTCTGCTCCGAGAAAGCGCCGGGGCTTCGGGAAAGCGAAGAGGAAGGGACAGCCGATGAGGTTTGTGAGCCCCTTCGCGTCACCCGAGTATTCCGGCCGGATCTTCAGAACCGCGTCGTCAATACCGACCGAGGCCGGGTTGAAGCACCAGGCCGTCAGAAACCGGTGCCTGTACAGCATTCCGAACTCGTTGCTCTCCTCCGTGCCGGCTGAGCGCTCGAGGACGAACTCGGACTCCTTCTCCTTCGTGCTCGCACCGGTGAAGTCGATCGTGAACTGCGTGCCCGTCATCGAGCCCGGTTCATGGAAGTCATAGGCATCGACGAGGATCCTGTAGAGCGCCGGAAACTCGCGGCACTCGGCCAGAAGCGCCTTCCTCGCAAGCTCGGTGCGGATGCGGATGTTCTGTTCGTTGATCATCACTCACACGCCCGAGATGCCGAGATGCCTGCCGCAGTATCCGATGAGGATCCTGCTCTCCCCGGGCAGGACCTCGAAGTAGAGCCGCAGCATGTGCTTGGAGTTGTTGTCCACACCGATTTTGAGATGTTTCTCCATCGGCCGGGACCGGCCCTTCCAGACGAAGATGCGCTGCTGCTGGAGCTTCGCCGTGCTCATCGTGGTGTCGCTCTCGTGCGCCGCGTACTCGGCGCTCGTGAAGACGCCGTGCGGGTCCTGACCGCTCCGGATGCGGTCGAGATAGTCAATCGCGAGGCGCGAAAGGAGATTGAGGAGGATCCGGTGGTTCTGGAAGTCGGCGTCGAGCTCCTTCGCGCTTCTCCAGGCGGAGTCGGCGATCTCGATGCGGTCCGGGAGCAGACTCCTCACGATCCTCAGGCACATCGTCACGTTGGGCGTCTTCTGTCCGCCGAAGAACCGCATGACGAGCGCGGGGTTGAGATCCTCGGCGATCCCCGCCCCGGCGCCGGGCCCCGCGGCCCCGTCGTCGCGCGCGGCGCGGTCGATCTGCCAGACGAGGTGGCTGTTCGCGTCCTCAAGCTCCTCGATGCGCTCGTCGAGGTGCACGTTCGCGGTGAAGAGCTCCTCGTTCTCGCGCTCGAGCCGGTCCTTCGCGGTCTCAAGCCCCTCGAGCTGCATCCTCAGGCTCTGCGCCTCGGCGCGGAGTTCCTTGATTTTCTGATTGAGCTTCTTCTCGGACATGGGCTCCCCGCGCGCAGCTTTACGGTGTCCCCGGCGACAGTCGTCGGGGGATATGAACCCACATTGTAGTTGGCCGGGGCAGAGACCTTTCCCCGGTTCAGGCCGGCGATCTTCCTTACGCGCGGATCGCCGTCGCCTCCTCCCGGCACGCCGGGTCACGGGCGAGGATCTCACGGATTCTCTTCAGCATTTCGCCGGTCTCGGCCTGCACCTCATCGGGCTCCTCGTCATAGGTACAGCAGTCGTACAAGTGCTGGACGTGCGCGGCCACGAGGCGGCAGAGGAACTTCCGGCTCAGGAGCGGCGCCGCCTCGACGGCGGCCTCGAAGTCCTTGAGACTGCGCTCCGCGTTCTCACCGGGGTGAGCAAAGAAGAAGGTCCTCGAGACAGCGCGCCAGAGACCCGGCAGCGCGGCCACGGCCTCGCGGTACTCGTCGCGCACCGGAATCGTGAGCATCTCCTGCGGCACGATCCAGCGGAGCGCCGCGACGATCTCCCGGTATTCCACGCCCTCCTCGAGCCACACATTTATCGCGTGAACGAGCTGCGCGAACTCCGGCCTGGTCATTTTCCAGTCGCGCTCGTCACTGGCTGCGGCGCAAACGATCTCCGCGATCGCCCTGCGGTCCTCGTCCTCAAGGGTGCCGGCGGCACCGGCATTCAGGTACCCGGCCGGCACGATCCCTTTGAGCGTCTCCACGATCTCCGAATATTTCTCGAGGCGCCCGAGCATCTTGTCGAGCTTGTCGATGAACACGCCGAAGAACGGCTTCTCCGTGCTCCAGGCGCGGGCGTCGAAGGCCACGGCGTGCACGATCTCCACGAGCTCCGCGCGGGCCTTCGCCCAGAGAGCGTCGGCCTCGGCGAAGGCGGGGTCACCCATGTAGAAATACTCGTCGATCATCTGATTTCTCCGAAAAAGAGGTTCTTCCCGTCAGTAGACCCGGT
>NZ_JAUNSF010000058.1 GCF_030539355.1 Sutterella sp.
CAAGGGCTGGGACGCCACCAAGGAGACCGCAGGCAAGATCGGCTCGGCCATCAAGGACATGTTCTGATCCCGATGGCATGACTCAACCGCCGCCGGCTCCCCCGGGCCTGCGGCGGTGACACTCACGCGAAAAGTTCCCTCCCGAGGACTCATCGTCAAAACCCCACAGGCCAAGAATTTGGAGAAAACCATGGCTTTCACTGAAGCGCAGTACATCGAGGAGATGATCCGCACCCGTCGTCAGATCCACCAGAGACCCGAGGAGGGCTGGACCGAGTTCGAGACGAACTGGCTCGTGGTTGAGCGCCTGCGCGAAATCGGCTACACGACGATCCTCCAGGGAACGAAGGTGATCAACCCCGATGCCGTGATGGGCCGCGACCCGAAGCTCGTTGAGGCCGCCATCAAGCGCGCGCTCGAGCACGGCGTCCCGCAGGAGTTCATCGACGCCACCGAGGGCTACACCGGCACCGTCGCCGTCCTCGAGACCGGCCGTCCGGGCCCCGTCACCGCCTTCCGCTGCGACATGGACTGCGTGCTCGTCACCGAGTCCGACTCGCCCGACCACGTCCCGACCGCCTGCGGCTTCGCCTCGAAGCGCCCGGGCTTCATGCACGCCTGCGGCCACGACTCGCACACCTCCGTGGGCCTCGAGGTCGCGCGCTGGCTCTTCGACCACAAGGACGAACTCAAGGGCACCTTCAAGCTGATCTTCCAGCCGGCCGAGGAAGGCGTGCGCGGTGCCGCCGCCATCGCCGCCTCCGGCGTCGTCGACGACGTGAACTACCTCGTCGGCGGCCACGTCGGCACCTCCGCGAAGCTCGGCCAGGTCGGCCTCTCCGAGGGCGGGTTCCTCGCCTCCACCAAGATCGACCTCCACTTCCACGGCCGTCCCTCCCACGCGGGCTCGGACCCCGAGAAGGGCCGCAGCGCCCTGATGGCCGCCTGCGCGGCCGCGATGATGATGCAGGGCATCTCCCGCAGCGGCGAGGGCGTCACCCGCATCTCGATCGGGCGCCTGAACGCCGGCGAAGGCCGCAACGTCACGCCGGTCCACGCCGACATGCAGCTCGAGGTCCGCGGCCAGACGACCGAGGTGAACCAGTACATGGTGAAGTCCGTCCAGAACATCATCGAGGGCGTGCGCCACGCCTACGAGGTCGAGATCGACTTCGTCAAGGCGGGCGAGGCGGCGACGCTCCAGTGCTGCCCCGAGCTCATCGGCATCGTCGAGGCGGCCGCCAAGGAAGTCCCGGGCGTGGAGAGCACCTTCCGCACGAGCAAGCCCTCGGGCTCGGAGGACTGCACGCTCCTCGTCAACCGCGTCATCGAGCACGGCGGCCAGGGCGCGTTCTTCCTCTTCGGCTGCAACCACCACGGCCATCATCGCGCCGACTTCGAGATCCAGGACGAGACGAGCATGCCGGTCGGCTTCGGCGTCTTCCGCAACGTCGCGAAGAAACTGAACGGAATCTGAATCAAATTCTGATCCTTTGAGGTGGCGCTCCCCGCCGCCTGCCGCTATCCTTACGGGCGGCCGTGCTTGAGTACCGGGCACGGCCGCCCGTTTCATATTTCACTCCCCGAAGTTTCAAGGATCCTCAGCAATGGCCACACGACGCGAATACGGCACCACCTGGTGGGGCTCGGCCTGGCTTGCCGCGCTCGAGCGCGTGGACGAGGCGAACCGCATCCCGCGCGGCAAGTCCTACGCCAACACGGGCCGTGTGCGGCAGATCACGCTCGACCCGACGACGCGGCAGATCGATGCCGTCGTGCAGGGCACGGTGCCCTACGAAGTCTCCTTCAGCATGAAGCCGGTGGCGAAGACCGCCGCCGCGAAGCTCCTTGACCGCATCGCCGCGGACCCGGACCTGATCGCCGAGCTGCTCGACGGCCGCATCCCGCCCGAGGTGGCCGACATCTGCGACGAGCTTGGAATCGAGTTTTTCCCGAGGAGCTCGCGCTCCTTCAAGGTGCGCTGCTCGTGCCCGGACTCCGCGCGCATCTGCAAGCACATCGCGGCGGTCTTCTACATGATCGCCGACCAGATCGACGTCGATCCCTTCTTCATCTTCCGCTTCCGCGGCCTCGACCTGAAGCGGGGCCTCAAGGAGCGCGGCATCGACCTCGACGCGGCCGTGAAGGTGAGGCCGCTCCCAGCGGCGGAGCTCTTCGCCCGCGCGGAGACCTCGCTCGTGAGGGGCGGGCAGCCTGCGCGCCGGGAGTTCCCGGCGGGCGACGAGTTCGCCGAGGCCGGGAACCAGGCGCTCGCCGAGCTGCGCAGCATCCCCTACCGCTCGCTCACTCCGCTCCTCGAGGTGATCGTCCGGCTTTTCCCGGAGTCCGTCCCCATCTCGAGCAACCGCGACTGCCGCGGGTTCGTGCGGACGATCCTCACGCGCGCCGCGAAGGGCGCGAAGGCCGCGGTTGCGCTGGCCTCCGAGCCTGACGCCTCTGACCGCCCGGCCTCCGCGGCCGCGGGCTTCGAGGCGTTCGGCTCGTTCCTCACGAGCGAGATGGAGGAGGACGAAAAGGGGTCGTCCAAGGGCTTCCCCGGTTTCACTGAGGCCCCCCTCCCGCTCCTCAACTTTGCGAAAAAGGACCTCGATCCCGCCGTCGCGCTCATCCCCTCCGCCGTGAGCAAGGCCCGGGGTTTCATGACGGAGCTTCACTTCATCATCCCGGCGCTCGCACGCATCCCCGCGCGCGACGTGCAGCTGATGGACCCGGTGTTCGAATGCTGGCGCGAGATCGCGCTCGCCTCGGCGAGGCTCGTGGCCGAGGGCGCCGTGGTCCCGGCGGTGGAGGGGTCCTCCGAGGTCGAGGACTGCTGCCCGCGCCTCGCCTGGCTCCCGGCGGTCGGAAGCCCCGCCGTGCGCTCGACCGTCCTGCAGCTCGCGCGCGGCATCGCGCCCTGGGCGCGCGACCTCGTTTGCGGCGAAGCCGCGGACATCTGCGCGGGCTCGCCCGAGCGCACGGCGCTCCTCTGCCTCTCGGCCGCCATCGCGGGCTGGATGGGCGACGCGATGTACCGCTGGCTGCGCCGCCCCGACCCCTCGGACATCTTCGAGGCACTGATGCTCTCGATCGACCTCTCCGAGTTCGACGGCCGCATCGACCCGATCGCGGGCGAGTCGCTCGCGCGGGTGCTCAAGCACTTCACGCTCGCCGACGCCTATCCCTGGCAGCCGGTGCTCACCGTGCGCTCGGCGCCCAAGGGCGGGATCCGCGTGAACTTCGGCATCCTCTCGCGCTCGGCCGACATGGCGAAGGCCACCGAGACAGCGCTCGCCGCCCCAGACGACGACGCCGAGGACGAGATCGAGTTTCCCGACGACCCGGCCGCCTCGGTCGAGGGACTCCCGAAGGACCGGCCATTGCTCTTTCGCACGCTCATGAAGAACGAGCGCTGGAGCGCGCACCGCTACGCCGCGCTCTCGGTGCTGCGCGCGCTCGGCCGCGAGAGCCCGCAGATCGACGCGATCCGCGTGAACAAGGGCAAGCCCGGCAAGCTCGCCCTCACCGAGCTCAAGGACTTTCTCTTTGACACGGCGCCGCTGCTGGCCATCCTCGGCGTCACGGTGATGCTTCCCAACTCGATGAGGAAGCTCCTGCGGCCGACGCTCACCGGCGCTGTCAGCACGGGCAAGGGATTCGCCAAGAGCCTGCTCTCGCGCGACGCGCTCGCCGAATTCGACTGGCGCGTCTCGATCGGCGGGCGGGAGATGTCGGAGGAGGAATTCCTCGCGCTCGCCGACGCCCACGCGGGCGAGATCGTGCAGATGGGCGAGGACTTCGTCTACCTCGACCCCGAGGAGATCAACCGCATCCGCCGCTCGCTCGAGACGCCGCCGAAGCTGACGCCGCTCGAGAAGATGCGCGCGGTTCTGCTCGGCGAATTCGAGGGCATGCCCGTCGAGGTCTCGCCCGAGGTGAAGCTCGCGCTCGAGCACATCACCGAGGTCACCGACGTGCCGCCCCCGCAGGGGCTCACCGCGACGCTTCGCCCCTACCAGGAGAGGGGCTACTCGTGGCTCATGAAGAACATGGGCCTCGGCATGGGCGCCCTCATCGCGGACGACATGGGCCTCGGCAAGACGCTCCAGGTGATCAGCGCGATCCTCGAGCTCAGGAACCGCGGGGAACTGAAGGAAAAGCGCGTGCTCGCCGTCGTCCCCACCACCCTCATCACGAACTGGACGCGCGAGATCGCGAAGTTCGCGCCGTCCTTGACCTGCGGCGTCTACCACGGCGCCGACCGGTCGCTGC
The DNA here is from genome assembly GCF_030539355.1 of Sutterella sp. Taxonomy (GTDB): domain Bacteria; phylum Pseudomonadota; class Gammaproteobacteria; order Burkholderiales; family Burkholderiaceae_F; genus Sutterella. The sequence continues at coordinate 4,273 of NZ_JAUNSF010000058.1, forward strand.
CCGCTCCGAAGGACCTTCCCGACGTAACGCTCACGAGCTACGGGACACTGAGGCGCGACTTCGAGTTCCTCTCCGAGCGCCGCTGGAAGCTCGTGGTGCTCGACGAGGCGCAGGCGATCAAAAACGTCACCTCGGCCCAGACCGCGGCCGTGCGGGGCCTGAAGACCGAGCTCCTCATCGCCATGACCGGCACGCCGGTCGAGAACCGCCTGATGGAGTACTGGTCGATTCTCTCAGCGGTGCAGCCCCGCATCCTCGGCACGCAGAAGGACTTCAGCGAGACGTTCGCCAAGCCCATCGAGGCCGACCACGACCCGCAGGCCGTCGAGGCCTTCCGGCGGCTGACGGCGCCCTTCATGCTGAGGCGCCTGAAGAGCGACAAGTCGATCATCGCCGACCTGCCCGAGAAGAACACGATCGATCACTTCACGACGATGCATCCCGAGCAGGCCGCGCTCTACGCAAAGACCCTGAAGAAGATGATGGACAAGATCAGGGAGCTCGAGAACGCCGAGGACGCGAACACGCTCGGGGGACGCCTCGCCCGCCGGGGAATGGTGCTGAAGCTCATCACGAGCTTGAAGCAGATCTGCAACTCGCCCTCGCAGTTCATGAAGACCGAGGCGCCGCTCCCCGACTCGGGAAAAGGCGACGCGCTCCTCGAGGTTCTGGGCGAGTGCGCCGAGGCCGACCGCAAGGTGCTCATCTTCACGCAGTACCGCGAGATGGGCGAGCGCCTGCAGAAGTGGATCGCCGCCGCGACCGGCGCCGAGCCCGAGTTCCTGCACGGCGGCGTGCCCGCGAAGCGCCGCCAGGAGATGGTCGACCGCTTCCAGACGGACCGCTCGTCGCGCATTCTCATCCTCTCGCTCAAGGCGGGCGGCACGGGTCTCAACCTCACCGCGGCCTCGGCGGTCATCCACTATGACCTCTGGTGGAACCCGGCCGTGGAGGCGCAGGCCACCGACCGCGCCTTCCGCATCGGGCAGCGACGCGACGTGCTCGTCTGGCGCTTCATCACCGCGGCGACGTTCGAGGAGCGCATCAACGACATGCTCGAATCGAAGCGCGACCTCGCGGAGATGACCGTCACCACGGGCGAATCGTGGATCGGCGACCTCCCGACCGAGGAACTCAACCGCATCTTCGCGCTCCCGACGAAGTGACGCCTGTCCCAGGCGGATACGGAAAACGGCCGGTGTCCCTGAAGAAAGACACCGGCCGCTTTCACGCTGGAGAAAGATCAGCTGCGGGAATCCGATCAGAACTCGCCCGCCTTGTTGAGCACCGCGACCATGTCCTCGAGGTACATGCGGGCGCGGTCGAGCGGCGACATCGTGAGCGCGAGGTCGGCGTTGCAGCACTCGATCGAGATGGGCAGACCCTTCAGGTGGCTGAGGAGCTGCGGCAGGTCGCCGGCGCCGGTGCCCGGCGAGAGGCGGAAGTTGCGGGCCTGGTAGAGGATGCCGTCCATGTCCTTCGGCGTGGCGGCCGTGAGGTCGCACATCTGGCAGTAGTGGAGCGCGCCCTGCGGCAGGTTGTCGATGTCCGCGTACTCGTTCTTCGCGCGGTAGTAGTGGATCGGGTCGATGAGGACGCCGGCGTTCGGGCGGTTCACCTTGCGGATCACCTCGCCCGTCTGCTTGACGGTCGAGAGGTCGCACCAGGGCATCGGCTCGATGTTGAGCGAGAGGCCGTAGGGGTGCGCGAGCTCGCAGAGCTGGGCGAAGTTGTCCGTGAGGCGGTTGATGTCGGGGTCGTTGCCGGCCACGAGCACCTGGGAGGCGCCGAGGCGGGCGCCCGTCTCGAAGAACGGCACCCAGTTGACCGCGCGGGTGTCGGGCTTGAGGCGCAGGATCTCGACGTCAAGCACCTTGACGCCGGTGGACTTCAGGTTCGCCTCGACGGCGCGGATCATCGGCGTGTCGCCGATCATCGAGTACTGCGTCTCGGTCGGGGTGGCCGGAACGAGGCGGATGCCGACGTGGCTGTAGCCGGCGGCCGCGGCGCAGAGCACCTGGTTCGCGGGCGAGAGGTCAAGCACCGTCAGGGCGGCGAGGCCGATCGGGCGGGGGAGCTTGAGCTCGGGGAACTTCTTTTCCTTGAGCGTCACGGGCGTGACCTTCGCGCTCGCGGCGCGGCTGAAGGCAAGACTTCCGGCGGCAAGGGCGGCGGCACCGCCGATGAACTGACGACGACTAGACATTCTCAATATCTCCTGGTCATACAGCCGGGACCCGGACAGGAAAACTTCTGGTGATTAAGTCCGGTGACTTATCCCGACCGATGGAGATATCGTAGAGAGCACTAGATCTTTCGCATACCGCCCGCGGGCGGTGTCCGTCACCCGTATCGGAATGGATACTTACAGCTTCTACCAAATAATTCCACTTAAGATTCAATGCGTTGCTTCATTTCAGGATCGATCAATACAACTCAAAATCCAACAATCCCATCCTTCCTGCCGAAAATTCTGATTCAGAGACACATCGAGCTCCGGATCGTCAGACACCGGAGCCCGGATACTCACGAAATCATCACTGAATTCCCTGGTTCGTCATAGAACGACAGATCTCACACCTCACCGATCGAGTTGAGGAGCGCGACCGTGTCCTCGAGGTACATGCGGGAGCGGTCGAGCGGCGACATCGAGAGCACGAGCCGGTTGTTGATGCACTGGACCGAAATGGGGATGTCCTTGAGGTGCGCGAGCAGACCCTTCAGGTCCGCCGTGCCGGCGCCGGGCGAGAGGCGGTAGTTGCGCGCCTGGAAGATGACCTCGTCCATGTTCTTCGGGGGAACCGTCATGTCGCACATCTGGCAGTAGCGCAGCGCCCCCGGCGGAAGCGCGTCGATGTCGGCGAAGGTGTTCTTCGCACGGAAGAAGTGGATCGGGTCGACGAGGAGCCCCGCGTTGACGTGGTTCACATGCTCGAGCACCTCGCCCGTCTGCTTCACGGTCGAGAGGTCGTTCCAGGGCATCGGCTCGATGCTGAGCGCGAGCCCGTGCGGGAAGGCGAGCTCGCAGAGCTCGGCGAAGTTGTCGGCGAAGCGGCTCAGATCCGGGTCGTTGCCGACGACGCGCACCTCGGTCGCGCCGAGCCGCTCCGCGGTCTCGAAGAAGGGCTCCCAGTTGACCGCCCGGGTGTCGGGCTTGACGCGCAGCGCCTCGACGTCGAGCACCTTCATGCCCGTGAGCCTCAGATTCGTCTCCACCTCGCGCACCATCGGCGTGTCGCCCACCATGCCCCAGCGGGCCTCGGTGGGGAACGCGGGCACGAGCCTCAGTCCCACGTGGCTGTAGCCCGCGGCCGCGGCGCAGAGCACCTGGTTCGCGGGCGAAAGTTCCTGAATGGTGAGCGGTGAGAGCGCGATCGGGCGCGGGAGCTTGAGCTCCTCGAATGTTCTGTCCTCAATCGTCACGGGCACCACGCGTGTGATACGACCTTCCGGCATCTGCTTCTCCTCGGAATGCGGAAACACCGGCTCCAGGGGAAAAAGGGGTCGGGCCGGTGGAAGACGTCATCGTGCCACCTATCTCACCCGTGCAACAGTTCCCGAAAGGCGGACCGAGGCTTATCGCCCGGACTAGGCCGAAAGGAATAGAGACGCCGGGCGGTTTCCTCAGGGAAGCCGCCCGGCGCAGGGTGTCGATCGGGTGTGCGGTCAGTCGTTCTGCGGCGTTTCCGTCGGTTCCACGTGCTCGCTCGCGATCTGCTCAACGGTTCGGCCCTTGGCAAGCTCGTCCTCAAGCTTGGAGACATTGGCGAAGAGCTGCGTCAGCATTGAGTTGGGACCTTTGAAGTAGCGCTTTCCGTCCCCGGGACCGGCATCCCAGTCACAGTACGCGATTTCGCTGAGGAAGCTGAGGCCGGCCTCCGGCGTTCCCTTGAGATATTCATCGAGATCCTCGGCGAGTTCACAGCCAGGGTTCGAGAGCTGAACGAAACGCTCGAACTCGCGCAGGAGGTGCGTGACCTCAAAGAGAATCGAGAGCGCGACCTGAAAGATGAGGGCGACTGCGGGGCGGCGTGCCGCGAGTGACTCGTCCGTCAGCCTGTCGAACCAGTCCTCCGGCACGTGCATGCAAAGCGAGTCCCAGAGCTCGGAGAACGCTTCGGAAAACCCGGTGAAGTCCTCCCAGAGCTCTGCCGTCTCCCGCGTTGACACCGTCTTCGTGCACACCAGTGCGCCCGTGGAGTTCTCGCGCACGTACGCGTCGAACTCGTCAGGATCCTTCAGGAGCCGCTTGTTCTCGTCCTCACGGAGGAACTCGATCAGGTTGGTGTAGCCCTCAAAATCCACGAGGAAGTACCGGGCCCTCCCCTCCTCGGGGTTCTCCGGCTTTCCGGGAACACGGGTGACAAAGCGGTCGAACTCGGGCAGGTACGAGCGCGGCAGCAGACATTCGTCAAAGTGCGCGTGGAGCCACCGGCTCAGATGCGACTTCGGATCCGAGAAATGCATCCGCCGGATCGCGGCGAACCCTGCGGCCTCGGCCTCGACGAGAACAGGCAGCGAGCGGATCTCATCATCGCCGGCGCGATTGAGGCCGCCCACGAGCCAGCGCGAGGACACCTCAGCCGCAGCGGGAACCCTGAAGAGCGGATCATCCGCCTTGAGCGCGGTGTTCACCCGGTGGGGAGCCGCATAGACGCACTCCCGCGGCACCCCGTCCTGAAGCAGGACGCCGAGGTTAAACCCGGCGGCGGGGTTGAGTTCGTATTCATCCTCGAAGACGTTGGCATAGGCGCGGTACTCCTCGAAGGTTCCCCCGAACCGCGCGGCACGCAGTTCACCGAACTTCCGCGAGATGTCCTCAAGCTTCGAGAGGTCCCTGAGGATTGCCTCGGTGCGCATGCCGCCCCGGCCGAAGATCTGCCGGATGCGGTACAGCACCGAGTCGGAGGCGTCGTCTTCGAGACGGGTCCAGTGATCCGCGAGCATGATGAGGACGAGGCCGAGGACGCTGTCAGCGAGTTTCTCATTTCCAAGCGCCCGGGCGAGGTCCTCGCCGATGGCGCGGCGGCGCGCGACGCGCAGGACAAAGTCAATCCCCGGCGGGAGGGGGTAATGTTTTTTCTTTCTGGTCATGGCGTTTTTTCAGAATCGGTTCCTGGTGATGCGCGGGGTGCACGGATACTGGCGACGAAGTTCAGCGAACGTGAGACCGTGGCGACGGCTGAGATTGACGTTCCACACCCTGAGGAAGGTCTCGCCGAGAGGCCGGCCTGAATAGGGCAGGAGCGCCCTGACGACTCTCGCCCCGTCCTTCCAGCCCCAGGCGAGAAGGGGCAGCGACTCAAGAAACTCGAACGCCTGGTGGGGCGTGCCCGAAAGCCATTCCCCGGCGACGCCGATGGGATCGATTTCCTCGAGCATCTCCACGGTCCCGGGATATGCCCTGGGCACATCGCGCAGCAGCGCGCCGGTGGCGAAGACGAGCGAGAGGACGATGCCGCCCATGAAGGCGCCGGCGCGCCGGAGAGCCTCCCGGGCCTCCGGCGGCATCTCCTCCTGCCACTCCGCAGGAAGAAGCGTTGTGAGCGCATCCCAGAAACGGGTGAAGATGTCCGAGAACTCCATGCCCTGGAAATTCATCCTCGCGAGTTCACAGGGCGGGATCTCCGCCGTGCCTGCGATGCAGGAACATGCCGTCACCCGGGAGTGGACATCAAAGAGGTCCAGATCCGGCTCCAGACGCTCTGCTCTGCTGCCGAACCGTCCCATTCCGGCGCGGTACGCGGCCCGCAGCTCCTGAATCTGGTCGCTCAGGAACTCAATCGTCCCGATGTAGGCGTCCTTCGGCAGCAGTATGTACTGCACACGCCCCTCCTCGCCCCCTTCCGCCTCGCCGGGCACGCGCACAGCGAAGGTCTTGAATTCAGGGATGTAGACGCGGGGCAGGATGCACTCGCCGAAGTGCTTCTCAATGAACCGGTGAAGCCTCGTGCCCGGATCGACGGAAAGCAGGTGCCTGAAGGCGGTGAACCCGGCCGCTTCCGCTGCGGCGAGCACCGGACGTTCTTTCCCGCGGCCGCTGTCGTAATTGAACTCTCCGAGGAGAAAGCGCAGAGGCGCCCTCAGGGCCGCGGAGGTCGAGAGGAGCACGTCATCGGACCTGATCGCCGTTCCCAGGGGATGAGGCACGGCGAGCACGCAGTCCTTCGCGAAGCCCTTCTCCATGACGATGCCGAGATTGAGCCCCGCATGCTTGTTGAAATCCTCATCGGACTCGGCGAGGTTCGCATAGGCCTGATACACGAAGGAACCGGACAGACGGGACGCGCGCAGTTCGGCGTAGTTCTCCTCAAAGTCAGCGGCCTTCATGCGGCCGGCGAGTTCCTCCACAATCCGGGCGGCGGTCGTGTCCCTTCCGTAATTCTCCCTGAAGGTCCTGCGGAATTCCGCCTCGGGATCATCTTCTCTCAGGACGTCTCCGGCTGCGAGACAAATGCCGGCGAGTCCCAGGACCGATTCGGCGAGTTTCGCGTCACCGAGCGCTTCCGTGAGGTCGCTCAGGATGCCGCGCTCGAGCGCGATCGTATAGAGGAGCTCGAGGCCGGGTCTCATGTTCCTCTCTTCCGACCGACTGCGGGGCGACTGTCTGCCGCCGCGGCCGCCGCCGTTCCTCTGACCGGCGCGGGCGTTCGTGCCGCCGTTTTTGCTGCTGGTGTTTCTGGACATAGGTGTTACCTTGTGTCGTGTTGATAAATCCGGTGCCGACCCGAAGCTTTGCTCCGTGAGGCAGTGAGATCATTCTGCACGAGGGGTGCGTCAGCAGACGGTTCACGCGGAGGGGTCGGGTGCCCAGACCTATCCCGCATTCACGTTATTTTTCGGCGAATCGCTGAAAAAACGCCCTTCCCCGGCACGAAACACGGGAAAGGGCGCTCATTTCACCTGAGTTTCAGATCGAAGCCGTCACTTCCCGTACGGTCTCCAGTCCCCGTCGTTGCGCTTGAGGTACTCGACGCCCTTCATCTCGAGCACCTTCGCCTGGCCGTTCTCCGAGACCGGATGCGTCTCGGGGAGGTCCTTCACGAGTTCCTCCATCGGCACCGCGCCGCCGCGCGCGCTGAAGAAGTTGGTCGAGAGCGTGCGGCCGATGAGCGACGTGAGCGCGAGGTAGCTCGTGGGGCCCGTGACGTGGATGGGCTGCTCGGGGAGTCCCCGGACGCCGAAGAACTTCACCATCACTGGCACCTCGGTGATTCTCAGGCTCGGGATGTCGCGCAGGCGCGGCGCCTGGATGCGGTCGCCTCGCACGGCGGCGCCGTGCTCGGGGACCACGACGAGCATCACGCGGCGGCCCGTGCGGTCAAGCTCCCGCATGAAGGTGTTCAGGTCGTCGAGCATGCGCTGCGCGCGCGGCTTGAAGGCCTCGGAGCGCCCGTGGCGCGGGAGACGGTTGCCGTCGTGGAGCGAGATGAGGTTCATGAAGGTGACGCTGCGCTTTTCCTTCGCGCGGGCGGTCGTGCGCTGCCAGAACCTGAGCAACCCGAGCGTGTCGGCGAGTTCCTCGTCATCGAACCCCATGTAGCGGATGGGGATGGGCTTCCCCTTCGACTCGAGCGGCGCCGCAAGGCCCGTCTTGTCGCGGATCGTCTGCAGGAAGTTGTCGTACTCACCCGAGTGATCCATCATCAGATGCTGCGAGTAGCCGAGGGCCCCGAGCTTGTTCATCACCTCGCAGTCCGTGCGGCGCTCGCCGTAGAGATCGTTGTGCGAGGGCTGGCCGCAGGCGCCGGTGAGGAGCCTGAGCGCCGCGGGTCCCGAGTACGAGGTCGCGGCGTTGAAGCGGTCGAAGCGGACGTTGAAACGGTCGAGGACCGGGTGGCCGTCGAGCTGCGAGGCGGCGAGGTCGTCGTTCGCGAGCGAGCAGATGTTGAGGAGCAGGATGTCAAAGGGCGTGTCCTTCTCCGGGATCCCCGTGGGGAACTCCGCCCTTCTCTCCTTTTCGAACGCAAGGAACGCCTCGTACCACTCCTTCACGGTCGCGCTCTCCGCGGCCTCGCCCTCGGCGGGAGCCGTCCGGGCCGATGCGGTCACAACCTCGTCGGCGGTCTCGTGCGTGCGGAAGGCATCCAAGGCCGGCGCCGCCGCCATGCCGACGAAGCAGACGAGCGTGACGAACGTGAAGCGGATCGTGTCCTTCAGGAGCACCCAGAGGAGGATCCCGAGCGCGGCCGCCCCGACCATCTGCCAGTTGATGAAGTCGAGCGCGAGCTCGAGGAGATAGTTCCAGGAGAACCCGCGGATGCCGCCCGCGTTTGCCATGATGCTCTCCGGGCCCGGCAGCCAGCTCTCGCTCCAGAGGAGCGCCGCCGCGGCGACGATGCACCCGGCGGTTCTCAGCCACCGCACGGCGCGCCACTTCATGGGCACCATGAGCACGGCGATCAAAAGCGCGTTCCAGAGCACGGCGAGCGTGAGGTACCCGGCCGCGACGAGCCCGAGCTTCGCGAGGAAGTAGAGGTTCCAGCCGCCGAGCCCCTCGAGCGGCAGGCGGACCGCGGCGGCGGCTTCGAGCGCTTCGGTCCGGGAGTCCTTGTCGTTCAGATCGGTCAATTCACACCCCCGCCACCCTCAAGGATGAGCCTGCCGTCGGGCGCGAAGCCCCAGCGGCCCTCGTCAAAGCCGAGTCCGAAGAGCGTGAGCACGTTGCCGTAGTAGCGCTCCGGGTTCACGCCCTCGTTGGTGAGCACCGTGCGGATCAGCCCCGCGGTGCGGTCATTGCCGAGGAGCGTGAGCAGGCACGCGCCGAAGTAGTCCGGCCCCGGCGCGCTCACGTCGCCCGTGGCGACGTTCGTCTTCTCAGGCGGAAAGTTGAGCGCGCGGGTCGCGGCGACCATCGGCGCGAACTGGCGCGCGAGGATCGTGCGCGAGGGGTCCGCGGGCGAGAGCATGCCCGCCCACATGTAGGTGCGGATGGCGTTGTAGCTTCCCGTGCCGCAGTCCTCGCCCTCGGGCTTGACCAACCGCCCGGAGGCGGTGAACCGCGCCCACTCGGGCGAGAAGCCCGACGGGGCCGAGCGCACGAGCATCGCGAGCGACCCGTCGTACACCCGCGCCCAGAAGGCATCCTCGGCGGCGAAGCGCCTGAGAATAAAGAGCGGGTAGTAGCTCGGGTTGAGCTTCACCGTGCCGTTCTTGTCCTCGAAGCCGACGCGGCCCGGGAGGAGCACGCTCCCAAGGTTCTCGACCTCGCGGACGTGGGCCTTGAGAAGCCCCATCATCGCGAGTCCCTTGGCGGTGAGGTCCTTCCGCTCCCAGATGCGGCCGGCCTCGAGGAGCGCGTAGGCGATCCACATGTCGCTGTCGGTGGCGTTGTTCGTGTCGAGCACGCCCCAGCTGCCGTTCGTCGTCCGTCCCCAGAGCCAGGCGGGGAGCGTCTTCGTGATGTCACCCCCGGAGAGGTTCTTCTCCGTCCAGTCGAGGATCGCGTCAAAGCGGACCGGGTCGTTCGCGACCAGCGCGAAGAAGAGCGCGTAGGACTGCCCCTCGCTCGTCGTGATGCGGCGCGAGTCGCTCCTGTCCACCACACGCGACTCCTCGACGTTCGCGGCCACGAAATCGTTCCAGAGCGGCCAGGCGGCATGCGCCGGGAGCGCAATGGCAAGCGTCACGAGCACCGCGGAGACGGCAATGGAGACTGTCTCAGCCGCGCGTTTCTTCATATTCCTGAAACCCATCACTTTTCACGTCCTCCCACCCAGCGGCGCATGAAGACAAAGGCGGCGAGCCCGATCACGAGCGCGCTCGCGAGCGCGCAGACGACGAGCCAGCCCGGGTGGCGCGAGATCCGCCGCCAGACCTTGTGGTACCAGGGGAGGTCGCCCACGGTGTAGCGCTCGCCCACGGCCCAGGAGGAGACGGAGGACGGTGTCATCACCGCGACCGACCCGGTGACGTTGCGAAGCGACGCCGGGTTCGCGAGCTGGGCGTTCAGTTCGAGCGAACTCGCCGGCCCCTCGGAGAGGAGCGCCACGACGGAGTGTCCGCCCGAGCGCGGGTTCTCGAGCGCGACCACGGCCGAGATCGCCTCGCCGATCACGCCCGCCTCGGGAGGCCGGAAGACGTGCGCATCATCCTTGCCCAGCCGGATCGCGTCCCCGACGCTCCCCTGGAGCTCAAGCGCGCGCTCCGGATTGATGTCGCTCATGCGCGTGGGGAGCGGTCCGATCGCAAGGACGTCGCGCTCCGCGACCAGCGGATCCGAGGCAGTGGACGTGACGCGCACGCGGTCGGCGACCGCGCCCGTGACGGCCGACATGCGGGCGACGGCGTTCAGCATCGTCGAGACCTCGTTCGCGCCCGCCTTCTCGGCGATCAGCACGACGGTGTGCGAGAGGTCCGCCCACTTCGTGAAGGGGTAGCCCGTCCTGAGGAAGAGCCTCAGGTCAGGGAGCCTCGCCTCGTGCCAGAGGCCCTCGAGGCGGATCGTCGACGAGGGCTCGATCTCCATCTGGTGCGTGAGGGGCATCACCGACTTGCAGTTCTCCGGGGACCCGCCCTCGGCCGTGCGCTCGTACTCGACGGCAAAGGAGAGCTGATTCTCCTGCTGGAGCGCAAGCGCGCCCGCAGGGTTGTCGGCGAGCGCCCCGTAGAAGCCGGGGAGTGCGATCGTCCGTTCGCCCCTGCCCTCGGTCGCGGCCATCGGGTCGGAATCGATGAGCGAGCCGTTCAGATACACGCGGAACTGCGCCGCCTCGCCCGCCATCGGCTTCGTGCTGCGGTACTTCACCGAGAGCGTGAGGTTCGCGTCGCTCGTCATGTAGAGGTCCGGGGCGAGCCGCACCGGCACCGTCACGGGCGGCATGCGGTAGCCGCGGCTCGAGAACTGGCCCTGATATTCCATGAGCGCCGAGAGCTGCACGGTCTTGCCCACCGGCAGCCAGTTCGGGGCGTCATAGGGCTCGCGGGGCGGCGTCTCCGCGAGCTTCCCCGGGCGGAAGACGTCGCCGATCATGACGTTCCCTTCGCGCACGAGCGCCTTCACCGCCGTGAGGATGTCGTCCTCGTCACGGCCGGCGATGACGAGCATCTTCTCGGCGAGCGCGCCCGGCGCGTCCATCACCGAGACCTGGGGACCCGCGACGGGCGGCAGGTCCTTCAGGAACGTCGGGCGGTCCGCGTTGGTCGCGAAGACCACGAAGTGCTCGGGGCCGGGGAGCGCGTTGTAGTAGACGGGAAAGTCCGCGCCGCGCCAGGCGGTGCGCCGGCCCGCGGAGCTCGCGAGCACGGCCGCGGCCTCCTTCATCCGGCTCGACGGCGCCGAGGCGAAGACGAAGGGCAGACGCGCGGCGGCGCCGGAGGCCGTGTCGATGAAGGGCGCGGGGAGCCGCGTGATGTCGTTCGCGAGACGGATGCGGGACTTCTCGAGCACGAGGCGGCTCGCCTGGCTCACGTCGAGCCAGAGCGACTCGTCGGCGGGGTTCTCGCAGACCGAGCGCACGTGCCCGATGAACTCGACCGTGATGCGGTTCTGCGAGCGGATGGCCTTGACGTTGAGCGGAACGGTGATGAGCGCGGGCTTCCCGATCATGTCTTCGCCGAGCGTCGTGGAGCGCTGCAGCTCGCCGTTCAAGTACACGTTCACCTGCGACACCCGAGGCAGCACCGAGGCCGACGCCTGGAAGGCGAGGTCGACCGAGGCCCCCGAGACCACGTCGTCGGCGCGGACGCCGAAGTCAAAGATCTGCTCGCGCGAGAGGCCCGTGAGCCTCACCGACCGCGCCGTGCCGCCCGGAACGAGCCCGATCAAGGGCGCCTTCTCCACGCGCACGCTCATCACGTCGGTGCGCCAGACGGGCGCGGGCGCCTGCTCCCCGGCGGCCGGGACGGACTCGGCCGCGAGGAGCCCCGCGGCGAGCACCGCGCACATCAGCCCGGTGAATCTTGTCTTTTCCATCGTTTTCATCAGGTTCACATTCATCCGTATCAGTCAGCAGTTCTTTTGTCCGGCTCTTGGCGTTCGGGGCAGGAGCGAGGCAATGAAGTCGCGCACCCTTGGCAATGTCCGCCCGGGGAGGAACTCGACCATCGAGCGGTAACCGTAGAGCGCGAGGCGCCCGAGCGCCAGGAAGCCCGTGAGGAAGCGGTCGTCGACGGGGTGGTCCGGCGCCTGCGCCCAGACGCCGCGCCTCGCGAAGGTGAGCGAATTGAAGCGCCGCTCGTCCGCGGCCGAGGCGAAGTCGATGAGCAGATCGCGCCTGCCCTCCTCCGTGACGCCGAGCCTTGCGGAGAAAGCCTCCGGGGAGCCGTCCTCGTTCGGTATCGCCACGGTGACGGGCGTCCCCTCGGGAAGACGGGCGAACGCGCTGAACGCCGCCTCGTCCCCGGCCGCCGGTTCCACGCGCACGCCCTCCTGCGAGAAGGCGGTCATGCGCAGAGGCAGGTCCTTACAGCCTGGGACAGCCACGCGGACGCCGAGCTCGAGCGGCACGCGGGGGAAGCGGTCGCGCTGCACCTCCTCGACCGCCACAGCCATCGTGGCGCCGAGGATCATCAGGTTGTAGACGATCCAGCCCATGTTGATCGCGAGCGTCAGGTACTCGGGATCGGGCGAGGCGAAGGCCTTCCAGAAGCCCGCGAGGAGTCCGGCGAAGTTGAGCGCGAGGAGCACGAGGTAGGGCTTCGTGATGCCCCAGTCGAGATACTTGCTGTCGATCGTGCCGCCCTTCGCGGTCACGTTGAACTTGCCGACGCCCGGCGCGATGAGCGCGACCGCCGTGGGCACGAGGATGTACCAGGAGAGCACCGTCTCGTAGACCCCGGAGAGGAAGGGATAGCGGTAGCCGTGCTGCAGGCGCTGGTTCGTCACGGCCGAGTGCACCATGTGCGGCACGACGTAGGCGAAGATCGAAGCGGCCGTCGCGTAGATCACGTAGACGTCGGCGAGCATGTAGGGCAAGGGCGCGAGCAGAAAGATGATCCTCGGCAGCCCGTGCAGGAAGTGCAGCATCGCGTTGAAGAAGCAGAGCCGCTGCGGCAGCGTGAGGCCGCGCCCGAGGAGCGGGCAGTCGCGCCTCAGGATCTGGATCATGCCGCGCGCCCAGCGGATGCGCTGCCCGATGTGGGCGGCGAGCGTGTCGGTGGAAAGGCCCGACGCGAGCGGGCGCGAGATGAAGGCGGACTTCCAGCCGCGGCGGTTGAGTTTGAGCGACGTGTGCGCGTCCTCGGTCACGGTCTCGATCGCGATGCCGCCCACTTCTTCCAGGGCCCTGCGGCGCATCACGGCGCTCGAGCCGCAGAACATCGTCGCGTTCCAGGTGTCGTTGCCCTTCTGGATGAAATCGTGGAAGAGCGAGTTTTCGATTGGCTGCGCGGGATCGAGGTGCAGGTTCTTCTCGAACGGATCGGGCGAGTAGAAGTGATGCGGCGTCTGCACGAGCGCGATCCTCGGATCGCGCACGAGCCAGCCCACGGTCGAGACAAGGAAGTCCTTCGAGGGCACGTGGTCGCAGTCGAAGATGACGATGTGCTCGCCCGACGTGACCGTGAGCGCGTGGTTGATGTTGCCCGCCTTGGCGTGTTTATGTTCCTCGCGGCGGATGTAGCCCGCGCCCGTCTCGCGCGCAAAGTCCTCGACGAACGCGCGGCTGCCGTCGTCGAGGATGTGGACGCGCAGCTTCTCCGCAGGCCAGTCGAGGTTGAGCGCCGCGTAGACCGTCGGCTTGATCACCTCGAGCGACTCGTTGTAGGTCGGGATGAAGACGTCCACCGTGGGCCAGGTGCTCCGGTCCCCGGGCAGCGGGCAGATGCGGCGGTCGAGCGCCCAGCAGACCTGGAAGTAGCCGAGAACCATCACGGCGAAGGCATAGATCTCCGCCGCGAGCAGCGCGCCCGTGAAGAAGATGTCGAGCCCGGTCGAGGTGTTGAGCGTCGCCGTGGCACGCCACCAGAGGTAGCGCGCCGAGACCACGATCGAGATCACGAAGAGGAGCATCAGCGTGATGCGCGCCTTCACGCGCACGAGCGCGATCATCGAGAAAAACATGAAGGAGAGGAAGACCACCTGGCCCTCGAGCGCGAAGGGCTGCGTGATCGAGAGCGCCGCGAGCGCGAAGCCGATGAGCACGATCACCGTGACCGCGGCCCGCCGGCCCCAGCCGCTCCCCTTCCCTGCGGCGTTTCCCTCATCCGCTTGGTCCGCATCCTCGGAGAGCGAGGGCAGCCGACGCACGAGCGCGAGACAGAGCGCGCCCCAGAGGTCGCCGAGCCGCCCGATCACCGCGCCCATCGCGCGGAGCACCGCCACGACGCCGGCGACGAGCCTCGCCCAGGGCGAGCGCGCGTTCCGCCTCGGGGGCTTCACGAGCAGGAGCCAGAGCGTCTGCACCAGGATCCGGAGCGGATCAAGAAGCCGCGGGCGGTCGAAGTCCACCTGCGGATAGAGAAATGCCTTCCGCTCGCAGACCGAGCGCATGAAGCCGCGCTCCATCGGCACGATGAGATAGAGCGCCCACAGAAAGAACCCGTTCACCGCGATCGCCGCCGTTCCCGCGCCGGAGGCGCGCCAGCGCTCGATACGCCGGGCGACGGCGCTGCGGGAGGACCGGGTGTCGGATTGCGGCATGGCGGGAAAAAA
>NZ_JAUNSF010000059.1 GCF_030539355.1 Sutterella sp.
CCCCGCAGGACTCGCTGAAGTTCCGCGGGGTTTCTTCTTCTGCACGACGGACAGGGCCCGGATGACGGCCGCAGACCCGGGGGAAAACACCCCGGCCGGGGTCGGGCAGCCTCATCGAGGCATCTGACGTCGGCCGACGACGGATCGCGCACGGCACCCCCGTCCGGTTAATACCAAATCGTTATTCCAAAAACGAATCGCGGCCGTTAGACTTGTTCTCAAGATAAGGGCAATCCCTGCCCCGGATAACGATGCAGAAGGTGTCACTTTTCGATTATCCTCTGTGTCCCAAGGAGAAACTCCAATGAAGATTTCCGCCCGCAACCAGCTCGAAGGCACCATCGTTGAGATCAAGACCGGTCCGGTCTCGACCGAAGTCACGATCGAGACGAAGGCCGGCGAGAAGATCGTCTCCACGATCACGTCGACCTCCGCCGAGTCGCTCGGCCTCAAGGTCGGCGGCAAGGCCTACGCGATCATCAAGGCCTCGGCCGTCATGATCGGCGTCGAGCACGACTGATTGCCTCAGAACACCGGAGGGGATGGTTGATCTTGGGCGGGGCCGGACCCGCTCGAGCGGGCTTCCATCCCCTCCGGCCCGCATGCCCGGATCCCCGGCCTGGCTCAGCCTGCCGGGGATTCGTCTTTTCCGGGCCGCGGCCTCACGGACGACAAAAATCCCCGGCCTCAGACAGGAAACCGGGGACGCTTCGTTTTTCTCTTCGAAAGAGAGAAGGAGCTGGTCAGAGCCTTCGCATCAGGCCCGTCACGACGCCGATGATCGTGAAGACCTCGCCCTCGGCGGGCCTCACGGGACGGTAGTTCATCTCGGCGTTCTCGCTCAAGAGCTCGGGGCTGCCGTCCGGGCAGATGCGCAGCCGCTTCATGAGGAGGTTGCCGTCGTAGTTGGCGAGGATGATCGAGCCGTCGCGGGCCTCGAGGGCCCGGTCGACGATGATGCGGTCGCCGGGGTAGATGCCCGCGTCCACCATGCTGTCGCCCGTGGCCTCAACGATCACGGTGGCGTGCCGGTGGTCGATCATGATGTCAT
Source organism: Sutterella sp. (assembly GCF_030539355.1). Lineage (GTDB taxonomy): Bacteria > Pseudomonadota > Gammaproteobacteria > Burkholderiales > Burkholderiaceae_F > Sutterella. The sequence goes on from NZ_JAUNSF010000059.1 coordinate 1,052, forward strand.
CGAGCGTCACGCGCTCGCACTCGAAGTCCGCCGCCGGCGACGGGAACCCGCAGCCGGCGTGGAAATCGATGAAGTCAGCCTTCACCGGCTCCTCGGGACGCACAACGCCGCCGAGAACGAGAACATCGTCCCCGGCGGGAAGAGGCCGTGGAGAGCGGGAGGGTTCTGTGCCAGGCATCGGCTGCCGTCAGTCGACGCGGTGGATGACGCTGCGCACGACGCCGAGGATCTCGATCGGTCGCGTGGCGGTCGGACGAATCGCGGCCTGACGCACGGCGTCATTCTCGCTGCGCAGTTCCATGTCGCCCTCGACGCGCTTCAGGCGCCGCACGACATAGTTGCCGTCGACGGTGGCGAGCACGATCTGGCCGGAGCGGGCGCGCACGGAGAGGTCGACGATGAGCAGGTCCTTGGGCGCGATGCCCGCGTCGATCATGCTCTCGCCCGTGGCCTCGACGAGGATCATCTGGCCGGGGTTCGGGACGAGCAGCGCGTTGAGGTCATCGACCTGGCTGCGGTCGCCCTTCGTGCCCTCGAGGATCGTCTTCACGGCGTCCTTGGGATTCTCACGGCGCACGGGCTCGAGACCGAGGATCCTGCGGCCCTTGATCTTGACGTTCTGACGGGTCTCGTTCGGACCGTCGATGTTCTCGAAGGCCTTGAAAATGATCTCGCGCAGCCAGGTGGCGCCGCCCATCGCACGGATGCGCTCGACGTTGCTCTGGGTGAGGCGGACGGACATGTAGGTGTTCTGCGGTTCGCCCGGCTTCTTGGGGCGGCCGCGGCGGCGGGCCGGAGGAGGGGTCGGATCGGAACCCTGCCGCGCGGGCGCGGCGGATTCGACGGCTTCTTCGGGCTGAGGACGTGGGAGACGACTCGACATGGTTGAACAATCCTTCAGGAAGGCGTGTTGAAGGGAATGAGCGGGAAATTCCTCGATCTCTGGGGGATATCTCCGAGGAATGTCAATGATAGTAGTGTAGTATGCCTCATGGCAGGAAAAAGGTCACGCTTATTTGTCACTTAATGCCTCAATCCTCCTCTCGCTCAATCCATCCGCGGAATTGAGGCACTTTATGAGTGTCTCCTTTCCGCTTCGCTTTCCACCCCCTTTTTCCGCCCCCGCCGCGGCCCTCCCGGGAAGAAGATGTCAACTCCGCACGCCGCCCTCGTGAGCAACGCCCGCATCATCGGGGAACTCGCCGATCCGGTCGAGGCGAGAAGGGCGCGTGCGCGCGCCGCGTCGGCCGCGGCCGAGGAGAAGCGCCGGAGCTACCGCGGCGTCCCGGGTCTCAACCCGAGGCAGGTTCTGTGCCTGATTGACGCCAACAGCTTCTACTGCGCCTGCGAGCAGGTGTTCCAGCCCGAGCTTGTCGGCAAGCCCCTGATCGTTCTGACGAACAATGACGGATGCGTCGCGGCCCTCACGGCCGAGGCGAAGACGATGGGCCTGAAGCGCGGCACGCCCGTCTTCAAAATGCGCGACGCCTTCCTCGCAGGCGTTGACTGGCGAAGCTCCAACTACGAGCTCTACGGCTCGATCTCGAGCATCGTCGCCGCGATCGTCGAGGAGATGAGCTTCGCGATCGAGTGCTACTCGATCGACGAGAGCTTCGCCGACATCACGGGCGCCACGGACAACCCCACCGAGTACGCGCGCCTGATGCGCGAGCGGATCCTCAAGTGGCAGCAGATCCCGACCTGCATCGGGATCGCCAACACCAAGACGCTCGCGAAGTTCGCCAACCACCTCGCGAAGAAGTGGAAGGGCCTCAGGGGGGTGCTCGACTGGAACACGCTCACCCCGGACCGGCAGAGGAAGGCCATGTCGATCACGCCGGTGAGCGAGATCTGGGGCATCGGCAGGGCAAGCGAGGCCGGGCTCGCCGCGGCCGGCGTCACGACCGCGCTCGACTTCTTCGACCTTGACCCGGCCTGGGTCCGGGCGAGGTTCGGCGTGACGCTCGAGCGCACGTGGCGCGAGATGCATGGAATCCCGTGCCTGCCGCTCGAGCTCAGAAGCCGGCCCAACGACCAGATCATCCGCAGCCGCTCCTTCGGCCGGCCCGTGAAGGACTTGAACTCGATGATCGCCGCCGTCTCCACGCACATGGAGGACGCGGCGAGGAAGCTGCGAAGCATGAACCGGCTCGCCGGGTCGGTCGGGGTCTTCTTTCACACGAGCTTCTTCCGCACGGACCTCCCGCGGCATGTCGCGAACCCTGTCGTGAAGCTCCCGCGCCCGACGGCGGACACGCTCGCGCTCACTGAAATCGCCGAAAAGCTCGTGCGCGAAAGCTTCCGCGAGGGTTTCGCGTACCGGAAGGCGGGCGTGGTGCTCGCCGACACCGTTGACGCCGACGACCTGCCGGCGGCGGCGCCCGCCACGCTCTTCGACGACCCGGAGGCCGACCTGGCGATCCGCGCGGAGGAGGAGCGGCGCGCCGCCCTCATGCGCACGATCGATGACATCAACCGCGCCTGGGGGAGCGGCACCGTGCAGACGGCGAGCTCGAGGCTCGCGACCGGCTGGGAGATGCGCCGGGGGCACCTCTCGCCCTGCGGCTACACCCGCGTTGACGAGCTCGTGAAGGTGAACGTCAATGAGAAGCCCGCGGGCCGCAACCCGGACGCCCCGGCGAGGCCGCACCCCTGGGAGCGGCCGAGGACCGTGAAGGCCGCCTCCTGAGGCGAGTCCGATCCTCCCGGGACTCACCGGAAAAAACCGCCGGCGCGTGAAACCTGCTCCGGCGGTATGAGGGACCGCAGCCACTTGATGTGCGGTCAGCTTCCGAGAATATCAGGAGATAAAAGCGCGTCAAGCCGTATCCGTTTCAACCGCGTTTCATGGAAGCTACAGAGTCTCAACTTGTCCCTTGCATTTTTCACAATTTCCTGAGGGTTCCGCACATTCCTCCATCACACATCCGTAATTCCCCTGACACCGCCCCGGAATCCCCTGCGGCAGAGAGGAAGTGTTGCGGATTCGCCTCAGAAAACCGAAGGCGCCGGGTGTTCCCGCGGCATTCATTCCGGCGCCGCAGGCATGCCGGCCGCACCGCTCTGAAGCCCGTGCGCGACAGCACGGGTTGTGAAAACCGCAATGCGTCGGAATCCGAACCAATTCACAGACCCCGCCGGGAGCCCGTTCCATCAGGCGAAACAAAAACGCTCCCGGGCCCCGGAAACGGGAAAGGCCGCCCTGGACTGAACTGTCCGGAACGGCCTCTTTTGTCGGGCTCCCATCCCGCCGCCTTCCTCAGGGAAGAGGGACGGCAGACGGGAGGAATGTTCAGCTGCGAAGGATCTCAGCTCGCGCGGATGCCCTTCATCGACTTGCCCGTGCGGCGGATGAGCCAGAGCGCCACGACGAGGAGCAGGATCGAGACGGAGGTGCAGAGCATCGTGATCGCGTTGATGTGCTCGACGTCCACCACGATGTAGCGGGCCACCGCCACGATGGCCAGAGCGATCGGGGTGTGGATCGGAATCTCGCGGGTGCCGAGGCTCGCGCCCTTCACCATGGAGAGGATCTCGATGTAGAGGAAGAGCATCAGCAGGTCGCCGAGCGAAATGTTCCTCGCGGAGATCATCTCCCAGATCGCCTGGCCGATGCCGCAGATGGCGGCGATGGCGATCGCGATCAAGGCGGCGGCCTGCGCCCAGGTGAGCCAGCTCGCGAACGTCGCGGCTGCGGAGGCGAGCGCCGGGGATTCGCTTCTCGGGTCCGCGGGCTCGTCCCCGGGGAAGGCGCACTGCTTGCAGGGGCCGTCGGGGAACTCGCGGTGCTTCTGCGCAGGCGCGCCGGTCTCGGTGGATTCGGTGGTGGTGTGGGTCATGGTCGGAATAGATCTTTTTTATTGGTCGAGGGGAGTTGATTATCTCAGATCTAAGAGCCTCTGTCGTTCATGAGGGCACGCCGGGGGCCTCCTCAGTTGTGACGAGGCGTTGCAGGGCGCTCCCCGGGGACGGAAACGCCGCGGGGCTCCGGGCTCCCGCGGCGTTCCGTCCCTTGAGTTTTGTGAGCGGCTTCTCAGGCCTTCGTCTGCCTGCCCGCCTTGCCGGACTGCTTCCGGACGGCCCTCGGCCGGATCGAGGCGGCGAGGCCCGGGTTCTCCTCGCCCGGCCTGGCGTCCTCGAGACGGAGCTCGAGATCCCAGCGGTCGCAGAGGGTCTTGACGATCGCGAGCCCGAGGCCCGTGCCGGAGACGCCGGTGCCGAGACGCCGGAAGAAGGGCTCGAGCACGCGGGCGCGGTCCTCGGCCGGGATGCCCGGTCCGCAGTCGCGCACCGAGATCACCGGGGGCTCGGCCGAATCGAGGCGGAGCGTCACGGCCGTTCCCGAGGGCGAGTAGCGCACGGCGTTCTCAAGGAGGTTCCTCAGGATCGTGAAGAGATCGTCGAACTGCATCGGCATCCGCGGATCGGCCCCGTCGGGCAGGTCCTCGAGACCCTCGACCTCGATCGTGAGCCCGAGGCGCTCGGCCTCCCAGTAGACAGACTCGACGGCCTCCTGCACGGCGCGGATAATCTCGGCCGAGGCGGGGGCCCCGTCCGTCTCCGCGGAGGCCGGCGCCGCGGCCTTGGCCTGCGCGCGCTTGAGTGCCAGCAGCTGGCTCACCTGCCGCACCGCGCGGTCAATGCCGGCGCGCAGAGTTTTGAGCTGCGCCCGGGCCTCGGGCGGGAGCTCCGACTTCTCGAGCCGCTCGGCCTGGAGCGAGAGCGCCGCGAGCGGGCTTCTGAGTTCATGCGCCGCATCGGCCACGAACCGCGCCTCCTGTCCGCGCAGTGCCTCGACGCGGGAGAGGAGTCCGTTGAAACTCGTGAGGAGCGGCACGATCTCGGCGGGCATGCCCGTGACGGGCACTGCGGCGAGCTTCTCGCCCGAGCGCTGCGACAGGTCCGCCGCGAGGCGCTTGGCCGGCAGCATCATGCGCCAGAGCAGGAAGCCGATCCCCATCGAGAGCAGCACCGAAAGGATCAGGAGCGGCACGAGGAAGTTGATCGAGTCCGCCCAGGCCTCCTTCCACACAGCGCTCGTGCGCTCGGCGGTGACGACATGCGCGCGGCGCGTCGTCTTGAGCGTGAGCGAGAGCACGCGGTAGTCCTCGCCGTGGATTCTGAGCGTGTGGAAGCCGTCGCGGAGCGGCCGGTCAAGGCGCACGCGGAGCGACCTTCCCGTGCGGTGAAGCGTCTGGATCAGGATGTCCGCCCCCGCGGGAAGCTCGGCCGCCGGGTCGTCGGAGTCGAGGAGAAAGCGCTCCTCGAAGTCCTCGTCATCCATGTAGAGCGCCTCGAACATGCCGTCGCGGTGCGAGAAGGCCACGCGCGAGCGCGCGAGGATGCCCGAGACCTCCTCGAGCCTGTCCTCCTGGGAGTCGCGGGCCTCGAACCACGAGACCGCGAAGACCGAGGCCGAGGCGAGGATGGAGAACGCCACCACCGCGCCCGCGGCCCAGAGGCTCGCGCGCACCGTGAAGGACGGGTTCTCCGAGTGCGCGGCCGCGATGAGCCTCCGCCAGCGCTCGGCAAGCGACATCTTTTCCGTCTTCTCCGTCATCGGCTCCGCTCCTTTTTCAAGGGGTTCGAAGGGATCAGGACTTCGCCGCGTCGTCGCGGGAGGCGACCATCCAGCCGAGGCCCCTCACGTTCCGGATGGCGTCCGCGGAGAGCTTCTTTCTGAGCGAGTGGATCAGGTACTCCACGGCGTTGCTCTCGGGCTCCTCGCCTGCGGCGTAGATGCGGTCCTCGAGGGCCCGGCGCGAGAGAATCGCGCCCGGACGGGCGAGAAGGGCCGCGAGGAGCGAATACTCGCGCTTCGTGAGCGTGATCTTCCTGCCCGCCATCTCCGCGGACTTCGTGTCCTCGAAGAGCGTGATCACGCCGTTCGTGATCACGTTGTCGGCGGCGCCGTTGCGGCGTCTCATCACCGCGCGCATGCGCGCGAGGAGCTCCGACATGTGGAAGGGCTTCACGAGGTAGTCGTCGGCTCCGGCGTCAAGGCCCTGCAGGCGGTCCTCGAGGGCGTCGCGCGCCGTGAGGATGATCACCGGCGTGTCGCGCTTCTCGGCTCTCATCGTGCGCAGCACCGTCATGCCGTCGAGGCCCGGGAGGCCGAGATCGAGGAGCACGAGCTGGTAGTCGTTCGCGGCGATCTGTCCGAGAGCGCTGCGGCCGTTCGTCACGTGCTGCACGACGTGGGATTCGTCGGCGAGGGCGGCGTTCACCGCCTCGGCGATCATCGGGTCGTCTTCAACGAGGAGAATGCGCATGGGGAAATCCTTCTCAAAAATTCCGGTTGCACGCGCATTCTAGCCGTGCGGTGCTTAGCGTTCGGATAGGGCGGCGGCCTCGATTCTCGCGGCCCCCGCGGCGGCCGTGCGCGCCACATCGACGATCAGGTCCGCGGCGCCGTCCGCGTTCGCGAGGAGCTGCTCGCCCGCGCCGAGGACGAACTGCATCATGAACTCGCCCGCCGAGAGGAGGGCCGTGCGCACCGCGCCCTCGAAGGGCAGGCCCATGGCGCGCGCGAAGCGCTCCGCCACGAGCTCGTGCATCTCGGTCACGTGCGGCGCGATCTTCGCCGAGTACTTCAGCACCGAGAAGGTGAACCGCACCCCGGAGGCGTTCTCGGCATTGAAGCGCACGTAGCAGAGGGCGAGCGCATGCATCGTCTCCTCGGGAGAAATGTCCGGCACGGCCTCCATCTCGGCGCGGAAGCGTGCGTTGGCGCGCATCACGAGCGCCTCGATGAGCGCCTCCTGGCTGTGGAAGTAGTGATAGACCAGGTTCCTCGAGACGCCGACCTCGCGGGCGATGTCGTTCATCGACATGCTGCGGCGGCCCTCGCGCATGAAGCAGGCGGCCGCGGCGTCAAGGATCTGCCCGCGGCGCTCATCCGGCGCGAGGCGGGTCCGCGCCTTCACGGCGTTTCCGGACCGCACCGTCTCCGGAGCCTTGTCCGGAGCCTTCTCTTCGACGACTTTCTGCATGGATCACTCCCCCGCGAAAACAATTCCGGACGCCTGAGCGCCTCTCTTCCGGGAGGAAGAAGAGGGCAGGGGCGTCTCAGGCGTCGAGCGTCCTGCGGTCGATCTCCGCCGCGCGACGGGCGCTCGCGAGGCACACGTTCGTGCAGAGCTCCACCGCGGCGGGCCTGCCCCGGCGGATGTCGGCGCCGAGATCCCGCACGAACCGGAACATGAAGTCGGTGCCGGCGAGGAAGGCCGTGTGAACGCAGCCCGTCCGGGCGAGACCCGAGGCCAGGGCGAGCCGCACGGCGGTGAGCTCCCTCAGGCGCTCGATGTGGGGCGCGATGCGCTCCCGCACATCCTCATCGGTCTCGGCACGGTGCAGCGTCTCCGAGAAATCCGACATCGAGTCGAGGCACACGTCGACCACGCCCGCCACGGCGGATTCGACGGAGCCGCCCGCCCCGGCGGACGCGTCTTCGATGCGCTCCTCGATCCGGCGCGACTCGCGCTCGAGGAGCGCCTTCATCAGCGCGTTCTGATTCTGAAAGTAGTGGTAGACCAGGTTCCTCGAGACGCCCGCCTCGCGGGCCACCTCACGCATCGAGACATCGAAGTCCCCGGCCGAGACCGTGCAGCGCCGGGCCGCGTCGAGGATCTCCTCGCGGCGCAGCTGCGGAGCGAGCCTGCGGCGGGTTCTGGAAGTGGAGGCGGTGACGGTTTCCATTTTCATCAATTCCTTTTTTTCGTCTGAAGTCTGCATTTCCCCTGCGGCCTGCCGGTCCGAGGGCCGGGCCGGAGGTCCGTGCGCCGGCGGGCCGGATGTCCTCATGGGACGCGGGATGTCCTGCTGGCTGTATTGTACTACTATACAATTAAAATTTATTGAACATAGTTCCAATTAACAGAAATCGCGCGAGTGTCGTCCGCGGCCGGGTCACGGGCCGCACGAGACCTGTAAAAAAAAGGAAAAGGCACGCCGGGAGGTTCGCCGGCGTGCCGCGCCCGCCCGGAATCGAAGGCGGGAAGGAAAGGGCGGGGACGATCAGGAGCCCGAGACCTCGCGGTCAAAGCGCACCGCGCCCTCGGCGGCGGTCTTCGCCACCTCGACGATCATCGCGGCGGCGGCCTCCTCGGAGAGGCTGAGCCGCTCGCCCGCGCCGCGCACGAAGTTCGTCATGAACTCGCTCGCCGAAAGGAGCGCCGTCCTCACCGTCCCCTCGCAGGGCAGTCCCATCGCGCGGGCGAAGCGCCCGGCGATGAGCTCGTGCATCGCCGAGACATGGGGCGCGATCCTGGTCGACACCTTCGGGATCGAAAAGGCGAGCCGGACGCCCTCGGCGTTCTCGGCGTTGTAGCGCACGAAACAGAGCGCGAGCGCGTGCATCGTCTCCTCGGGCGTCGTGTCGGGCACGGCCTCCATCATGGCGTGAAAGCGCGTGCAGCCGCGGTCGACGATCGCCTCGAGAAGCGCATCCTGGTTGTGGAAGTAGTGGTATACGAGGTTCCGCGAGACATCCGCCTCGCGGGCGATCTCATTCAGGGGCACATTGAAGCGTCCCTCGCGGAGGAAACATACGATCGCGGCGTCGAGGATCTGCTCGCGGCGGTCCTCGGGCGAGAGGCGGGTCCTCGGCTTCATGGGCTTTCTGTCAGCGCTCCCGGTGACCTTCCTCACCGTCATGTTTCCCTGGTCGGCAGTCATGATTCTTTCCCTGTTCCAGCGACCGCCTCCGGCTGCGAAGACGGGCCATTGTTCTTATGCGTCCATCTCTGACGGGCGGCGCAGCCGCCACGGAGGACTGCGGTCTATTGTATTCCAGACTAATTGGAATGGCCGCGGCGCGAAATCCATCAGGACGCCGGGGGAGAGTGCATCCCCGGGCCGGAGAAGGCGGTCAGGAGCCGGCGCGGGTGTTCCTGCCCGCGGGAGCGGGCGTGTCGGCGCGCCTGAGGGCTGACGAGGCCGGGGAGGCGGACCGTGCCCGCGCGAGCGCGTCATCGAAGACGCGCACGCAGAGGTCGAGCGCCTCGGGGTCGCGGGCGACGTTCCGGCCGCCCGCCTCGCGCACGAAGCGCACCACGAACCCGAGGAACCCCAGGGCGGCGTCCCTCACTGCGCCCGTGCATTCGCAGCCGCGGGCCCGCACGAGCCGCTCGGCGAGAAGCGCCTGCGTCGAGCGCACGGCGCGCGCGAGCGGGTGTTTCGGATTTTCGATCGTCGCGAGGTTCCTCAGCGTCAGCGTGTAGCCCTCGAGGAGCCCGATGTAGGTGCCGATCAGCGCCCGCACGGTCTCGTCGGGCGTGCTCCCCTCCGGGACGGCGGCGACGAGGTCGTTCACCCGCGCGAGCTCGCGGCGGATGAGCGCCTTGAAGAGCACGGCGGGGCTGCCGAAGTAGTGGTAGATCAGATTCCTCGACACCCCGGCCGCGCGGGCCACCTCGAGCACCGGCACGTCGACGCGGCCGCTCTTCTTCGAGGCCTCGAGCGCGGCGTCGAGGATCTCGTTCCTGCGGTCCTCGCCGGAGAGCCGGCGGCGGCGCAGCTTCACGGGCTTCGGCGCCACGGCCGTCGTTTCCGTCGTCGCTTCACTGACTTCAGCGGCTTCCGTCATGGCTTCAGTGGTCTCGGACATCCCGGTCTTCCTGTCAGGGTCTGGAGGAAAATCCTGAGTTCCGGCAGGGGCAGGGTGAAGTCCCGGCGCCGCAGGCGCCCGGGGAATCGGGCGGAGAACTCAGACTTGATTACCGATTCTACCGGGCGATTCTGAACTCACCGTTACGCGCCAGGGCGTCGCTTGTCAACGACCTGCGGAGACGACCGTCCCTCGCGATGCGGCGAGGCGCTCCGCCCGCAGCCGCGAGAGCGCCTCCCGCTCCCGGGCCCGCCGCAGGGCGTCCCGGCAGGCGGCCATGCAGAGCGCAGCCACGGCGTCATTTCCAGAGGGCGGCACACAGTCGTGCCGCACCAGACCGAGCAGGAATCCGGAGAAGCCGAAGAGTTCCTCCATCACCTCGCGGCCCGTTCCAGCGCCGAGAACCTCGGCGAGGCTCCGGGCGACCGTCACCCGGGTCGTGCGCACGGCGCGCGCCACCGGGTCCGAGGGATCGTCTTCAAGAACAAGCTTTCTGAGCGTCACCCCGTGCCCGTCAAAGCTCGCGAGATAAGCGGCGATCACCCGGCGGGCCCGCTCCCAGGGCTCGTCCGGTCCTTCCGGGCATTCGATGAGCGCCGCCTTGATGCGCCGCTGCACCCGCCCGCACTCGCGCTCGATGAGCTCGTCAAAGAGCGCCTGCGAACCGCCGAAATACCGGTGGATCAGGTTCCTCGAGATGCCGGCCGCGAGCGCGAGTTCACTCGCGGAGAAGTCGATCGAGCCACGCCGTCTCGAGGCCTCAAGGACGGCGTCAAGAATTCTCTCCCGGCGCTCCCGGTCGAGTCTCACCGGGCAGCCCGCCGGCCGCCGCTCCCGAGGCGCAGGATGCGCCTTCCGCCGCTGCGCCTTCTCCATCACCGCTTCTCCTCCGCGTGCCGCACTGACAGGACTTCAATGAGTGGATCAGGTTCCGGGAGAAGCCGGCCCCCAAGGCGGAGACGCTCGCGAAAAGGCAATGAGGCTTCTCACCCAGGAGCCTCGACGGAAAGCGTCAGGAAAGCGCTCGCGCGCTTCGAAAGAGCCTCATGCGGCGGCCTGCCGACCGCCGCACCTGAAACCCCCTGTGCCTTCCTCCTGCCGCTTCCCTGTCGTCGCCGTCTTCGCGGCGCCGCCGGAACCGGGCCATGATCGGAACCTGATCCGGAGGCGGATTCTATACGCGGACGGGACCCGGAAAATATCGGGTCACGCCTCACGATTTTCATTGGATCCCATTGATTTCCAACGAAGAAATTCCGCTCCAAAGGAGTCTTCGCGATCAATTGAGACTTGCTTGAATAAAGCTTGAGAAAAAGTCAACGGCGCCTTCAGCGCGCAAGCGCGAGGCGCTTCAGGCACGCCTCCTTGCCGAGCGCCTGCCGCACGGTCCCGACGCACATCTCCGTGCACACCGAGAGGGCGGCCGGATCGTCGGCGAGGGGCCCCTCGGCATCGCGCACGAAGCGGAGCACGAAGCCGGCGAACCGGTAGAGCTCCTCGACAACCGTGGCGCTATCCGCGGCTCCGAAGACCCCGGCGAGCCCGCGGGCGAAGGCCTCCGCGGTCTTGCGCACGGCGCAGTCCACGGGATCCTGCGGGTCGGCCTTGTCAGCCGAGAGGCGCTTGAGCGTCTCGCCGTGCCCGTCAAACGAGAGCAGGTAGGCGGCGATCATGCGTCTGGCCCGCTCCTCGGGGGTTCCGGCCGGTCCCACGGCGTCGAGCCGCTCGCACACGCGCCGCGTCTCGCGCTCGATGAGATTCGAGAAGAGCGCGGCGGGGCTGTGGAAGTGATGGTAGAGGAGGTTCCTCGAGATGCCGGCCTCACGGGCGAGATCGGTCATCGAGATGTCGATGCCGCCCCTCCGGCGCGAGGCCTCGAAGGCAGCGTCGAGGATCATCTCCCGGCGCACGTGGAGCGGGAAGCGACGGTCATGCGTCCGCCGCGTGTGAACAGGTGTCTCTCCCATGCGCCTCTCCCGAAGAATGTCGCGTGTTGACGGAAATCCCCTGCCTCCCCGGCTTTCGAGCGCTTCGAGAGGAGGGTGCAGGGGACCTTTGATCAGATTCTATGGAAGTCCGGGGAAATCAGCATCCCGGGGAGGCATGTTCCTCCTGCGGGACGGCCGAGTTCGCCGCCGCCTTCGCCTTTCTGCCTGCGACGCGGCGCTCCCTGAAGCGAAGCAGGTCCTCCTTCCTCAGGGCCCGCCGGAGAGTGTCGCGGCAGACCTCGGCCGAGAGCGTGACCGCGTCCGCGCAGAGCGCTCCGTCCGCGTCGCGCAGGAAGCGGAGCACGAAGTCCGTCGAACCCGTGAGTTCCTCGACGACGGTGCCGCTTCCCTCCGCCCCGAAGACCCGGGCGAGCCTCACGCCGAGCAGCGCCTGCATCTCCCGCACCGCCCTGAAGGCGCACGGGGCCTCGGTTTCGTTCCCGAGGAGCGCGCCGATGAGCGCCGCCTGCCCCTCGAACGTGAGGGCCCAGGCGCCGATCAAACGCCGCACCCGCGCGTCCTTGGATTCGTTCTTTCTCTCCGACTCGGCCTCCGCCGCGTCGAGGCGCTCCGTCATCAGGTGCTTCTCGCGCTCCGCGAGCGCCGCGATCACCGCGTCAGGCCCCTTGAACGAGGCGTAGATCAGGTTGCGCGACACCCGGGCGGCCTCGGCCACCTCGGCGGCCGTCGGGGCGGCGTTGCCTTTCCTGAGGAGCCTCATCGCGGCGTCGAGAATCCGCCCGCGGCGCTCGGCGGGCGACGGCCGGCGGCCTTTCTGAGAGGCTTTCGGGGAGGCCTCCCGATCCTGAGTGTCTGGTGTGCTTTGAGCGGCCGTGCGCTCTTCGGACAGTTCTTCAGTCGTCATCTCTTTCACTTCTTGTGTTTCGTTTTCCCGGGCGGATCTCCGCCGCCCGGCATGAAAGGGAAAAAGGGGCCGGCCTGACTGATTCAAGCCGGCCCCTGGTTATCCGGGACGGGGCTCCCGGGGGAGGGAAGGGAGAAGGCGCGAGTCAGCAACGCTTCCCGTCGGTCCCCCGGGGCTTCCTCGAAGGCTTTGTCAGGCCTTCACCGGCTCGAGCTCGGTCGCGGCCTCGGCGGCGGGAGTCTGCTTGCAGAGCTCATCGACGCGCTCCTCGATCATCGAGGTGATCTGGTAGTAGGAGATCATCTGACGCGCGAAGAGGAGGAACGAGAGGTAGAGCTCGGAGCCGCGCACCGAGATGCCCTCGGACGGAATCGAGCGCAGCAGATCCGTGTGCAGGCGGTCGATCGTGGCAAGCGCCTGCGGGGCCCGGTCGGCGAGCGCGCGCAGATCGGTCTCGCCCTTCGCGTTCACCGAGATCTTCTCGAGCATGTCAAGGAGCGACTTCAGGTCCTCGGCGAGCTGGCCCTCGTAGATGCGATGGCGGTTGGCGACGTGGTCACGCGAGAGCTTGGCGAGGTTCTGCAGCATCCTCGACACTTCACGCATGCTCGTGAAGGCCCTGAGGTAGCAGTAGCGGGCGTCGTAGTCGCGCTCGCCGGCCGTGCGGGAGAGCATCGCCATGCTGTAGTAGATGCGGCGCTGGCTGCTCACGTCGTCGAAGAGCTCGGTGGCCTTGGCCTTGGCACTCCCAAGCGTGCGCTCGCGGTCGTTCAGGAGGCCGTCGAGCACATCGTGCACCACCTCGACCGTGCGGCGGAGGTTCTCCGGGGCCTTCTCGGCGATCATGCCCTTGATGGCGGGTGCGTCATAGGCCATGGAGGCGCGGCGGGAGAGGGAGAAGTCCTCGGCGGACGCCTTGAGGTTCGAGCGGACGAGGAGGCCGATCGCGAGCACGCCCAGGATCACGGCGACGATCTCGCCGCCCCAGAAGACGAGGCAGGCAACGAGCGCGGCCAAGGAGCTCGCGCAGATCGCGGTAACGAACCAGCCCGAGATCACGGTGAGCACGCCCGAGATGCGGTAGACGGCGGTCTCGCGGTCCCAGGCACCGTCGGCGAAGGACGAGCCCATGGCGACCATGAAGGTGACGTAGGTCGTGGAGAGCGGGAGCTTGAGGGACGTCGCGGACGCGATCAGGATCGCGGAGACCACGAGGTTGATCGAGGCGCGCACGTAGTCAAAGGGAAGCGGCGCCTCGTGCGGGTTCACGGGGAGCGGCTCGAAGCGCGAGTCGATGCCGCGCTTGATCGCGCCCGGGATGATCTGGTTGATGATGCGGCCGGCGGTCATGGAGCCGCGGACGATGAGACGGCCCGGGAGAGAGGCGCCGAACTGCTCCTGCTCGCCCGACTGGGAGCTCGAGAGGTTGATCGAGGTCTGGATGACGTGGTGGGCCTTCTTCGAGAACCAGAGGGTGAGCACCATCACGAGGCCCGAGAGCAGCAGGAACGTGGTCGGGGCGACGGAGGGCTTGAGCAGCCCCTCCATCGTGAAGGCCGTGTCCGCGACACCGCTCGCCTTCCATTCGCGCCAGCTGTCAAGCGCCGCGAGCGGGACGCCGACGAAGTTCACGAGGTCGTTGCCCGCGAAGGCGAAGGCCAGCGAGAACGTGCCCGCGAGGATGATCACCTTGAAGACGTTGGCCTTGAAGAACGAGATGCAGATCTGGAAGAAGACCGAGAGGCCCACGAAGAGCGAGATCAGGATCACCTGGGTGTTGGCGTCGATCCACTCGATCCACTCGGGACGCATGAAGGAGGCGCCCTTCGCGCCCTTCATCACGAGGAAGTAGATGATCGCGGTGATGGCGATGCCGGCGTAGATGGCGCCCACCTTGCGGTACGCGCCCTCCCATTTGAAGGAGAAGATGAGGCGCGCGACATACTGCACGACGGTGCCCGCGACGAAGGCCACCACGACCGAGATCAGGATGCCTGAGATGATCTGGAGCGCCTTGGAGTTGTTGATGTAGTTGGCAACTTCAGCGAGCGAGGCGCCGTCAGCGACGAGCTTGAAGCACGCGGCGGCGATGGCCGAGCCGAGGAGCTCGAAGACGATCGAGACCGTGGTGGAGGTCGGAAGTCCGAGGCTGTTGAAGGTGTCGAGCAGGATGATGTCGGCCACCATCACGGCGAAGAAGATCACCATGATCTCGGCGAACGAGAACATTTGCGGGTTGAAGACGCCCGAGCGGGCGATCTCCATCATGCCCGAGGAGAAGGTCGAGCCGAGGATGACGCCGAGGGTCGCGACCCACATCGTGGTGCGGAAGCTCGCGATGCGGCAGCCGAGGGCGGACTGGAGAAAGTTGACGGCGTCGTTCGAGACGCCGACGAAGAGATCGATGATTGCGACGACGCCGAGGAAGGCGAGCATCACTAGATAGTATTGTTCCATGATCAGGACGACGGGTTGACTTGTAGGCGGGGAGTCCGTCCGGAAAAGTCCTGCCCGCGGCGCCCTGCGGATCCGGAGCTTTCAGAAGGATCCTTGGTAAACACCTGTGACAAAAATTTTCCGGGACTCACCCGCGCCTGATTCTCGGCGTCCTCCGTGACGGCTCTGTGTCGCCTCCGTGAAGAGTCGGTGACAGTTCGCTCCGAATATGACAAATGCATGAACGCGACATTGCGTCCAACGGAAGCGCCGGTCACCGGGCGCTCATGGACGCGCGAGACCCGCGGAAGAGAGGCTTCCTGCGGGTCTCGAAAAGAAGGAGAAGAGGGGGGCTTCAGCGGACGAGGAGATCGCCCTCGGCCCAGCCGTCACGCAGCAGCTGCATGAACCACTGCGGCACACGGCCCCTGCCGTTCCATTCCTGGCCGTCGGGCCCGAGGTACTTCACGCCGCGCTCGGCCGCACGGACCGGATCCTGCTGCGTGATTCCGTTTGCCTCATCAAAGGCCGGATTGCGGAATTCCCTGAGCCAGTGACCCTGCTTCCTTGCCTCCAGCGCCCACTTGGGGTATTTGCCTCGGCCGTCCCAGCGCTCGCCGTTCGGCCCCAGGTACTTCGCGGGCGAAAGGTCCTCCTTCCCGTACTGCGGGTTGCGGAAATCCTCCCGGCTCCCGCCGCTTGCTGTGAGTTCCTTCAGCCAGCGCGGACAACGTCCGAAGCCGGACCACGCCTCGCCATGAGGCCCGGCGTACTTCGCCCAGCCCGGACCGACGTAGACGGGCTTGCCCGGCTCCCGCCAGGCCGGATTGAGGAAGTCCTTCATGTGCCGGCCCTTGAAGAGGAGGTCGACGAGCCAGCGCGGCTGAGGTCCGCGGCCTTCCCAGCGCTCGCCGTTGGGGCCGAGGTACTTCGGGGGAGGGAGATCCCCGGGCGTCCCGGTTTCCTCAGCGAGCTCCGCTTCGGGAGCCTCCTTCTGAGCGACATCGATGTCCTCCGGGGCCTCTGCATCCTCCCCGGCTTCCTCCCGGTACGCCGGATTGCGGAAGTCGTCCATGCTGCGCCCCGCCTCGAGCGCTTCCATGATCCAGCGCGGACGCCGCCCGCGGCCGGACCATTCCTGACCGTCAGGGCCGAGGAAGCGGGCCGTGGAGGAGGGCACGACCGGCGTCTCCCCGGGGTCGGAAGACCCGGGCTCATCTTCGGCGGCTTCCTCAGCGGCCTCCGCGGGCTCGATGTCCTCAACGGCATTCACGTCTTCAATGTCCTCTGCGACATCCCTGTCGTTTTCCTCCGGGGCCTCGGCAGCGTCGTCCTCATACTCCGGGTTGCGGAAATCGTCGAGACTCCAGCCTTCCTCAAGCTTCTCCTCGAGCCAGCGGGGACGCAGTCCGCAGCCGGACCACTCCTCGCCCATGGGGCCGACGAAGCGGGGCGGGGGCTCCACGGGCTCCGCCATGAGTTCGGACGGCGCCGCATTCCGCTCGACCGACTCCTGCTCACCAAGGTACTTCGGGTTGAGGAACTCCTCCTGCGTCCGTCCTTGAATGATCTGTTCGACAAGCCAGCGCGGCTGACGCCCGCGGCCTGACCACTCCTCACCATTGGGTCCCAGGTAGCGGTCCCAGACGATGTCCTTCGGTCGCACCGGATCGGGATCTACCCAGTCCGGGTTCGTGAGCTCCTCGCGCGTCCAGCCTTGCTCGAGCGCGTACTCGACCCATTCGGGCTCCGGTCCCCAGCCCTTCCAGATCTGGCCCTTCGGCCCCACCATCTTCCAGTCGCTGTCAGGCGCGATGCGCTCCCAGTGACTCCCGGTCCTCGGCCGGTGCGCGAGGAGAATGTCACGCGCCGCGCCGGGCTCCGTCAGGTCCTTCACCGTCGCGCCGTCCGCGAGACTCGCGGCCACCCAGCCCGGCCGTCGGCCGCGACCGGACCATTCCTCGCCCTGCGGCCCGAAGTACTTCGGCGGCAGCCGCTGCGGCTCCGGGGAAAACAGCCTGGCGAACGGGCCGCCGGCCATCAAGTCGGCATCAAGCAGGTGTCCGGGTTCGAGCTTCAGAGGGCGCCTGCCCGCATCCGGCTGAGGAGCCGCCTTCGGCTTCGCAGCCGCCGCGCCCTTCCAGACCTTTTCGATCAGCTCTCGAAGCTCCGGGCAGTTCTCCTCGGGCGGCCAGACGGCAAAGGCGTCAGGCACCTCTCCGTTCTCGACCTCCTGCACCAGCCACTCGGGCACTTCGCCCACGCCCGACCAGCGCTCGCCGATGCGGCTCATGAAGCGCGTCGGGAACTTCTTCCTTACCGCCTCAGGGTTCTTCAGAGCCTCGAGGGGCATGCCGCAGGCGAGGCACTCCTCCACCCACTGTGGCTTCGGATCTTCACCGTCCCACTTCTGTCCGTCAGGGCCGTGGAAGACGGGACGCGAGGAGGGCGCGCTCTTCGGCGAGTACGCGGCAACCACCCGCCACTCCCGGCGTTTCTGCGGGGCAGGGGTGGGCCGCCTCGAATGCCGGCTCTCCTCTTCGAACCTCGCCACCCCGGCGTCAATTGACTCCCCGGCCTTCTCAATCAGTCGGTGAAGCTCCGGCCCGTCGTCCGTCCGGACCAGAAAATCATCGATCAGACGGCCTTGGAAGATCTGATCCACGACCCAGCCGGGGACCTCGCCGAGGCCGGACCAGGTCTCGCGGCGCGAACCGCGGTAGAGCGGCGGGAACCGCTTCTTCGCCGCCCTTGTCTTCCTGA
>NZ_JAUNSF010000178.1 GCF_030539355.1 Sutterella sp.
CTCGGATTTTACCATACCCTGTCGAAGTTAGCTAGTTTATTTCCTTACAGTTCCTTACGTGAAGTGGTTTCACCTACTTTCAGGCATGTACCGTGAATGCCAAATAAGGCGCCGCCGGCTCCTCTTCACTTCAGCCTGGCTCCGGCATCGGCGGCGGTGTCGGACCAGGGAGGCGATGACGAAAACTGCATCCTTAAGTGAAATGGTTTCATGTACCTGAAGGCATGGATGAAGCGTGCACAACAGGCTTCTGCGGCGTCCTACCGCAGCGCCGACGGAGGCCTGAAACGCTCACTCCGCCTCTGCCGCAGGCGATCCCGGCGTTTCCCAGGCGACTGTTTCGGGCTTCGGGCGTTACGAATCCTGCGTACTTAAGTGAAACGGTTTCCGGTAGGCTAAGGCATGGACAGACAATGCCAAATAAGACGCCGCCGACTCTTCTTCACTTCCATCTGGCTCCGGCATCGGCGGCAGTGACGGCCCCCGGAAGCGCTGACGAAAACTGCATCCTTAAGTGAAATGATTTCATGTAACTGAAGGCATGGATGAGGCATGCACAACAGCCCTCTGCGGCGTCCTTCCGCTGTACCGACGGACGCCCGAAACGCTCACTTCGCCTCTGCCGCAGGCTATCCCGACGTTTTTCAGGTGAATCTTCCGCCCTCGAGAACTTACGGATTTTGCACATCTACGTGAAGTGACTTCACGTACTTTCAGGCATGGACGGAACATGCCAAACAAGACCGGCAAGGCCTTCCGGCACGCCGGCCCAGGGCTGCCTCCGCCGGTTCAGGCGCCTCACGAAGTGACGAATCGTCATCGCTTCCGCCTGGGTTCTCTGATTCATCCGGCATGGCGGCCGGGCCAGGCGCGCCGGGATGCACCTCAGCCGACGCCATTCCCGGGGCCGGGCGGTCCGAGTTGCGGTAATCTGAGTGCACTTGAGTTCCCCGGCTTCCGCTTTCTCTCACCTGCACCATGCCAACAGTCTCCGGCGGCGCGTCGCCGCGCCTCGCGGTCGGCGTCACCGCGGCCTTCATCGCCTATCTCTTCTGGGGCTTCATGCCGCTTTACTGGAAGATGCTCTCCGAGGCCTGGAGCTGGGAGGTGATCGCGCACCGCGTCTGCTGGTCCTTCATCGTGATCACGCTGCTGCTCATCGTGACGGGGCGCGCGCACGAGTTCCGGCAGACCGCGGGCCAGCTGAGGCGCCGCCCGCCGCTCGCGCTCATGCTCGTGGCGGCGGCGATGTTCGCCGGTCTCAACTGGTGGATCAACGTGCTCGCCGTGCAGATCGACCGCGTGGTGGAACTCGGCATCGGCATGTTCCTCACGCCCCTGATCTCGATGGCGCTCGGCTTCCTCATCTTCCGCGAGCGGCTCTCGCGGCTTCATGTGCTCTCGATCGCGATCGCCGCCGCGGGCGTCGTCGTCATGACCGCGGGCTACGGGCGCATTCCCGTCATCGCCCTCGGCGTCTCCTCGACCTGGGCGATCTACGGCGCCTTCAAGAAGAAGATCACGATCAATCCCTGGGTGAGCAACGCGCTCGAGTCGCTCATCATGATGCCGCTCGCGCTCGTCTACCTCTGGAACCTCCACGCCGCGGGCGAGGGGCATTTCCTCGCGACGGGCTTCTCCGGGCTCTCGTGCGCGCTCGTCGGCACCGGCATCATCACCTCCATCCCGATGATCGCCTTCGCGTACTCCGCGCTCAACCTCCCGATGTATCTCCTCGGGTTCTGCCAGTTCCTCAACCCGGTGCTCACGATCCTCGTGGGCGTCTTCATCCTCGGGAGCCCCTTCAACCCGGCCTTCGCGGTGCCGCTCGTCTTCATCGCGGTCTCGGTGGCGGTCTTCCTCTGGGCGGAACTGAAGGGCGTGCACGTGACGCGCAAGGTCCTCGAGCACGCCGGGAAGACGGGCGGCCGGAAGGGGGAGCCCTGAGAGAACCTTCTCCCGGGGCGCCCGGTCAGGCCTCGATCGGCACGATGTAGACGCCGTAGCGCTCGAGGCTTGTGTTGATGTGGGTGTACATGTAGACCACGCGGTAGATGTTCCCCGTCGGCCGGAAGCCGAGCGACTTCACGCGGGCGAAGAGCGGGTGCGACGGGGTGGGCGGCACCGAGGTGACGCCGCCCGGCGTGGGGCCGGCGAAGTGGTAGACGAGGCACTTGCAGCGCGGGATGTGCTGCACGACGTCGTTCACCGGAAGACCGTGGGCGCGGGCGTGGTCCTCCCTGACGAGGAGGCCCCAGCAGTTCGGCATGGGCGCCGCGGGATCCTCCTGCGGCGTGATCTGAAGCGCCGACTTCACGACCGGCATCCAGTCGACCCAGTCGGAGAGCACCTCGTAGATGCGCTCGTCCTCGAGGAAGTCCCTGCCGCTCGAGTGGGGCAGGAAGAGCATCGGGGCGATGTCGCGCACCTCCCAGTCGCCGTCCTTCCTCGAGCGCCTGTCGTACCAGTCGCGCAGACGCTCGTGCTCCCTGAGCACGGCCGTGTCGTGCTCGATGCGGCGGCGCAGCTCCTCGGCGTGCTCGTCGAGCTTCGCCGAGACCTCGTCGGCGTCGAGCTCCGTGAGCATCTTCTCCATGTCGCGGATCGAGATGCCGAAGCTCTTGAGGCGCATGCACTCGAGGATGCGCGAGCTCATTCCGAACGGGTAGTAGCGGTAGCCGCTCTTGCGCTGCTTGGCGATGAGGAGCCCGTGCTGCTCGTAGTGCTTGAGGTAGTCCGGGGTCACACCCATGCAGCGGGCGAATTCGCCGATGCGGTACTGCCTGATGCCGTCCTCTTCCTTCGCCATGGGTGCCTCTCCTTGAATTGTGATGCGCGCCGCAGAGGCTGGTCGGAGCCCGGGGCGCGTCTGCTGTGAATCCTTCAATCCTATCTCAAGCGGAAGCGTTTTCGATACTCATTTCGTACTCATTTCGTATTCATTCCGGCTCCTCGGGCGGAGGATCCGCCGCGACTGCCCCTGCAAGGGGAGGCGGGGCCGCCCGGAACGGTTACCATAGAGGAATCC
>NZ_JAUNSF010000060.1 GCF_030539355.1 Sutterella sp.
AGGGCTGGCGCGGTGCCAGCCCTTGTTAGATCGGCTTCAAGTTCCCAAACTCAGGCGCTCAAGGCCACCTGCGAGCAGATGACGAAGTTCGCGCGCCAGGGCCGCGACGACCAGTTCGGCAAGGATCCGTACTACCTGCGTGAAGTGAGCAAGGGCCCGTTCTACATCGTCCGCGGCAAGCTCGACACGCCGACGAGCCTCAACGGCGTTCGCGTGACCTCCGACCTCGAGGTCGTCGACAAGAACAACCACGTCATCCCGGGCCTCTACGCCATCGGTCATGACGCGGGCGGCGTGTACGGCGACTCCTACGACTTCGCCGTGTGCGAGGGCGGCGCCTCGGCCTTCGCGATCAACTCCGGCCGCATGGCCGTGAACCACATCCTCGGCAAGAAGTAACCTTTCCCCTCTCCCAAGGAGAAGCGCCCCGTCACGGTGATCCGCGGCGGGGCGCTCCTTGTCTATGGCTGAAGAGGAAGAACCTCAGATGCCGTCAGGCACCTCCGCCCAGGCGAGCGGGCGGCGCGACGTGATGAGCGCGCGCGCCGTGCCGAGCGCCTCCTCGGCCGAAACGCCGATCATCTCACGCACGAGCGAGAGGGGCAGCCCCGCGTCCGTGAACTGCGCGGCAGCCTTCACGGAGAAGCGCGCGAGCACGGCGGAGAGGCCTCCGGCCTCCTGATCCCAGAGCGTCACCGGGGCGTTCTCGGGAAGTCCCGCAAGCTGGCGGGCGACGCGCACGGCGTCCGAGAGGTCGCCCAACATGTCGACGAGCCCGAGCTTCTGCGCCTGCTCACCCGTCCAGACGCGGCCCTGGGCCACGCGTTCAATCTCCTCGACGGTCCTGCCGCGGCTCTGCGCGGCGAGCGCCTTGAAGCGGTCGTAGATGCGCTCGACGCCCGCGCGCAGGATGGCGCTCTCGGCGGCGTTCGGACGGTGGAGCGGCGCGCCGAAGTCGGCGAGCTCATTGGTCCTGTAGCCGCCGCGGCCGATGTCCCATTCGTCGAGGGCCTTCTCGGCGTCGGGCACGATGCTGAAGACGCCGATCGAGCCCGTGAGCGTGAGCGGATCGGCGACGATGCGCTCGGCGGCGAGGCTCACCCAGTAGCCGCCCGAGGCGGCCGTGTCGCCCATGCTCGCGACGACATGGATGCCGCGCGCGCGGATGCTGGCGAGCGTCTCGCGGATCGCCTCCGCGGAGAGCGCGTCGCCGCCCGGGCTCGAGATGCGCAGCACGATCGCCTTCGTGCCGGGTTCGTCGGCGGCGGCCTCAAGGCGGTCGCAGAGCTCGGAGGGGTCGATGCCGGCCTCCTCCATCGGGGCGATCGCGCCCTCGGCGAGCACGACGGCGACGCCGTCGCCCGGACGCTGCGGCTCATGGCGCGCGTTGAGGTAGTCGATGAAATGGATTCGCTTCAGGTTCTCGACCTTCCCGCCCTCGGCGAAGCGCTTCGCGAGCTTCTGCTCGTAGGCCTCGACGGTGAGGAGGTCGGTGACGAGGCCGCTCTCCTTCAGGTACTCCGCGGGATCCGTGCCCTGGGCGAGACGCTCGGGAAGCTGGTCAAGGTAGCGGTCAACCGAGCCCGGCATCAGGCCGCGGGCCTTCTCGATGTCGCCCGAGAGTCCCTTCCAGGAGGCGGAGAGCCAGGTGCGCTGCGCCTCGATGTTCTCGGCCGAGGGCGAGCGGTTCGTGAAGACCTCCGGGGCACTCTTGTAGGCGCCCGCCTTGTAGACCGAGACGCCGATGCCGAGGCGGTCGAGCAGGCCGCCCCAGTAGAAGCCCGCGCCCGAGAGGCCGCGCAGCATGACCGACCCCATCGGATGGAGCGAGATCTCGTCGGCGTGGGCCGCGGCCGCGTACTGACCCTGCGTGAAGCTGTCGGCCCAGACGTAGATCGGGCGGCCCGTGGCCTCGCGGAAGCGGTCGATCGAGCGGCCGATCGTGCGCGCGGAGGCGAGCCCGATCTTCGAGAGGTCGTCAACGACGATCTCCACGCCCGCGATGTCCGGGTCCTTCGAGGCGCGCTCGAGCGCATCGGTCACGTCCGTCAAGCGCGTCACGCCCGTGCCGCGCCTCATCAGCATCCTCGCCTCGAGGGCGAGGCCCTCCATCGGGTCGCTCTCGACGACCGATCCGGCGAGGTCTAGCACGAGCACCGTGCGCGGCTCGACCACCGGCGTCTCAGGCCGGGTGAAGAACCAGACGGCCGCGACGGCGATGATCACGCCGTAGAAGATCACGTTGAGCGTCAGACGCCGGATGAAGTCCAGCGCAAGTCCGACCCAGCGCAGAAATCGCATGTTTTTCTCCTTCCTCACCGCCCTGCCCGGCTGTTCCTCAACAGCCGCCGGCCGGGCGGAAACCCATATCTTCTCAGATTCGCCGCAGGAGTTCAGTGATGTCGCGCACGATCATGTCGGCCGCGAGCGTCGGCATCGGCGCGCCCGTGCGGGTCCTGAGGCCCGCGTGACGGCGCCTCAGCCCCGTGCACCAGACCGTGCGCATGCCGGCGCGCTTCGCGGCGCGCAGGTTCATCAGGCTGTCATCGATCAGAACCGCGTCGCCGGGGCGGCTGCCGAGATCCGCGCAGATCGCCCGGAGCATCGAGACGCTCGGTTTCGGGCGCCAGTCGCCGAAGAGCCGCATGTCGGTGCTCGTCACCACGGCGTCGAAGAACCCGTCGAGCCCGAGCGCCGTGAGGAGCTTCTCCGCGTAGACGCGGGGGCCGTTCGTCACGACGGCCCGTTTGCCGGGGAACTTCTCGAGGAGCCTGCGGGGCGAGTGCAGGCCGTTCAAGTAGGGCGTGTAGTCAAAGTCGTGGACCGCGGGCAGGAACACCCGGGGATCCACGCCGTGGCAGCGCCAGAGGCCGATGAAGGTCGAGCCGTAGTGCTCCCAGTACCAGGAGCGCCAGTGATTGGCCTCGGCCTCCGTCATCCCCATGCGGTGCATGAGGAACTCGTTCATGAGGTCGTGGACCTCGTCGAGAAGTCCCCTCGAGGAGGCGATGAGCGTGTCATCGAGGTCGAAGAGCCAGAGCCGGGGCCGGGCCGAAAAGCGCAAAAACGGCACGGACGCGTCCCCGGGGGAACCTCGTCGTGCCGTTTCCATGCACGTGTCAGCGCTCCCGCGGCGTCCGAGAAACTCCGGGCGTCGCGAAGGCATTGATCAGTCTCCGTACATCTTCTGCTTGAGCTCGCGGCGCTGCTGGGCCTCAAGCGAGAGCGTCGCGGTCGGGCGGGCCATCAGGCGGGCGACACCGATCGGATCACCGGTCTCCTCGCAGTAGCCGTACTCGCCGTCGTCGATGCGCTTGATGGCGGCCTGCACCTTCTTGAGCAGCTTGCGCTCGCGGTCGCGCGTGCGCAGCTCAAGGGCGTGCTCCTCCTCGATCGTGGCGCGGTCGGCCGGATCCGGCACGATCGTGGTCTCACGAAGATTGACCGTCGTCTGGTCGGCGTTGGCGCGCAGTTCGCTCTCCATCGCCTTGAGGCGGCTGCGGAAGAACGCGAGCTGCTGATCGTTCATATAGTCATCCTCGGACATCTTGAGGATTTCTTCTGCGGTCAGTCCTTTCTTGGCAACCATCTTTCCCATTCCATTTGAAAGCGTTGGCCTCCGGCTCCGCCGGGAACTCTCTGAGGATTCCCTTCCCCGCCGTCCTGCCCCTCGGGCGGGAGCATTGGTCGGGCACGTGCCGGTTCTCTTTAGTAGGTGTGCTTTATACCGAAAAACAAACCGCTCCGCCACTAGTGTGCGGAGCGGAGATTTCGTATCCAACCCCTCCGGCCTAGAGCCGCAGGGATTTCAAGGATTTCTCAGTCTGCGAGACAAACTTCGAGACCCTTGCGGATCGCCTCCTCGGGGAGGTTTCGGCCGATGAAGACGAGCTTCGAGGCGGGCTTGCGGTCGCCCCAGGGGCCGAGCACGTCTGAGACGGCGAGCATGTGCACGCCCTGGAACACGACGCGGCGGTCAACGCCCTGGAAGTAGACGAGACCTTTGTAGCGGAGCATGTCCTGGCCGTAGACGCTCGTGAGCGAGGAGATGTAGCGCTCGAACTTCTGCAGGTCGAACGGACGCTCGGACTCGAAGACGAAGGTGTGGATGTCGTCGTTGTGATGGTGCAGGTGGTGATCGTCGTTGAAGAACTTCGGATCCACATCGAGCACGTCATTCATGTTGAAGCCGGCGATGTTGAGCACCACGTCGACCGGGCAGTCGCCCATGTTCACGCGGCGGATCGGGGCGCGGGCGTTCATGCTGCGCAGACGCGCCTCGAACGCCTCGAGGGTCTTCTCGTCGACGAGGTCGCACTTCGAGACGAGGATGCGGTCGGCGAAGCCCACCTGGTCGCGGGCGTTGTCCTCGGTGTCCAGAGCCTCGCCGCCGTGCTTCGCGTCCACCACCGTGACCACGCCGTCAAGGCGGAAGAAGGGTGCGACGGCGTCGTCCATGAAGAAGGTCTGCGCGACGGGGCCGGGGTTGGCGACGCCCGAGGTCTCGATCACGACGTAGTCGTAGTCGATGTCGCCCTTCTCGCGCTTGTGGCGGAGCTCGGTGAGCACGCGGGAGAGGTCGCCGCGGATCGTGCAGCACACGCACCCGTTGTTCATCGAGACGATCTGCTCGCGGTTCTCCGTGATGATCAGGTCGTTGTCGATGTTCTCCGGCCCGAACTCGTTCTCGATGATCGCGATCCGGTACTGGTGATTCTCCTTGAGGATCCTGTTGAGGAGCGTGGTCTTGCCCGCCCCGAGAAAGCCCGTGAGGATGGTGACCGGGATTTCCGGTTCCTGAGGTTCTTCAACCAACATCTTTGTTTCAATGCCTCTCGAAAGAATGCCGTCCGTCCCTTACGGACGGACCGTGAGCCGCATGCCCTTCAGATACTCGCCCTCGGGGCAGGTCATCAGAAGCGGATGGTCGGCGCCGGCGCCGAAGCGGCCGGTCGCCCAGACGTTCATGTGCGAGTCGATGACGGCGCCCGCGACGATCTTCTGGAAGAGATCCACGTCAACCGCGCCCGAGCAGGAGAACGTGAAGAGTTCCCCGCCCGGCTCAAGGAGCTTCAGACCGTTGAGGTTGATGTCCTTGTAGGCGCGTGCGGCGCGGTCAACATGATAGTGACTCGAGGCGAACTTGGGCGGGTCGAGGATGACGAGGTCAAAGTGCTCGCCCTCGTCGCGCATGCGGCGCAGCGCCGCGAACACATCGTCGCAGAGCCACGCGGCCCTCCCCTCGAAGCCGTTGCGCTCGGCGTTGGCGCGGGCCATCGCGAGGGCCTCCTCGGAGGAGTCGACGGAGACGACCTCCTCGGCGCCCCCTTTGAGGAGCGCGAGCGAGAAGCCGCCCGTGTAGCAGAAGCAGTTGAGCGCGCGCATGCCGCGGCCGTGGATGCGGCGGAACTCGGCCGCGGCCTGCTGGGCCGCGAGACGGCTCTCGCGCTGGTCGATGTAGAAACCGGTCTTGTGGCCGACGCGGACGTCGACGCCGTAGCGCACGCCGTCCTCCTCGACCTCGATCACGGCCGGGGGCTCCTCGCCCGCGAGCGTCTCCATGCGGATCTCGAGCCCTTCGCGGCGGCGCGTGGCCGCGTCGGAGCGGTCGAAGACGCCCTTCGCGCCGGTGGCCTCCATCAGAAGCCGGCCGATCAGCTCGCGGCGCGACTCGGCGCCCGCGGACTGGAACTGCGTGACGAGCCAGTCGCCGTACTGGTCGACGATGAGGCCCGGGATGCCGTCGGCCTCGCCGAAGATCAGACGGATCGCGCTCGTCCTCGCGCGGAGCGGCTCGCGGGCGGCGACCGCCTCGCGGACCTTGCGCTCGAACCAGGCGTCGTCGATCGTCTCCTCCTCGTTCCAGGACCAGCAGCGCGCGCGCAGGGTCGAGGCGGGCGACCAGGCCGCCCAGGCGAGGAAACGCCCCTTGTCGGAGAGCACGCGCACGGTGTCGCCCGGCTTCGGGTCGCCGGTGACGCGCTGCACGGCCGTGTCATAGATCCAGGGGTGACGACGAAGAAGGGACTTCTCCTTCGCCTTCTTCAGAATAAGGTCTGCCATTTTTGTCTCTTGTTCGGGGATTCAGTAACTTTCAGCCGAGGAGTTCGTCGGGAACCTCAATCGTCCCGGTGAACACCACTTCGGCGGGACCGATCAGATCGAGCGAGGAGCCCGGACCGGCCCAGGCGCAGGCGAGGTCTCCGCCGCGCGCGTCGAATTCAACACGATTCTCAAAGAGGCCGCGCATGACGCCGGCGGCCATCGCGGCGCTCGTTCCCGTGCCGCAGGCGAGCGTCTCGCCCGGACCGCGCTCCCAGACGCGGATGCGCGCGTGGGTGGCGGAGAGGCGCTCGACGAAGCCCACGTTGACGCTCTCGGGGAAGCAGGCCGACTGCTGCAGGAAGGGCCCGATCACTTCAATGGGCGTCGTGTCGACGTTCTCCACGAAGACCGTCGCATGGGGATTGCCCATGCTCGCCACGGAGAACTCCACGTCGCAGCCGGCGGCGGGGCACGGGAGCGTGTAGAGCGTGATGCGGCCTTCCGTGCGGGAGGCGAGCCCCTCGGGGTTGAAGGGAATCTCTTCGCAGGCGAAGCGCGGCTGGCCCATGTCGGCCACCATGCGGCCGTCGGCCTCGGCGCGCACGCAGATGCGGCCCTTCATCGTGACGAACGGGATGGCGTTGCCTTCGGCGTACCCGCGCGCGAGCGCGAAGCGGCCGACGCAGCGCGCGCCGTTGCCGCACTGCTCGACCTCGTCGCCGTCGCTGTTGAAGATGCGGTAGCGAAGCGGCTCGCCCTCTTTCTGAGCGGGCTCGATCAGCAGCAGCTGGTCGGCGCCGATGCCGAAGCGCCGGTCGGCGAGGAAGCGCACGAGGGGCGTCGAGATCCGCACGGGCTCGTCGATGGCGTCAAGCACGACGAAGTCGTTGCCCGCGCCCTGCATTTTGGTGAAATGAATAGCGGTCATTGGTCTTCTTGGGAAAAGGCCGGGATGGGATCAGTACACGGACGGCTCGCCCTCCGGGCGGGTCTTGAAGCGTCGGTGCACCCAGAGGTACTGGTCGGGATGGCGGCGGATGTAGGCCTCGAGCTCCTCGTTGATCCGGCGCGTGTCGGCCTCCGGATCCTTCGTCGGGAAGTTCTCGAGCGGAGCCGAGAGCTCCACGCTGTAGCCGTCGTGGGTCATCGTGGCGATGCACCACATGACCTTGGCGCGCGTGACGCGCGCGAGCCTCGACACCATCGGGATCGTCGCCGCGCTGATGCCGAAGAACGGCACGAAGATCGAGTTGCGGCGCCCGTGGTCCATGTCGGGCAGATAGTAAAACGGAAGTCCCTCGCGCATCGACTTCATCACGGTCCTCAGATCATCGTTGCCGGTCTTGGCGACGAGGACGGGATTGCTGAAGCGCAGGCGCCCCCTGAGGAGCGCCTCGTCCCAGACCTTGTTGCTCTGGGTCTGATAGAGCGACACGCCGCGCACATAGGTGTTGAGCGCGATGCCCGCGGCGTCGAGGCCGCAGAAATGCGGGGAGACGACGATGACCGGACGGTTCTCCTCGTTGAGAAGGTGCTCGAGGCCCGTGAACGTGACGAAGCGCTGCAGTTCCTCCGCGGACCCCTTCCAGAGCGTGCCGTGGTCGATCGCCGCGCGCGCGAGGCGCCGGTAGACCTTGCGGGCGAGCACCACGCGCTCCTCCTCGGTCTTCTCGGGGAAGCACAGGCGCAGATTCGTGAGGATCACATGACGGCGCTTGGGTACGGCGTGCCAGAAAATCGCGCCGGCGGCGCCGGCGAGCGCCCTGCGGGCCGGCATCGGCAGCCAGTGGAAGCTCTCGACGATCTTCACCCAGCAGCGCGACATTGCTTCATTAAAGGACATCAGGGTGCACTTCCTTCAGCGGTGATGGACTCCGGGGGCGGCGTGCCCGCGGGTCTCTTGTAGCGGTTGTAGCTCCACGCGTACTGCTCGGGCATCCTGCGGATGATCTCCTCGATCTTGCGGTTCATGGCGCGGGCGTCGGCCGCGGGGTCGCCGGTCAGGGGCTCGTCCCAGCGCTCGGCCTCGAGCCGCCAGCCGTCGCCCGAGCGGATGCCCCAGGCGAAGATGCGCACCGCGTCGAACTGCTTCGCGACGCGATTGGGGAGCGTCATCGTCCAGGCGGGGCGCCCGAAGAAGTTCGCCCAGACGCCGTCACCGTTGCTCGGGACCTGGTCGGGGAGCGCCCCGAACGTGTGGCCCTTGCGCAGGTTGCGGATGACGTGCTTCACGCCCGTGACATTGGTCGGGACCGCCTCGATGCCCGGCGCCTGACGCGCTTCCTTCACGAGGTTCTGCAGGATCCTCTTCCTCGGCGGGCGGAAGAGAATCGTGATGTTGCGGCCGGTCTCCTCGAAGAAGGTCGCGGCGAGCCACACGGGCAGCACCTCGAAGCACCCCACGTGCGGGGTCATGAAGACGATCGGCTGCTTGCTTCTCATCGCCTCGCCGATCATCTCCTCGACGCCGGGGGCGACATGCACATGCTTCATGACCGTGTCGACGGGGCGGTACCAGACCCAGGCGCTTTCCATCGCCTGACGGCCGGCGTTGCGGCCGACGCGGGGGAAAAGGTGCTTGTCGTCGGTGTATCCGGCGGCTCTGAGATTCTCACGCGTGCGTCTGCGGTAGCCCGGCGAAACCCAGAAGGTGATTTCTCCGACGACGGCGCCGAAGAACTGCAGGAAACCGAGCGGGAGCTTGGCGACGAGCGCGATTAGCCATTGCATGCGGGGACTGTCTCCGTTTGAGCGCGGGGCCTGCGTATATAAGTGAGCAGGAGCAAATTGGTTAATTTTAATGCGGCCGCATACTTACCGGAACACCGAGCTCTCCGGCGCGGAGAGTGAACGCTCACTCCGATTCCGTCGCCCCCGCCCTCTCCTACTTTGGTTTTCATCAGCATCCGTTAATGGCGACTGGGGTATGATTGCGCGCGTTCGCCGAGTTAACAGGACAACTTGCGGGGCGAAAGACAAGAAATACCGCTAAAGCGTCTCCCGCTTGGAGCCAAGACCAATGCGCAGAGCGCTTCTCCCTCCCAATCATCTGGAGTGTTAATTGGCCATGGCCAGCGAATATCTTTTTACTTCCGAATCAGTGAGCGAAGGGCATCCGGACAAGGTCGCCGACCAGATCTCGGACGCCGTCCTTGACGCGTGCCTCGCGGGCGACCCGATGAGCCGCGTCGCCGCCGAGACGCTCTGCACCACGGGCCTCGTGGTGCTCGCCGGCGAGATCACCACCGCCTCGAACGTCGACTACATCGGTCTGACGCGCAGCGTGCTCAAGAAAATCGGTTACGACAACACCGAATACGGCATTGACCACCGCGGCTGCTCCGTGCTCGTGGGCTATGACAAGCAGTCCTCCGACATCGCCCAGGGCGTCGACCACGCCATGGACGACGAGCTCAACCTCGGCGCCGGCGACCAGGGCCTGATGTTCGGCTACGCCTGCACCGAGACGCCGACCCTCATGCCGGCCCCGATCTACTACGCCCACCGTCTGATGGAGCAGCAGAGCAAGGTCCGCAAGAACGGCACCCTGCCCTTCCTGCGCCCGGACGCCAAGAGCCAGGTGACGATGCGCTACCGTGACGGCAAGCCCGTCGGCATCGACACGATCGTCATCTCCTCGCAGCACGCGCCGGAGATGTCCGACGGCGACAAGATGAAGCCCGAGTTCACCGAGGCGATCATCGAGAGCATCGTCCGCCCGGTCATCCCCGCCGAGTGGCTCAAGGACACGAAGTTCCTCATCAACCCGACCGGCCGCTTCGTCGTGGGCGGTCCGCAGGGCGACTGCGGTCTCACGGGCCGCAAGATCATCGTCGACACCTACGGCGGCTACTGCCCGCACGGCGGCGGCGCCTTCTCGGGCAAGGACGCCACGAAGGTTGACCGCTCGGCCGCCTACGCCTGCCGCTACGTCGCGAAGAACATCGTCGCCGCCGGTCTCGCCACGAACTGCCTCGTGCAGGTCGCCTACGCGATCGGCGTCGCCGAGCCGATGAACGTGACCGTCATCACCAACGGCACCGGCCGCATCCCCGACGAGAAGATCGCCGAGCTCGTGCGCCGCAACTTCGACCTGCGTCCGCGCGGCATCATCCAGATGCTCGACCTGCGCCGTCCGATCTTCTCGAAGACCGCCGCCTACGGCCACTTCGGCCGCGAGGAGCCTGAATTCACGTGGGAGAAGACCGACAAGGCCGAGATCCTGCGCGCCGAGGCCGGTCTCTGATCCTCTGAGATCTGACTGAAGCCTTCACGCCTCACGGGCGGCGAAGTTTCTCTAAGCAGAAACCGCCGCCCGCTTTCATTTATGAGGCCACCCGGTCCCGTGCCCCGCGCACCGCCCGGACGGATTCTCTATGATTGATTTCTGCGCCTGCCGCGGGCACTCCGCCCGAGCGCAGCCCTGCACCAGTTTCCCCCTCATTTCCGCTCAAGACATGACCAGAAAGCGCGTTCTCACCGGCATCAACACGACCGGCACCCTGCACATCGGCAACTACGTCGGCGCCATCCGCCCGGCGATCCAGGACAGCCGCAAACCCGACGTTGACAGCTTCTTCTTCCTCGCGGACCTGCACGCCCTCATCAAGTGCCAGGATCCCGCCCGCATCGAGAGAAGCCGCATGCAGATCGCCGCGACCTGGCTTGCCGCGGGCCTTGATCCGGACCACGTCACCTTCTACCGCCAGAGCGACATCCCGGAGATTCCGCTGCTCTGCTGGATGTTCGACTGCGTGATGTCGAAGGGGCTCCTTAACCGCGCCCACGCCTACAAGGCCGCCGTCGACGCCGCCACGGCCGCTGGCCGCGACCCGGACGCCGACGTCTCGATGGGCCTCTTCTCCTACCCCGTGCTGATGGCCGCGGACATCCTGATGTTCAACGCCCACGAGGTCCCGGTCGGCCATGACCAGCTCCAGCACCTCGAGATGGCCCGCGACGCCGCCGCCCGCTTCAACAATCTCTACGCGCCCGCCGACGAGCCCTTCTTCGTGATGCCGCAGGCCACCGGCGGCAGCGCCATCGAGGTGCTCCCGGGCCTCGACGGCCGCAAGATGAGCAAGAGCTACAACAACGTCATCCCGCTCTTCGAGGGCGGCCGCGCCGCGCTCGACGCCGCCATCGCCCGCATCGTCACCGACAGCAAGCAGCCCGGCGAGCCGAAGGATCCGGACAGCACCTCGCTCACGGTGATCTACGACGCCTTCGCGACGCCCGAGGAACAGGCCGCCTTCCGCGCCGAGCTGCGCGACGGCCTCGGCTGGGGCGAGGCGAAGAAGCGCCTCGCCGAGAAGATCGACGCCGAGATCGGCCCGATGCGCGCCCGCTACGAGAACCTCATGGCCCACCCGGCCGAGGTCGAGGAGATCATGCAGCAGGGCGCCCGCAAGGCCCGCGCGATCTCCGGCCCCTTCATGGACCGCCTGCGCCACGCCTGCGGCCTGAGGAGCTTCACGGAGCTCTCCGGCGCGGTCAAGGCCGAGAAGAAGGCACAGAAGAAGGCCCGCGCCACCTTCAAGCAGTACCGCGAGAAGGACGGCAAGTTCTACTTCAAGCTCATCAGCGCCGATGGCGAGGAGCTCTTCCTCTCCACCGCCTTCGAGTCCGGCCGTGACGCCGGCGTCTGGGTCGGGCGCCTCAAGAACGAGGGCGAGACGGCTCTGGCCGACGCCCCCGTGACGCTCTGCGAAGGCGTCTCGCGCGAGGCGGTCGTCGCCGCGCTCGAGAGCTTCCGCGAGGACGAGGAGGCCTGAGAATCGCTCCTCCGGCAATTCTGATTTTTTCTGAATAATCAGACAGAAAGGCGGCGTATAATGCCGCCTTTCGTGTTTTGAGGGGGTCCTCCCGGGCGCCCTCACCGCCACACCTTCGACGCGCACCCCGAGGAGCGCTGCGACGGCCTCCGGGCTTCCCGCCCGGATCCGCGAGGCTCGGGGTCAGTCTGACTTTTCTTCAAACGGCGCTCGCTTCTTTCACCGAAACGGAACGCATTCGAAATGCAAGCTACTGACAGCTACATCATCGCCGACCTCGGTCTCGCCGACTGGGGCCGCAAGGAAATTCAGATCGCCGAGGTTGAGATGCCCGGCCTCATGGCCATCCGCCGCGAGTACGCCGCGAGCCAGCCCCTGAAGGGCGCCCGCATCTCGGGGTCGCTGCACATGACGATCCAGACCGCCGTCTTGATCGAGACCCTCACGGCGCTCGGCGCCGAGGTCCGCTGGGCGAGCTGCAACATCTTCTCGACCCAGGACCATGCCGCCGCCGCGATCGTCAAGGACGGCGTGAGCGTCTTCGCGCGCAAGGGCGAGTCCGTCGAGGAGTACTGGAACTACACGCACCGCATCTTCGAGTGGCCTGACGGCGGCTTCTCCAACATGATCCTCGACGACGGCGGCGACGCCACGCTGCTCCTTCACCTCGGCTCGCGCGCCGAGAAGGATCCCTCCGTCATCGCCCACCCGACGAGCGAGGAGGAGACCGCCCTCTTCGCCGCGATCGCCGAGCACCTCAAGGCCGATCCGCACTGGTACTCCAAGCGCCTCGAGAAGATCCTCGGCGTCTCCGAGGAGACCACCACGGGCGTGCACCGTCTCTATCAGATGCACGAGCGCGGCGAGCTGCGCATCCCCGCCATCAACGTCAATGACTCCGTGACGAAGTCGAAGTTCGACAACCTCTACGGCTGCCGCGAGTCGCTCGTCGACGGCATCAAGCGCGCCACCGACGTGATGGTCGCCGGCAAGGTCGCCGTCGTCGTGGGCTACGGCGACGTGGGCAAGGGCTGCGCCCAGGCTCTGCGCGCCCTCTCCGCCCAGGTCTGGGTCGTTGAGATCGATCCGATCTGCGCGCTGCAGGCCGCCATGGAGGGCTACCGCGTCGTCACGATGGACTGGGCCAAGGACAAGGCCGACATCTTCGTGACCGCCACCGGCAACGTCCGCGTCATCACGCACGAGCACATGATCGCCATGAAGAACGAGGCGATCGTCTGCAACATCGGCCACTTCGACAGCGAGATCGACGTCGCCTCGATGCGCCAGTACAAGTGGGACAACATCAAGCCGCAGGTTGATCACATCACCCTCCCGTCGGGCAACCGCATCATCCTGCTCGCCGAGGGCCGCCTCGTGAACCTCGGCTGCGCCACCGGCCATCCGTCCTACGTGATGAGCTCGTCGTTCGCGAACCAGACGCTCGCCCAGATCGAGCTCTTCTGCCACCACGACAAGTACCCGGTGGGTGTCTACATCCTCCCGAAGCACCTCGACGAGAAGGTCGCCCGTCTGCAGCTCACGAGCCTCAACGCCGAGCTCTCCGAGCTCACCGACGAGCAGGCCGCCTACATCGGCGTGAAGAAGGAAGGTCCGTACAAGTCGGAGAACTACCGCTACTGATGCCTGACCTGAGGGAGCGCCGCGCCCCTTCCTGTCAGTGACCGAAAACCCCGGGATTTCTGAAGTCCCGGGGTTTTCGTTTTTAAAAGACGCCCTCGTCGGTGACGATCTCGTCGAGCGGCAGGTCGTGCGCCTCGAAGAGGGATTCCTCGACCTCGCAGATGCGGTAGGCGACGCCGATCAGCCGGGGCCTGCTCCCCGAGGCGGCGAGCCGGGCGATGTAGCGGTCAAAGTACCCGCCGCCGTAGCCGAGGCGCTTTCTCGTGCGCGACCAGCCGAGGCAGGGAATGACGAGCGCGTCCGGAACCACCTGCGCGCCCGCCGGGGCGGGAATCCCCGCCGCGTCGGGCCGAAGCGCCTCGCCCGGCAGCCAGAGGCGGTACTCCATCTCGGACGCGTCGCGGTTGAGGCACCAGGGGAGCGCAAGCGAGCGCGCGGGCGAGGCCCCGCACCACTTCGCGAAGACCGCTCCCGCATCGGGCTCGCTTCTGATCGGCTGATAGATGCCGAGCACGCGAATGTCCGCGTCAGCCTCAAGGCGACGGGCGAGCACCTCGAGCAGCGCCCCCTCGCGCGTGAGCCCCGCCTCGCGGCGGAGCGCCCCCATCTCTCTGCGCACCCGGCGCTTTTCCTCGGCCAGCACCACGGCTGAACTCCTTTGAAACAAAAAATATCCCGCGCCTGAAAAGGAATACGTCGAAAGTGGCGGAAATTCCGGCGCGGCTCTCCGCTATATTGACACTCGGACACGGGCCGCCTCAAGAAGCCCGGGCCAATTCCCTCACATCATCCCGGCCTTCCGACGCTTCTCCCCGGTCATGTCCAAGCATCCCAGACTCACCCCGATCACGCTCGTGCTCCTAGCAGTCACGGCACCCTCCCTCGCAGCGGACCCCGCATACGACATGCCCGGGCCCCTCACGCCGGCGGTGGCCGAGGCGCTCGAGGCGGAGGCGGCCGAGAAGGCCGCACAGACCACGCCGCGCTCCGTCACCGTTCCGGTGGAGGAGCGCCTGCAGTCACTGCGCGACCGTGAGGACTCCGAGACAGTCTGGGAGGAGCACTCCACCGTCGGCATCACGCCCGAGGAGGTGATCAAGCCCGTCGACGAAGCGTTCAAGGAACCGGCAAAATCGTCGGAAACCGAGGCGGCCAATGCCGCCGGCGACGTCGTGGCCTCGCTCATCGCGAAGCCCGTGGACGACCCGCTCGATGAGCTTTCCGCAGGCCCCGAGCCGGGGCCTCAGGACCTGCTCTTCCAGGACGCGAGACGCTTTTACTCTCAGGGCCGTGCCAAGGACTTCCGGAAGATCCTGCCGCAGCTCGCCGGCCATCCGCTCGAGGGCTACGCCGAGCTCTGGGACATTCTGCTCGACGTGAAGAAGACGCCCGAGGACCTTGCCCTGGGAAAGCGCCTCGACGCCTTCCTCGCACGCCACAAGGGCGAGTACATCGCCGAGAACGCGGTGATGGAGTACCTGAAACTCGCGGGCGAACACGTCTCCAAGGCCCGCTACGACGCGCTCTACAACCGCCTCGTCTGGAACAGGGACGAGCCGGAGCTCGCCGCCTGGAAGCACTATCACGACCTGGAATACGCCGTTGAGCAAAAGCGCGGCATCGCGAAGGCACTCCTCGCGGCGAAGACGCTCTACCGCGACGCGGGACCCGTCTCGAGAAACGCCTTCCAGATGCTCGGCGACGCGATCGGCCGGGCCGACCCGAGCTGGCGCTGGACGCGCGTGATCCTGCTCCTGCAGAAGGGCGCGAACCGGGAGACGAAGCGGGCGCTTGAGTCCGTCTCCCTCTCGGACCTCCCCGCATCCCGCGCGGAGCTCGGCCGCATTCTCGACCGCCCCGAGAACTGGTTCCGACGCCAGAAGAACCCGAAGAAGCTGAAGGCCCGTCTCGCCGTCTTCGCGGCGCTCCGCCTCTCGCGCACCAACCCAGAGATGGCCGCGAAGCTCGCCACGGCTGCGGTCGATCCCAGGGCCTCGAGCTTCTGGCGCTCGCTCGTCTGGACGCGCATCGGCTACACGGCCGTCTCCCGGCTGGATCCGAAGGCCTGGGAATACTTCCGGCATGCAAACGAAAACGCGCTCAAGGAGCAACCCCTGGCGGTCTCCAACGTCGAGCAGCTCATCGCCTGGCGGGCACGCGCGGCGATGCGCGAGGGAGAGTGGGCGGCGGTGAGCCGTCTCATTGACATGCTCCCCTCCTCCGTGCGCTCGGAGGAAACCTGGATCTACTGGCGGGGCCGTGCGCTCGAGGCCCGGGGCCTCAGGAAGGCCGCCCGCGCCGAGTACGCGAAGCTCGCCGACCGCATCAGTTTCTACGGCAAGCTCTCCGCGGAGCGCCTCGGGCGCCCCTGCGCCTTTGCGAAGCCCCCGAAGGAGATGCCTGCCCGCGCCGAGATTCTCGCCTGGGGGAAGAACCCCTCCATCGAGCGCGCCAAGGCCTTCTACCGGCTCAAGATGTTCTCCGACGGCCACCGTGAATGGAACTGGGCCATGCGCGGCATCACCCCGCAGGGGCGCATCGCGCTCGCGGCATACGCCCGCCAGGAGCACCTCATCCACCGCATGATCAACACGAGCGACCGCAGCGGCACGGACCTCGTCGTGATCGAGCAGCGCTATCCGCGCCCGCACCTCACGCTCATCGAGCGCGCGAGCGAGGCGCAGTCCCTGCCCTCCTCCTGGGTCTACGGCCTCATCCGGCAGGAATCGCGCTTCATCCCGGCGGTGAGCTCGGCCGTGGGCGCGAGGGGCCTGATGCAGATCATGCCGGCCACGGCCAAGTGGACGGCGAAGAAACTCGGCATCAAGAACTACCGCCACAGCAGCCTCACCGAACTCGAGATGAACCTCGTGCTCGGCACGGCGTACCTCCACATGCTCGCCGAGGACGCCGAGGGAAGCTACATTCTGGCCACCGCCGCCTACAACGCCGGCCCGAAGCGCGCCCGCATCTGGCGCGAGGCGTTGAACGGCAAGGCGATGGACGCTCCGGTCTTCATCGAGACCATTCCGTACTTCGAGACCCGCGAGTACGTGAAGAACGTCCTCTCGAACATGCACACCTATTCCTGGTTCGGCGAGAAGCCGATCCGCAGCTTCACGGAATTCCTCGGCAAGGTCGGGCCGGCCACCGGGAAGGCCATGGATCTGCCCTGAGCACCCTCCCCTTTCCCCTGACTTTTTCCCATGCAGATCTACTCCGTCGGCGGCTATGTCCGCGACACGCTTCTCTCGAAACGCGGCACGCCCGTCACCCCGGGCGACCGTGACTGGGTCGTCGTGGGCGAGACGCCCGAGGCGATGCTCGCCCGCGGCTACCAGCCCGTGGGCGGGGACTTCCCCGTCTTCCTGCACCCGAGGACGCACGAGGAGTACGCGCTCGCGCGCACCGAGCGCAAGACCGCGCCGGGATACCACGGCTTTGTCTTTCATGCCGCGCCCGACGTGACGCTCGAGGAGGATCTGCGCCGGCGCGACCTCACGATCAACGCGATCGCGATGGACCGCGAGGGAAACCTCACGGATCCCTGGGGCGGCGTGCGCGACCTTGAGCGCGGCATCCTGCGCCATGTGAGCGAGGCCTTCGCCGAGGATCCCGTCCGCATCCTGCGCACCGCGCGCTTCGCCGCCCGCTTCCCGGGCTTCTCCGTGGCCCCGGAGACGATGGCGCTGATGCGCTCGATGGTGGAGGCCGGCGAGGCCGACGCCCTCGTCGCCGAGCGCGTGCTCGCCGAGTTCGTGAAGGGTCTCGCCACCCCCGTTCCCTGCCGGATGCTTGACGTTCTCGAGGCCTGCGGCCTCTGGGAGCGGCTCTTCCATGACGTGCGCCTTTCGGCCCCTGTGCGCGCCCGCATCCACCGCGCCTGCCGCGCGGGCTGCTCCACCTCGATGAGGCTCGCGCTCCTTGCCTGCGCCCTCCCCGACGGCGCTGCCGCGAAGGGCTTTCTCGCGCGCATGCGAGCGAGCGCGGACGCCCAGGGACTCGCCTCGATCCTCGGCGGCGCGGTTGACGCGATCGCCTCCGTCGGCACGCCCGAGGAGGTCTCTCTGCTCTTTCGCCGTGCGGATGCGCTGAGGCGCACCGACCGCATGCGGGAGATTCTTTTCGCAAGAGAACACGCGATCCTGCCCGCCCCGGGGGCGGCCCCGACGGTGAAGCTCGAGAGAGCGCTCGAAGCCTGGATCAGTGTGGATGCCGGCGCCATCGCGAAGGCCACGGCGAACCCCCGCGAGATCCCAGCGCGCGTTCTCGCCGCCCGCGAGGCGGCGGTCGCGTCCGTCTGGACGGACTAGAAGAGAAGCTTCCCGAGAATGAGCGCGAGCACGGCGAGCAGGATCGTGCTCATGAAGGGAAGCTCGATCCTTCTGCCGAGAAGCGTGAAGTTGAGGTCTCCGGGAAGACGCCCGAGACCGATGCGCTTCAGCGCGGGCATGGCGCCCAGCAGCAGAAGCAGGATGACGAATATGACTAGTG